>DASSZQ010000195.1:0-4491 GCA_035702755.1 Solirubrobacteraceae bacterium | reverse complement strand
CGTTCTCACCGCCGCTGACATCGGCAACAACATCGTCTTGGTTGAGAGCGCCACGCTCACCGGGGACACGCCCTCCGCCGCGACCGCTCCCGCCAGCAACACGGTCGGCCCCGTGACGGTCGGAGCCGGCCCCACCAACAGCGGGCTGCCCACCATCAGCGGCACCCCCGCCGTGGGGCAGACCCTCACGCTCGCCCACGGCACATGGTCAGGCACACCGACCATCACCGACCAGTGGCAGCACTGTGCCGGGGCGACGTGCACGGATATCACCGGCGCCACCGCCACCACCTACGTGGTGACCGCCGCCGACGCCGGCGACACGATCCAGGTGGTGGAGACGGCCACCGATCCCACCACCGGCGGGGCGACCACGGCCACCTCGGCGGCCACCGCGGCCGTCCCCGGCCTGCCGGCCGCGACCACGGCGCCCACCATCACCGGCCTGACCGAGCAGGGCCAGACGCTGACCGAGCAGCATGGCGGCTGGACCGGCGGCCCCACCTCGTACACCTACCAGTGGGAGCGGTGCACCGCCGGCGGGCTCAGCTGCACCGCCATCCCGGGCGCCGTCGGCGCGGCGTACGCGCTGAGCGGCCAGGACGTCGGCTATTCGATCGTCGTCGTCGAGACGGCCGTCAACTCGACCGGCAGCGCCAGTTCGACATCCTCCCCCACCGGCGTCGTCCTCGCCGGCAGCACGATCGGCCTCCTCGTCACCCCCGGGTCGGCGGTGACCAACCAGAGCGTCACGCTCGCCGCCATCGTCAGCTCCAGCTCCTCGAACGCGGCCCCCACGGGCACACTCACGTTCACCGCGAACGGGGTGCCCGTCTCCGGCTGTGCCAACCAGTCGGTGGTGGCGTCCGGTCAGAGCACCGGCGTCAGCTGCCAGGCGACCTTCCCCGCCGGGAACGTGGCCCTGCGCGCCGTCTACACACCGGGTCTCGGCAGCCTCGTCATGGGCACCACCAGCGCCGCCAGCACGCTGACGGTGGCGCGCGCGCCCGTGACCATCACGCTCTCGGCCCCGGGCCAGTTCCCGCCGTCAACGCTGGCCACCTACTCGGCCAGTGTCCAGGCGCAGGGCGCCGGGGGCTCCGTGGCCCCCAGCGGGACCGTGACGTTCCTCGACGCGGGCACGCCGATCGGAGCCTGCTCCAGCCAGGCGCTGCACTCCGGCATCGCCGCGTGCCAGATCAAGTACGGCCGCAGCGGCCGGCACACGATCTCCGCCGTGTACAACGGCGACGGCAACTTCGTCGGCGCCACCTCCTCGGTGGCCCGGATCAACGTCGCTCCCATCAGCCACGGCTACATCACGACGCTTCTGAACTGGACGTTCTACGTCACCCGCTATTACTCAAGCTTCCGCGCGCTGGTCGCCTACGGCATCGTGCCGGGCACGACGGCGCAGTTCACCTGTCACGGTGCCGGATGTCCGTTCGCCAAGCGCTCGGTCATCATCAAGTCGCTCCGCGCCTGCGGCCACAAGGGGCACCCGGGGTGCTCCAAGCCGCGCGACCTCAGCCTGATGTGGCTGTTCGGCGGCCGTCATCTCGCCGTCGGCACCACAATCACCATCGCACTGCTGCGCTGCGGGTACCGGGGCAAGCATTACGTGCTGACGATGCGTCCGCTCAAGGGGCCGAGAAGCATCATCTCCACGCTGCCCGTGGGCGTGAACCAGAGGGGCCTGCGCTGCACCGCGGCCCGGCCGAAGGGTCACTGACCGGCTGACGATCGAACCGGCCCGCCCGAGGAGGGCGGGGGCGGGTTACACTGGCGGCGGAGAGCCGGGAAGACTGGTCGGCGTGCCCCCCTGGGGAGTCAGCCATCCGCCGCCGCCCGCCCCCGCTCATCCCGTGTCGCATCCGCCGCGCCGGAGCCCGTCGTGTCTGACGCGTGGCTTGCCGTCGGCTTCGCCGCGGCGGCGGGAATCAGTCTTGCCACCAGCTGGCTGCTTGTGTCCCGGCTGGAGCGCGTCGGCGCGCGGCTGGGATTGTCGGAGGCACTGCTGGGGATGGTCGCCGCCCTCGCCGCCGATGCCCCGGAGATCACCTCCGCGGTGACCGCGCTGGCCGGCCATCACGCGCGCATCGGTGCCGGCGTGGTGATTGGGTCAAACGTGTTCAACCTGGCGGCGCTGCTGGGCCTGTCCGCGGTCGTCGCCGGTGGCATCGCACTGCACCGCCGCGTGGTGGCGATGGAGGGCGCGGTCGCCGTCGCCGTCGCCGGCCTCTGCCTGTTGACGGTGATCGGCACGCTCCCGCCGGCGGCCGGCCTGGGCGGCGTCGCCCTGCTGCTCCTGCCCTACCTGGTCCTCCTGGGGACGCGCCCGGAGCGCCTGCGCCGGGCCGGCCTCCCGGCGCCGCTGACCGCCTGGCTCTCGGAGGCGATCCGCGAGGAGGAGAGCGAACTGGCTCCGGCGATCCACCCCCGCCGCGCGCGCATGCCGGATGAGGTGACGGCAGCCATCGCCGTGCTGGTCGTCGTCGGCGCGAGCGTTGCCATGGAGCAGAGCGCCTCGCGGCTCGGCGCCCGCCACGGCGTGCCGGAGTACGTGACCGGCGGGCTGGTGCTCGCCGCGGTCACGAGCCTTCCCAACGCGGTCGCGGCCCTCTATCTCGCCCGCCGCGGCCGCGGCGCCGCAACACTGAGCACCGCGCTGAACTCAAATGCGCTCAACGTCGCCATCGGCCTGCTGCTGCCCGCCACCATCGCCGGGCTGGGCGCCCCCTCAGGGCAGGGCACGCTCGTCGCCGCGTGGTACCTCGGCATGACGGCACTCACCCTTGGGTTCGCGTACACGGGCCGGGGACTGCGCCGCGCCGAGGGCGGGCTGATCATCGCCGCCTACCTCGCCTTCATCGTCGTCCTGCTCGTCGCCGCGTGAGGATGACGGGGCGCGACCGAGGCCGCGCCGCCGCCCCCTCGCGAGCCGGCGCTTCGCTCACGCCACGGTGATCTCGTCTGCCAGATACACGTCCTGGATGGCGTGCAGGATCTCGATCCCCTCGCTCATCGCCCGCTGGAAGGCCTTGCGGCCGCTGATCAGTCCGGTGCCGCCGGCCCGCTTGTTGATCACGGCCGTGCGCACCGCCTCGGCGAGATCCGACTCACCGGAGGACGCGCCGCCGCTGTTGATCAGGCCGGCCCGGCCCATGTAGCAGTTGGCCACCTGGTAGCGGCACAGGTCGATCGGATGCTCGGTGGTCAGCTCGGAGTAGACGAGTGGCGAGGTCTTGCCGTAGCTGGAGCCGTTCTGATTGAGCGCGCCATAGCCGTTGTTGTTCTCCGGCAGCTTCTGCTTGATGATGTCGGCCTCGATGGTGACGCCGAGATGGTTCGCCTGACCGGTCAGATCGGCCGACACGTGGTAGTCCTTGTCAGCCTTGAATGCGGGGTTGCGCAGGTAGCACCACAGCACGGTGAACATGCCGAGCTCGTGGGCCTCCTCAAACGCCTCTGAGACCTCGCGCAGCTGGCGTGTGCTCTCCTCGCTGCCGAAGTAGATCGTGGCGCCGACGCCGGCGGCGCCCATCTCCCAGGCCCGGTGCACGCTGGCGAAGGGCACCTGGTCATACCGGTTGGGGAACGTGAGCAGCTCGTTGTGGTTGAGCTTGACGATGAACGGAATGCGGTGGGCGTAGCGGCGCGAGACCGCGCCGAGCACCCCCACTGTCGATGCGACCGCGTTGCAGCCGCCCTCGATCGCCAGCTCGACGATCCGCTGCGGGTCGAAGTACGCCGGGTTGGGCGCAAAGCTCGCGCCGGCGCTGTGCTCGATGCCCTGGTCGACGGGCAGGATGCTCACATAGCCGGTGCCGCCCAGGCGGCCGTGGTCAAACAGCTGGCGGAGGCTGCGCAGCGTCTGCGCGTTGCGATCGGTGTCCAGGACAACGCGCTCGATGAAGTCCGGTCCGGGGAGGTGCAGCAGCGAGCTGTCGACCGTTGTGCAGCGATGCTCCAGCAGATCCTCCGCGTCGTCCCCCAACAGCTCTGCCACCAGGTCTGCGGTCGACTCCTTGATGCTCGCCATGCCACTCCTTTTTCGTTTCGTTGACGCCGGGGCCCGCCGGCGAGCCCGTAGTCAATCACGGTCGCGCGCCCGTCTCCGCGTGCCATCAGGGGAAACTACGTGCGGTGCAGAACCGACAGATCGCCGACCGGCTCGACGCGTTTGCCGCCCTGCTGGAGCTCGCGGACGCCAACCCCTACACGCTCCGCGCCTACCGGCGCGCCGCCGAGACCATCCGCGGGACCGCGGCTCCGGTTGCCGACCTGGTGCGCTCCGGCCGCGTGCGGAGCCTGCGCGGCATCGGGCCGGGAATCGAGGCGCGGCTGCGTGAGCTCGTGGAGACGGGCGAGATCGCCGAGCTCGCCGAGCTTGAGCGCGAGCTGGCCCCAGACCTGGTCGGCCTCGGCCGCTACCTCGGCCTCGGCGCCCGGCGCTCGCTGCTGCTCGCCCGGTCGCTTGACGTCCGGACC
>DASSZQ010000093.1:0-15629 GCA_035702755.1 Solirubrobacteraceae bacterium | reverse complement strand
CAGATCCGGCCCAGCGGCCCTGGACCGAGCACCTGCACGAGGCGCTCGCCGAACTCGACGAACTCGTCCTCGGGGCTCCGCAGCGGGCGGGCTGAGCCGCGACGTCAGTCCGGCCGCAAGCGCTCCGGACCCGGGGCAACTCGCCGCGGGAGGGCCCGGTCGGCCCGGGATGCAGCCTGCGCCGGCGTCCGATCATCAGCCGGCGCGGCTGCACATTCGGGTGGGCGAGAACTAGCGGTCACGCCGGTCCTTCTTGGTGTCCTTGCGAAGATCATCCTTCTTGGCCATGTGTTCTCACCTCCTTTCGAGGTGACGAGTTCGGTGTGGAGATCGCCGAACCAGGTTGAGTACATGGCACGCAGCTTGACCCGCGGGATCAAGACGCGGGTAAGGGTGCCCCCAGAGCCGTCCTTACCCGGCGAGCTGCACGTCGCCCCGGAGCAGGAGATCGCTACCCGTCGAAGGCGGGATCATCGACCGCCCGCACGAGCGGCCGTGGGTATGCGGCGGCGAACGCCTCGAGGATTCGCTCCAGCGGCAGGTCGGCGAACACGCCGCGATCGCGGACGTACTCCATATGCCGGCTTCCGTCGGCGGTGAACTGGTGAAGCAACGCGTCACGCGTGCCGTCGAACTCAATGGGGGCAACGCCGAAGCGGTCGCACAGCGTCGCGTTGAAGGCCGGGGTCGCCTTGCGCCAGGCGCCGTCGACGTGCAGTTCCGCATATCCGTGGAAGACGAACACGTCGGTGCCCATGACCTCCGCGAGCCGCGGTGACTGCAGGTGGTTGCGCACGTCGGAGAAGCCCAGGCGTGCCGGGATGCCCAGCGAGCGACCGGCGGCGGCGAGAAGGACCGCCTTGGGCACACAGTATCCGGCCCCCCGCATGAGCACCGTGCTCGCCCGGTACTCACGGGGATCGCTACAGACGCTGTACGGGTCATAGCGAATCTCGTCGCGCACGGCCGCAAACAGCCGGCGAATCCGTTCGTGCTCGCTGCCGGCGCCGCGGACGGCGGTCTGGGCAAACTCCTGTACGCCGGGATCGCGGCTGTCGAGGAACGCGGTCGGCGCCAGATGCTCCGGACCCGGTTCGGTGGCGAGATCCGACTGCACCTCCGGCATGCCCGGAGCCTATCGACGCGGCGTCCTCTGCTAAAGGTCTCCCTATGACAAAGATTGCGGTGACCGGCGGCAGCGGCAAGGCTGGACGTGCGGTCGTACAAGACCTGTTGGAGCACGGGCACGAGGTCCTGAACATCGACATCCATCCCTCGCCGGAGTCCTCTTCGCCGGAGAGCACCATTCCCTACCTGGCTGCCGACGTCACGGACTTCGGTCAGGCGCTGGAGGCCCTGAGCGGCGGTGAGACGTTGCCGGGAATCGAGGCGGTGGTGCACCTGGCGGCGATCCCTTCGCCCGCGCACGCCACGCCAGATCAGGTGTTCCGGACCAACATCACCAGCACCCACGCCGTATTCGCGGCCGCGGCCCGCTTGGGGCTGCGGCGGGTCGTGTGGGCGTCAAGCGAAACGACGCTGGGTCTGCCCTTCACGCGGCCACCCCAGTATGCGCCGGTTGACGAGGCGCACGTTTTCCCGGAGACGAGCTACGCGCTCTCGAAGGTGCTCGGGGAGGAGTTGGCCCGGCAGTTTCACCGATGGAGCGGCATCCCCATCATCGGTCTGCGCTTCTCCAACATCATGGTCCGGTCCGACTATGAGCGGTTCCCGGGCTTCTGGGACGACCCCCACCTGCGGAAGTGGAACCTTTGGGGCTACGTTGACGAGAGCCACGTCACCGAGAGCGTGCGTCGCGCCCTGGAGGCCGACATCAGCGGCGCTGACAGCTTCATCATCGCCGCTCCGGACACCGTCATGAAGCGCCCCAGCCGCGAGCTCATGAACGAGGTGTTCCCCGGAGTGCCCGTTGCCGATGACGTCAGCGGCACCGAGACGCTGCTTGACATTCGCAAGGCCCGCCAGGTGCTGGGGTACTCACCGACCTTCACCTGGCGCGAGCTTTACTGACGGGCAACTCTCAGACGCCGGCGCGGGCGACCACCTCGCGGGCGGCGACAGCGTCGACGAGCCGCTGGTGGTCGCGTTCGTTCTGATCGGCATAGGCGGTCGCGAAGCGCGCGATCGCTGCATCGAACTTCGGCCCAGCGCCAAGATACGCGGCGATCGCCAGGCGGTCCCCGGACCGGGCGTGGGCGCGGGCGAGCGACCAGCCGCAGGCCCGGGTGTAGGCGTGCAGGCCCCAGTAGGTCATGGTGGAGAGGTCGACCGACGCCTTCCAATCCCACAGCTGGCGGAAATAGAAATCGTGCTCCTTGCCGTCCAGTCCGTGGCTGCGCTGCCAGCCGAGGAGAAGGTCGATGGCCGCCTGGGCCATCCTCTGCCCGCGCACGACCCGCTCCCCGTGGTTCTCATACCGACTGGCGCCGAGATACGGCTCCAGGACCGACGGCTGGGCCTCCTTGGCCTGGAGGACGAGCGGATCCTGACCGGCGCGTCCGGTGAAGAGAAGCACCCAGGCGCGCGTGCCAACGCTGCCCACGCCGACGACCTTGCGCGCCATGTCCAGGAACCGGTAGGTGCTGAACAGGTATCGCCGGTCCTCCTCCAGGCTTTTTGCGTACTCGTGCAGCAGTACCCGGACGTAGTCACTCTGCTCTCGCGCGTCGGTGGGGTCATGCAGCTCTCGCAGTGGAACGAGCAGCGGGGGCACGTGGCGAAAGCGCATGGTGCCGTCCACCTGTTCGGTGAGCTTTGTGACCGCCCGCAGACTTGTCTTGCGGCGCGCCTGAGTGAATGGCTTCGCGAACAGGATCCGGCCCCGCCGGCCGAGCCGGCCGCCGAATCGGTCCACCAGTTCGCTGGCGTTGATCCGTTCGTACCAGACGTCCAGGTGACTCTGCTGAGCGAAGGTGCGCATCGCCTGGCGGTACTCGCGCACGCAATCGGTGACCAGGCGACGGCGGCGTTCGTCCGGCTCGCCAACATCGCGCCCGGCGATCTCGACGCTCGCCGCCATGCGCTTGACGTCCCACTCCCACGGGCCGGGCAGAGTCTCGTCGAAGTCGTTGGGACCGAAGATGAGCCTCCGGTCCTGGGCGGCGAACCCGCCGAAGTTGGAGATGTGGGCATCCCCGCAGGCCTGCACGACGATCCCGGAGTCCGGTGTGGCGGCGAGGTCCGCCGCCATCACCGCGGCCGCCCCCCGGTAGAACGTGAAGGGCGAGACAAGCATCCGTCCGTACCGGATGGGCACGAGTTCCTGAACGCGGGTCTCCGCCTGGGCCGCAAGCACGGTGATGGGATCCGGTCGGTCCGGCGCGGGCGACCACTCGCCGTGGGCAGAGCGCGGCGCCTGCTGCCGGGCGGCTCGGCCGCGTTCGGCCGATTCGCCTGACTGCAACGTCGCCGTGTCGGTCCGCCGCACGCCTCTCCGTCTCAGAGTCGCCTGATCGTCAGCCTCGGCCGGCTCGCCGGCCGCGCTAAGCGTGCGCCGGTGCGGCCGCACCGGCATCACCCAAAGCGGATGAACGCGAGGGACGGATGGTCCCTGCGCCCGTCACGCGGTTGCGGTCGCGGCGCGAGCCGCAGTCGAGCGGGCGCCGAGTTTTGCCAGCTGGGCGAGCTCGTCCATGAACGCATCGATCAGGGCGTCCGGATCCGGGACGAGGCCCGCGTCGGCGCGCACGCCGACGGTGACCCGCCCGTCGTAGCTGAAGATGCTCAATCCCAACCCCACCGAGCCGCCCGCGGGCACCCATCCCACGACCCCGGCCAGCCGGGTTCCGGCGAAGTAGACGGGCCGGCGCGGGCCCGGGACGTTCGTCAGCACGAGCGTGCATTTTGTGGAGAAGACATCGACGAGCCGTCGCTCGACCTGGGGCGGGGTCAGGCCCATCAGACCCAGGATCCCGTACGCCACCGCGCCCTCCGGAGAGTGCTTGATCGCCTCCATCCGCCGGTGCACCTCATCCAGCCGCCGCCGGCGGCCCCGCATTCCGACCGGGAGCCGCAGATAGACGAGTCCGAAGCGATTGCCCAGCTCCCGGGGAAGCGGCTCATCCAGCGACCGGAGGTTGAAGGGGATCATGGCGCGCAGCTCGCTGACGGTGCTGCGCCGCGTGACCAGGTGGCGATGCAGCGCCCCGGTCAGCGCCGTGACGAGGACGTCGTTCACGGTCGTTGCGGTGGCATGTCCAATCGCCTTGACGTCCTGGAGCATGACCTCGTCTGTCCAGCTGACCCTCTGGGGTGCCTCCAGCCGGCCGCGCAGGGCGCTTGCCTGGTCAGGCGGGGTGAGCAGGAGCTTTCCCAGCGCCCGGGCGTCGGCCGCGCTCCGCCCGGCGAGGCCCCGCAGTTCCGGCAGCGGGTGGCTGAGGATCTCCAGGCTCTGATGCACGGCGGCGTCGGCCAGATGCGCCCCGGTTCTCAGCGGTCCCACGAGTCCGCTGCGTCGGCCGGCGGCCGGCGCGTGATCGGCCGCTTCGATGCCGGCGTCAGGGCGCTCGTCGGTCATCGACAGCAGCACCCGGGCGAGCGCGATCCCGTCCGCGATGCAGTGATGCATGCGCGTCACCAGCGCGGCGCCGCTTCCGTAGCCGTCGATGACATAGATGTCCCACAACGGCTTGGAGCGGTCCAGCGGCGTCGAGATCAGATCTCCCACAAGATGCGCGAGGGCCATTCTGTCCCCGGGTGCCGGCAGCGCGATGTGGTGCAGATGCCGGTCCAGATCGAAGCCGGGGTCATCCTCCCAGGAGGGGACGCCGAGACCGAGGCGCGGCTCGGCGATCCGCTGGCGAAACCGTGGGAAGCGCTCGGCGAGCCGCTCCCGGACGACGGTGCGGGTGCGCGGGAGATCCATCGGCTCGTCGAACCAGAGCACGGAGTTGACGACCATCAGGTTCGTTGGTCGGTCCATGTGCAGCCAGGCGGCATCGGCGCTGTTCATCTGGTGCTTGCTCATCTCGGCCTCCAGCGATCGAGCCGACCGTAGAGCCGCCGGCGCGCCCCGGCATCCGCCCCCGCTGCGGCTTGGCCGGGGGAGAACACCGGATCCACCGCATCCGCAATCTCACTTGCGGACCATTCGCCGCCGGGCATCGGCGACTAAGGTGTCGGAGGCGATGAAGGCCCCCGTCTTCCAGGTCGGCCGCGTTGGCTTTCAGCTGGACCGTTTCGAGCTCGTCGACGGTGAGCGCTGCGAAGTCGAGGGCCGGTGGTCCGGCGTGCGCGGGCGGCGCTTCATGCGTCCGGCGCTCACGCTTGTCATCGACGGTCACCCCACCCGGCTGCTCGCCGATCTGGCCGACAAGCCGTGGGCTGCGGAGGACGGCGAGCCGTGGCGGGCCGCCTTCCCGTGCCCCTTCCCGGGCGGTGATCTCGCGGAGGCCGAGCTGAGCGTCGGTCCGGACGTGACGATCGCCCTTCCCCCGCCCACCAACCCCGCCGGCACCGGGCGCAAACGGCGTCGCGCCGGTACGCGGGCCCGCGAGACGCCCCCGGGCCGCGGGCCGGTGACGGCGGCGACGCCCCCCGCGCCCGCCGGTGCGCCGGCGGACGGCGGCGCCCGGGAGATCCGCGAGGCGCGCAGCGCCCAGCGGCGCCTTGAGCGTCAACTCGAGCGCGCCGAGGCCGACCGTGCGGAGGCGGCGGCGCGCATCGAGCGGCTGACCAACGAGCTGGCGCAGGCCGAGCACGAGCGGGATCAGGCCCGTGCCGAGTGCGACCGTCAGGCCGCCGAGCGCGAGGCGCTGGAGGGTGAGCGCCGGCGGGAGGTCGCCGATCGTGACGCCGCGCGGCGCACCAGTGAGGAGCGCACGGCCGAGCGCGATGCGGCACAGCGTGCCCACCAGGAGGCGCTGGAGACGGTCCGGACGGCGGAGCTCGCCCGCGACAGCGCGCTCGGCGCCCGGGACGCCGCCCTGACGGCCCAGGCGCGGGCGACGGCCGAGCGCGACGAGGCCCTCGCCGATCGTGACGCCGCGCTGGCCGAGCGCGACACGGCCGAGGCTGCCCGGGATGCTGCGCTGGCCGATCGTGCCCAGGCGCTCAGGGAGCGCGACGCCGCCGGAGCGGCCCGCGAGCAGGCCATGACCGACCGCGAGGCGCTGGCTCGCACCAACGAGCGCCTGCAGGCCGAGCTCACCGACCTCCTCTCCGCCCGCGGCGCAGCGATGGTGATGCGCCGGGCGGCTCAGGAAACGCCGGCGTCCCGGCCGTATGCCGGGATGCTCGGCCTGCTGCCACTCGCGGTGGCCGCCATCGCCGCGGCGGCGATCGTGGTTGTGGTGCTCCTCGTCGGGGGTGGCCTGTAGCGGCGTCCGGGGGTCAGCGGCCTCAGTGCTGCCACACGCGGACGTAGTCGACGGCCATGCTCTGCGGCGCAACCGCCGCGCCGGACTTGAGCGCGAGGTTGACGATCAGGTACATCGCCGCGCTGGTGACATTTGAGGTCGTCTGACCCACCTGCTTGCCGTCGTAGTACCAGGTGATGGATCCCGGCTCCCAATCGGCGCCGAAGGTGTGCCAGCCGGAGTAGTTGCCGGGAGCGCACGTTCCCACCTGCTGCGGTGAGGAGGGCGTGCCGTAGTGGAAATGCCAGCAGGCGCCGCCGTCGAGGCCCTCCATGACATCGATCTCGCCGTCGTTGGGCCAGCTCTGTCCGTCGGCCCAGAACGCGGGCCAGTCTGCGATTCCGCCCGCGCCGTCGCTTGGCAGGTACATGCGTGCCTCCATGTACCCGTAGGTGAAGTTGAAGTGACCGTTGCTCTCCAGTAGCCCGGAGGCGTAGTTGTAACCGTCACAGCTGCGCTGCACCGCGGTCACCGTCAGCACGCCACCGCCGACCGACGACTGCGCGGGGTCGATGCATTCCACCTCCTCGCTGTTGACCGGCTTGGTGATCGAGCTGTTGTTGGCTCCCAGCCAGTTCGGCTGCCAGTTTGCGAGGTTGAGCGAGTTGAACTCGTCATCGAAGGCAAGCCGCCAGCTACCCGGCACGCCGAGCGGCTGAGGGCTGGAAGATGATCCGGGCGGGGGAGGTGGCGCCGCTGGAGATGCGGTCGGTGCGGCCGGGGCCGTCGGCGTCGGCCTGTGCTTCTGCTTGTGCCTGCGGTGGGCGCGGGTGTGGTGCGCGTGGTGGGCGCGACGATGGTGACGGCGGCGGCGGTGGTGCGCCCGCCGCTTGTGGTGGGCGGTCCGGCGCCGATGATGGCGGCGCGTCGCCGGCTTGCCATGCGCATGCCGGCGCGTCTTGGCCACCGCGCCGGTCGTCCAGCCGCCGAGTGCAAGTGCCAGTACCACAAGCAGGTACACCCACCTGATCAGCCGCGGCCCACGGGCCACGTGATCACGGGCGATGAGGTCAGTCTCCGGTCCCAACAATGCGCGTCCTCCGGTCTCAGGCAGGGCTTTTGGCCATGCGGCGTCGTCGCATCAGGCCCGGGGGCAAGCCGGACTGGAGTCCGCCGCGGGGGGCTGTAACCCCTCAGCCGCGGACTCGATGCGTCACATTCACTTCCGCCGGGTACACGCAGGTACCGCGACGCAAAGCCTTTTCAGACCCGCCAGAGGGGGCGGCGGGTGAATGAGGGGGTCACTGGTTCGGTCGGCACCTTACACCTCTGAGCGGCACGATGCGCTCTGGGTACCGGCATACGTTACGTCGCCACACCGTAGCGGCCCTCGCCCTCGCGGATCAACCACGCAGTACCGCTTGCAATGGCCCGTGCGCTGCCCCCGGTAACGTCTACGGCGGTGGTCGAGGAGAGGGATGAGAGATGGCGGTGACAGGCCGGATGGGTGAGGGGGCCAGCCAGCGCAGCGAGCAGCTGCGCGAGGACGTGGTGCGCGCCTATGCGCGCACCGAGGATCCGCGACTGCGCGAGATCCTGACCGCCGCGGTGCGACACCTGCACGGATTCGTCTCCGAGGTCGGTCTCACCACCGAGGAGTGGCAGGCGGGCATCGAGTTTCTGACGGCGGTCGGCCGGATGTGCAGCGAGACGCGGCAGGAGTTCATCCTGCTCTCGGACACCCTCGGCGTGTCAAGCGCCACGGAGATCGCCAGCGCCGATCTGGCCCCCCGGGCGACCGAGAACACGGTGCTCGGTCCCTTCTACGTGCCCGGCTCCCCCCGGCGCGAGTACGGCGAGTCGATCCTGGACGATTCCGACGCGGGCCCGCGTGTCGTCCTGAGCGGCCGGGTCACCGACCTGGACGGGCACGGGATCGCCGGCGCGACCCTGGACATCTGGCAGAACGCCTCCAACCGCCTGTATGCGGTTCAGGATCCGGCGCAGACTCCCACCAACCTGCGCGGCCGCTTTCTCAGCCGCGGCGATGGAGGCTTTGCGCTGCGTACGGTGCGACCGGTCCCCTACCCCATCCCTGACGATGGTCCCGTCGGTCGGATGTTGGTGGCCGCCGGCCGCCATGCGTGGCGACCCGCCCATATCCACTTCATGGTCTCGGCGCCCGGATACCGGACGCTGGTCACCCACGTGTTCGACTCCGCCAGCGACTACCTGGACTCCGACACCGTGTTCGGTGTGCGCGATTCGCTCGTCGTTGACTTTGTGCCGGAGGGCGACGACGGCCTGCTGGCGGCGCGCTTCGACATCGCCCTGCAGAGCGAGTAGCCGCGCCGGGCGCGAAGATCGCGTCGTTTGGGTAGAAGGACTCCGTGGCCGACCTGGAGGGAGCCCGCTCGATCGAGATCGCCGCCCCGGCGGCACACTGTTTTGCGATCGCCGCTGACCTGGACCGCGTGCCGGAGTGGCACGGCGCCATGACCGGCGTCGAGGTGCTGGAGCGCGACGCGGACGGTCGCGCGACGCTCGTGGACAGCGAGATGGACGCGACCGTCGCACGGGTGCGGATGCGCCTGCGCTTCAGCTACGAGGAGCCGCTGGGCGTGCGCTGGACGCGGGAGAGCGGCGACCTGCGCTCGCTGGACGGCTCGTGGCGCTTCGAGGAGCGCGGTGACCGGCTGACGCTGGCCACGTACACGCTGGAGATCGGCGTCGGTCGCCGGCTCGCCCTGCTGGCCCGCACCCTGCGCGGACCGGTGCGCGACCGGGTTGAGTCGCTGCTCGCCGACCGTCCGGTTGAGGGACTCAAGGCCCGCGTCGAGCAGAGCGGCGCGACCGGAGAAGCGCGACCCTGAGAAGCCGGTTCGCGCCGCGGTCGCCGGGGGTACAGTTGGCCCATGGGACTGGTCTTCTTCCTCATCATCCTGTTTGTCATTGGGCTCGTCGTGGGTGCGCTCGCCCGTCTTCTGCTCCCCGGCCCGGACCCCATGGGGATCTTCATGACCGCAGCCGTCGGCCTCGTGGGCACATACGCGGCGGGTCTGTTCTCCTGGTATGTGCTGCACCGGCGAGGCGCCGGCATCATCCTGTCGGTCGCCTTCTCAATGCTCCTGGTGTGGCTCTACAGACGCTCGCGCGGGGGCCGCTACGGCAGCCGCGGCGGGCGGACGTGGTGATCGGTGGCGCTCAGCGATTCCAGACGAAGGTCGCCGTCGCCCCGGCGGTGAGCCGGTAGCCGAACGCTCGGCCTCTCCAGCGCACCGTGAAGTGGATCGGCCGGGTGGCGTTGTCGTAGACGATCAGCACGAGGCTGCCGTCCGGATTGCGGAGGGCGACGTCGTCGAGGCCGGGCGTGGCGACATTGACCCCGGAGCGGGGATAGACATAGCGAACGAAGTGCGGGGTCGCGATCCGCCGGGCGCCGGGCTTGACGAACGCACTGGCCTGCCCCAGTTCGTAATAGCTGAGGTGAAGCGAGAACCGGCCGGTTGCCGGATCGATGGTGGCCATGCCGCGGCAGCCCATGCACCCGTGGTTGGGAAGCTCGGCGGGACCGCCGGTGGGGTCGAGCGCCAGGTTCCAGAGCATGACCGTGCTCGCCCAACTGCGGAGCGAGGAGATCACAATCTCCGTGATCGGCGTCGGCGAGATACCGGGAGCGCATTCGTCGACGATCTGCTCCAGGCGCGGATCGAGCCGATGAAAGCGGCTCATGACCGCCGGCGAGCCGTAGTAGCAGTGCCAGGCCAGCCCGGTCAGTGATCGTGCGCCGGGGGTGTCGAGGCTCATCTGGGGATAGGCGGTCGTCGGCCCCCAGCCGAGGTCGCCGCCGTAGATTCTGGGGTGCAGCCCCGCCCGGCGCAGAGCGGGCGCGAGGCTGGTCGCCAGCCAGTGCATGGCGGTCCCCGCCGGCAGGTTGAGCCCCGGGTACAGGGTGGCGATCCCGGGCTCGTTCTGCAGCGTGAGGGCGTCGATGGGGATGCCGGCGCGGGCGTAGGCGCGTATGAACCTGACGAAGTAGGCGGCCCAGGCGCCGTCGTCGACCGACCGCAGGCGCCCGCGGTTGCCCGCGTTGCCCAGTGACCGGTTGGCCTTCATCCACCCAGGCGGCGACCACGGCGTGGCCAGCACCGACGCTGCGGGGTCAAGCGCCCTGGCCTGACGCAGCGCCGGCAGGATGTACGCCCGGTCGTGGGCGACGGTGAAGTGCGTCAGCCGAGGGTCGGCCCCGCCACCCGGCGGGGTGTCGTAGCTGTAGGGCCGGCCGTCATGAGTGAAGTCCGAGGCGCCGATCGGCACCTTGATGACGTTCAGATGAGCGCCTCCGGCGCCAAACAGGTCCGTCATCAGCGCAGCGCGCGTGGCGCCGGGCATCGCATGCTCGATCAGCCAGGCGGAGCTGTCGGTCATCGCCGCGCCGAAGCCGCGGATGCGCTGGTACCGGGCGCGCGTGTCGATACCGATCACCGGCGCGGGCCCGGCCGGGACGCTCCTGAACTCCAGGTCCGGCAGGCGGGTCAGGCGCTGCGCGAGATCCGTCGTCGTCTGGATGACCTGGACGCGGTACGGGTCGGCAGCGACGGCGGTTGTGCCGGCCGTGGTTCCGCGGGCCGCGCATCCGGCGAGTCCCGGGAGCAGGCAGAGCAGGGCGAGCAGCGCAGTCGCGCGCCGGCCGCCGGGGGGCGAGGTCCGGAAGGGGATGCCCATAAGCATCACACGCCCCGCGGGCGGTTGCATGCCAACGGTCGCCCTTTGCCCCGGGCGGTGGTCTGTCTATGGTGGACGGCAGCACGCCCGGCGCCGCGAAAGGCACGTTCATGAAGTGGTCTGGAGGTGAGGTGGCCAAGCTGCTATCGCGGGCGGAACAGGCGCGTCGCGATGCCGAGGCCCTGTGCACGGCGGCCCCCACGGCCCGCCCGGTCCCGGCCGACGGTCTGTCGCGGCAGCCCATCGTGCGCCGCCGCTATGACGCTGCGCCCGAAGCCATCCCGTTGGCCCGGGCCGCCGTCCTGCGGATCGCCGCCGTCGCCGGCATGTCCGGCCGGCAACTTGACTCGGTCCGTCTGGCCCTGTCCGAGGCGGTCAGCCAGGCGGTGATGCGCGCGGGTTGTAAGACCCAGCGGCACATCCACCTGACTGCGACGGTCGCGCGCGGCGAGCTGGTGGTCCTCATCGCCGACGAGGGTCTCGGCCCGCGAGAACCGCTGGGTGACGACTGGGCGCAGCAGGCGCTGGCCGGGATTGCCGACGAATTCACCGCCTGGCAGCGAAGCTCAGGGGGCATGGAGGTGGAGATCCGGTGGCGTATCGACTCCGTCGACGCGGGGACGCCGGCCCTCCGGCCGGCCGCCACGGGCCGCGCCGGTGCGGTGCCTGCCACACGCCGCTGATTCGTCCACTCCGTATGAACGGCGGCGGTTGACCACTCCGCGCCGGCGGACCTGTCGGCGCGGCTCCGAAAGGCGGGAGTTGCCCTCTGCTACGGTGGCCAGGCTTCGAAAAACGCCGAGTCTCCGCCGCTTGTGTCCTGTTTGCGCGGTGGAGAGCGGGGGACCCACTTAGGTGGCGGTTGCCACCGTGGGGCTAATCACCGTTTGCCGTGTAGCGCAGCTTTCTCGCGCGAGCCCGTCAGCTAACCCCGTAGGCATGAGAAAGAAGGAGGCTTGATGCCTACGAGAAAGTCGCGGCGCTCCGTGCGCCGAAGCAAACATGCCGGCGGCCGGGTCGGCGCCGCGCTGGCGGCTGCCGCCAGCGCCGGTCTGATGGCCGCAGCCGGTCCGGCTGCCGCGCAGGTGGCGGCACCTACGACCTGGCTGCACCAGGGCAGCCATGGCGGGTACGTCACTCGCGTGCAACGCGCCCTGCACATCCGTCGCAGCGGTCATTTCGATCGCCGGACCCGCCGGGCCGTCCTCGCCTTCCAGCGCAAGGATCGGCTCCTCGTCGACGGGATCGTCGGACCCCAGACGTGGGATGCCCTGTTCAAGATCACCCCGCCTCAGCCGGTGACCCCGTCACCCGCGCCGGCGAGCACTGCGGCTCCGGCGGCGGGCTCCGGCGGGTATTCGATCCCGTCCGGCATCGTCCAGTGTGAGAGTGGCGGCAACTACGGTGCCGTCAACCCGTCCTCCGGCGCCGGCGGCGCGTATCAGATCCTGCCGTCCACGTGGCAGGCGTACGGCGGTCAGGGACTGCCCCAGAACGCGTCACCGGCCGAGCAGAACCGCATTGCGGCGCAGATCTACGCCAGTCAGGGTCCCTCCGCCTGGACCTGCTGACGGTCGCTAGGGCGATCGTTCAGCCTGCAACTGCCCGCTCCCACGCGGGCAGTTGCAGGTTGCACTCATGGGTCCGGTCCTTCCCGGTATCCACTTTGTGTCCAGTGCTCCTGAGCCCATGATTAGCGTCGGCTCTCTCCGGTGAGAATGAGTCTGCGAGCGCGTCAGACAAGAGCGCGAACGCACGGACTGCACACAGGGCACGCGTCATATGACGTGTGCGCATCTCGCATACCAAGGGAGGCACCAGATGGGTCTGGGCACGTCGATCTTCCTCATCGCGCTTGGCGCGATCCTTCGCTTCGCCGTCACCGTGAGCACGAGCGGCTTCAACATTCACACCGTCGGTGTGATCCTGATGATCGTCGGTGTTGTGGGACTGGTCATCACCGGCCTGTGGCTGGCCGTGTGGTCGGACCGCCGCCGCGCCGCTCCGGCGGCCCGGCGCGAGGCCGTTGTCGTGCACGAGCGCGACCTGCCGTAGGCGCGTGACGGGCCGGCCGCGGGGCCGGCCCGGTCAGCCAGCGTCCTTGCCGGGGTCCTCGTCCTCCAGCATGCCGAAGATCCCGGTGAGCACGAGGCCCAGGGCGGCAACCTCGATGACGACGATCGCGGCGACGACCCAGGACTGCGGGTGGAGCGCGAGCACGATCACCAGTCCCACGATGACCAGGATCGGGACCGTCATCCCGTAGATCAGCCTCAGGTCGGCACCGAGCAGGCGCTCGACGCGCGCATCGAAGGTGTGAAAGTCGACGTGGTGATGATGGGGAGGGGGTGCGGGTACGGCCGCCATCTTCGATCTCCTCTGCGTCGGTGGTCAGGCCACGCTACGTCGCGGGACCGGGGGCGGTCATCGGCGCCGGACCGCAGGGTTTGACGGGCAAGTGCGGTCGGCTCTCCGTGGCCGGCCCTGACCGCGCCCCGTGCTCGGTCCGTGGCTACGATGCGGGCGGCCGCGGAAGCGAGGACTGTCCACCCGCGGTCGCGAGGCCCCTGTCACGATCCGCCCGTCTCCTTGTTCCCAACCTACGATCGCCGAGAGGTTGCCGCCATCTTCTCCGGCGGGATCGTCGGCGCCCTCGCCCGCGTCGGGGTGGCGAAACTGGTGGTCGTGGGTGCACACAGCTGGCCGTGGCCGACATTCGGCGTCAACGTCGTCGGCGCGTTCCTGCTCGGTTACTTTGTGACGCGGCTCCAGGAGCGGCTGCCCACCTCCGCCTACAAACGGCCGTTTCTCGGCACCGGCCTGTGCGGCGCCCTCACGACGTTCTCCACCGTCCAGGTCGAGCTGTTCAAGATGGTCCAGGCCCGGGAGTGGGGTCTGGCGGCTGGCTACGCGGCGGCCACGGTCGTCCTCGGCTTCCTCGCGGTACTCGTTGCGACGGCGATCGTCAGGCGGGTGCGGGTGGTCGCATGACGGTTGGGACCTGGATCCTGGTGGGTCTGCTTGGTGGAGTCGGAGCCGTCTGCCGGTTCGTGGTGGACGGGCTGGTGAGCGAGCGCGTCAACGCCGGCTCCTTTCCCTGGGGAACCTTTGTCGTCAATCTCTCTGGCGCGGCGCTGCTCGGCGGCCTGGCGGGGGCGGCCATCTCCGGCAACGCACTGCTGCTCGCCGGCACGGCCACGCTGGGCTCGTACACGACGCTGTCGACCTGGATGCTGGAGACCCACCGTCTGGGTCAGGGGGATCAGTTGGTCGTCGCGGCGGCCAATCTGGCGGGGTCGCTGCTGATTGGGTTCGGTGCCGCGGCTGCGGGTCACGCGATCGGCGGTGCGCTGTGAACGAGGATTGCCTGAAGCTGACCGCCTACTTCGCGGAGCGCGACCGGAGCGGGGGCCGCTTCCTCGGCGACGCTCTGCTGGAGATCTGCGAGCGCCACGAGTTTCAGACGAGCGTCCTGATGCGCGGGACCGAGGGCTTCGGCCGCCACCAGGTTCTGCAGTCCGGACGCTTGCTCACCCTGTCCGAGGACCTGCCGATGGTCCTCGTCGCCGTCGACGGCCGGCGGCGGATCGAGGCCGGGCTGGACGAGATCGGCGCGGTGACCGCGCACGGTCTGCTCACCCTGGAGCGGGCGCGCCTGCTGACCGGCGCCGTCGGTCACGTGCAGCTGCCCGAGGAGTTGCACGAGGCGACGAAGCTCACCGTGTACTGCGGCCGTCATGAGCGAACCGGCCGGCGGCCGGCGTTCGTGGCGGTCGTCGACCTGCTCCGGCGCCACGGCGTGCAGAGCGCGACCGTGCTGCTCGGCGTCGACGGCACCGCCCACGGGGTCCGCGAACGCGCTCGGTTCTTCGGCGCCAACGCCGAGGTGCCGCTCATGATCATCGCCGTCGGGCCGGGCCCCGCCCTCGCCGAGGTTCTCCCGGATGTGGCCGCGGTCCTGGAACGGCCGCTTCTGACGCTGGAGCGCGTCCGGGTGTGCAAGGTTGACGGTCGGCGACTGGCCGAGCCCCATCAGCTTGCGGGCGCCGACGACGCCGGTCTGGGGACGTGGGTGAAGCTGATGGTCCACGCCGACCACGACACCCGGCACGGCCGGCGCCCGCTCTACGTCGAGCTCGTCCGCCGCCTCCGGGGGGCCCGCGCCGGCGGGGCGACCGTGCTGGAGGGCATCTGGGGGTATCACGGCGCCCGGGCGCCGCAGGGCGACAAGCTGCTCTCGCTCCGGCGCCACGTGCCCACGACGACGGTGATCGTCGACACCCCGGAGCGGATCCGCGAGGCGTTCGCGATCGTCGACGAGCTCACCGACCAGGGAGGGGTGGTGACCAGCGAGCTGGTGCCCGCCTTCCGGGCGCGCGGGGAGTGGGGGGAGGCGGGCGGGCTGCGGCTCGCCCCGCGCCACGGAGACTGACCGGCGCCACCGCGGCGGCGGTCAATCCGGCAGCAGCGGGACCCAGACATCGCTGTCACGCCCAACGAGCGTGCCGCGCGAGATGGCGCGGGTGCCGAACCGGTCACGCAGCTCGTCAAGCGCGCGATCGAGTCCCGCGGCGCGGTCAAACGGGA
>DASSZQ010000014.1:0-45902 GCA_035702755.1 Solirubrobacteraceae bacterium | reverse complement strand
CATAACTCACCCACGCCCGCACCTCACCAGCACTCGCACCCCCACCCCCATTCCCACAATCGTCATACGCCCACGTCTCCACATGCACCGCCGACCCAGACCAGGAGGACCCGCGCCCGGCACGCGGCGCGGAGGCGGCCTTTGCGATCCGGGCGACTCGAGCCGAGCGCGGCCGGCACCGCGGCGTCACCCACCGGCCGCGCACGCGCCGGCGGATCCGTGTCCGTCGCGCCGTACACCGCTGGTGCCGCAGGTCACGGCGGCCGTGACGACGCACGGTTCGGCGCACGTGGCGCCGGCTCCGGTGCCGACCGCGTGTCCGCCGCGGCCGATGCGTTCGATGCGTTCGATGCGCCGTCCCGCGGCGGTGCCGTGACCTCACCCGCCGGTGCCCGCGGTGTTTGACGCGGCGCGTGCCGCGGCGATGCGCGGAGTGAACGACAGCGCGGGCGCCGGCCAGGGCGGTTGGCGCCGAGCGCGCACCCACGCACAGCGCAATCAGGCAGGCGAAAGCGGTCACGAGGGCTCGGGGCATGAGATCGTGTCGCTTGCCCCTGCGAGCAACTTCAGCCCCGGCGGGAGATCTGGACGAATGTCCAGTTTCGCGTAGATCAAGCGTCCAGGCACCCTGGACGCTGCGTCAGCCGCGAGGCCGTGCCGCCGAGTGCCGGTCCAAGGAACTTGCGATCATCCGCGCACCCCCGCCCGATGCAGCTCCTCGACCTCCCAGTGCGGCTGAGACCGCATCTCGCTGCCCTCGTCCCCGGCCTCGCCGCCGTCGGCCTGATGCTCGTGTGGGCGGTCCACGACGGCGGCTACGACGCGGAGACGTGGTACTGGGGGGCCCTGGCGGCACTCGCCCTCCTGGGGGGCACTGTAATCGGCCTGCGGGGTCAACTCCGCCTGTCCCGCGGCCGGCTCACCGCGATTGGGCTGTTCCTCGGCTATGTCCTCTGGTGCTATGTCTCGATGAGCTGGGCGCGGGCGCCGGGGGAGGCGCTTCAGGGCGCCAACCAGGCGCTGCTCTACCTGCTCGTCTTCACCGTGATGCTCGTCCTGCCCTGGACGCCGCGAGCGGCGCTGGCTGCCCTCGTCGTCTACGTCGGCGGGATCGGCGTGATCGCCGTGGTGCTCCTGTTCCGGCTCGCCGCTGCCGACCGGCTCAGCGGCCTTGTCGTTGAGGGTCGTCTCGCCTCCCCCACCGGTTACTTCAACGCCACCGCGGCTCTGTTCACCGCCGCTGCCCTGGCGGCGATCGCTCTGAGCACGCGCCGGGAGCTGCCGGGACTGATGCGTGGCCTCATGCTCGCGTTCGCCTGCGGCGGCCTCCAGTTGGCGCTCATTGTCCAGAGCCGCGGATGGCTCTTCACCCTGCCGCTGGTTGCGCTGGTGGGCATCATCGTCGTCAAGGATCGGCTGCGGGTCACGGTGGCGGTCATCCTTCCGGTCGCCGGGACGCTGGCGATCCTCCATCGTCTGCTGGCCGTCTACGGGGCCTCGACCCCCACCGCTCTGGATCACGCCGCGCAGGGGGCCGGGCAGCCGGCGCTGCTGATCTGCGCCGCGGTGTTCGTGCTCGGCACTCTGCTCGCGTGGGCGGACGCGCTCGTGCGTCGGCGGCCACTGCCGGTGATGGCTCGGAGGGCGATTGGGACCGCCATCACGGTGCTGGTGGTGGCGGTGCTTGCGGTGGGCGGCACCTACGCCACCCACGGCCATCCGTTTCGCTTCATCTCCCGGCAGGTGAACGGCTTCAGCCATGTCCAGACGTCGTATTCGTCGCTGTCGCACTTCGTCGATGTCGGCAGCGGTCGCTACGACTTCTGGAGGGTGTCGCTGCACGCGTTCCTCACGCATCCGATCGGCGGCCTGGGCGAGAACAACTTCAGCGACTACTACCTGACCCATCGGCGCACCGGCGAGGAGCCGAGTTCCACCCACAGCCTTGAGCTCCGCTTCCTGGCCCAGACGGGGGCGGTCGGCACGCTCCTCATCACCGGCTTCATGATCGCCGCGGCGATCGCCGCCGCCAAGGCGCGGCGACAGCGCGATCCACTCGCCGGCGCCCTCGCCGGAATCGCGCTGCTGCCCGCGATCGTCTGGTTCATCCACGGCTCCGTCGACTGGTTCTGGGAGATACCTGCGCTCAGCGGCCCCGCACTGGGATTCCTCGGCATGGCCGGTGGGCTGAAGTCAGCCGAGCGCGCCACCGAGCCGGTCTCTGCACCGAAGGCGGCGGGCCGTCGGCGGATCGGCCGCGGCGCCGGCGCGCTGGCCGGGGGCGCAGCATTCCTGGCCGCCGTCATCGTGCTCGGCCTCCCCTACCTCTCCCGCAGGGAGATCTCGATCGCCATGGCCGCCGCACCCGTGCGTCCCCAACTGGCTCTTGCCGATTTCCGGATGGCGGCCCGGTTCGATCCGCTGAGCAGCGTGCCGGGTGAGCTGGCGGGCGTCGTCGCGCTGCACGATCACCTGTATACGACCGCCGAGCAGCGCTTCCGGCAGTCGGCCGGGCGAGACCCCGGCCAGTGGTTCTCCTGGCTGGGCGCCGGCCTGGCCGCGTCGGCGCTGGGGAAACGTGAAACCGCGTATCGCTATTTCCGGGCTGCCTACGCCGTTGATAACAGGCAGCCGGCGGACGCGGCAGCTCTCAGCCAGGTGTTCAGCAAGCACCCGCTGACCTCCGCGGAGGCGTTCAAGCTCCTCGTCGTGCGCAACTAGCGGGCACGGAACGCCTCAGGCTTGCGTAGGTACTGGTAGTTCTTGTACATTTTTCAGCGAATTGGGGTAGCCGGACGCTCAGGATGAAGCGGGACCACCGGCGCTCTACTCATAGAAAGGTCTGCGCCGATCCATGAAACGCATTGCGACGGTCATCGCAACTGTTGGTGTCCTGCTCGTAATGGGGGTCCCGACGGCTGCGCTGGCGAATTCGACGTGCCAGCAGTACTCCGCCAAGGATTGCTCGGCGAGCACCCTCTCCACCCAGTTGTCCAAGACCAGCACCGTGAGCTCGACGTCGGCAAGCACCCTCCCCTTCACCGGGCTGGATGTCGGTCTGCTCGTCGTCGGCGGCAGCGTGCTCTTGGGAGCCGGGCTCCTGGTGCGCCGGTTCTCGCGGCAGCCTGAATAGCCGCACGCCGCAGGGGTCAGCCGCGCGGATCCCCCTGTTCGGGGCTCCGTCGGCTCAGCCGGCGGGGCCGGGTGTGTGGGCGGGGATTTCAGCCCTGCGCGACGCGCTCACGGATGAGCCGCGTGACCTCGCCCCCGTCGGCGCGACCCTTCGTCTCCCGCATCACGTAGCCGACAAGCGGCCAAATGGCCTTCATGTTGCCCGCCTTGACCTTGGCCGCGGCATCCGGGTCGGCGGCGATGGCCGAGTCGACGATGGCGGCCAGTCCGTCGCCGTCATCTGAGCGCAGCGCGCCCAGCCCCTCGCGCTCGACGATTGCCCGCGGCTCACCGCCCTCCTCGACAAGCGTGGTCAGCACCTCCCGGGCGGCGTCGCGGCTCACCTCCTTGGCGGCGACCATGACGGCCAGCTGTCCGAGCGCGTCGGGCGAGACCCGGGACTCGGACGGGTCGGCGTCGGAGCCGATCCGCTCCACCAGCTGCGGGATCCAGTTGTCGACCTCCACGGGGGTGACCGTCTCCCCGGCCACCGTCGCCAGCACCCGCTCGTAGTAGTCGGCGAGCTCGCGGCGGAACGCCAGGTCGCGGGCGCGGCGGGCGCTCAGTCCCAGCTCGCGCTCAAAGCGCTCGGCGCGCGCGGCGGGTAGCTCCGGCACCTGCTCGGCGGCACGGTCGCGGATCTCGTCGGTGACGAGCATCGGGACGAGGTCCGGCTCCGGGAAATAGCGGTAGTCGTGGGCCTCCTCCTTGGAGCGCAGCGGCGTCAGGCGCCCGGAGGCCGGATCGAAGTGCAGCGTCTCCTGGACGACCGGCTCGCCGGCGCGGACCAGCTCGGTCTGGCGGGCGATCTCGGCGTTGACCCCCCGCTCCAGGAAGCGGAACGAGTTCATGTTCTTGAGCTCGGTCTTGGTGCCAAGCTCGGTGGCGCCGACCGGCCGGATCGAGACGTTGGCGTCGCAGCGCAGCGACCCCTCGTCCATGTTGACGTCCGAGACGCCCAGCTGGCGCAGGGTGACCCGGAGCATGTTCAGCCACTCGCGAGCCTGCTCGGCCGAGTGCACGTCCGGCTCGGTGACGATCTCCACCAGCGGGGTCCCGCAGCGGTTGAAGTCCACGACGCTGCGGTCCGAGCCGTGGATCCGGCCGCTCTCCCCCACGTGGACGAGCTTGGCCGCGTCCTCCTCCAGGTGGACGCGGTGGATGCGCACGTCCCCGAGCCGGCCCCCGCTGCAGATGGGGACGTCGTACTGGGAGATCTGGTAGCCCTTGGGTGAGTCCGGATAGAAGTAGTTCTTGCGGTGATACAGCGACCGCGGCGCGATCGTCGATCCCAGCGCCAGGCCGATCATCGTCGCGAACTCCACCGCCCGGGCGTTGACCACCGGCAGCGCTCCCGGCAGCCCCAGGCAGGTGGGACACACGTGGGTGTTGGGCGGGTCGCCGAACGACAGCTCACAGCCGCAGAACATCTTGGTGCGGGTCTTGAGCTGGACGTGGATCTCCAGCCCAATCACGGGCTCGTAGTCGGTCATACCCACGCCCTCGCATAATCGAAGCCGATCGCCCGCTCCAGCGCGTACGCGGCGTCGAGCAGGCGGTTCTCGCTGAACGCCGGCCCGGCCAGCTGGAAGCCGACCGGCAGGTCCTCGCTCAGCCCGGAGGGGATGGAGATGGCGGGGATCCCGGCCAGCGGCATCGGCACGGTGCAGAAGTCGTTGAGATACATGGCCAGCGGGTCGTCGGTCTTGGCGCCGAGCTCGAATGCCGTCCACGGGCTGGTCGGCGTCACCACGAAGTCAAACTGCGAGAACGCCTCGCGGAAGTCCTCGGCGATCTTCGTCCGGACCTTCAGCGCGGTCCCGTAGTAGGCGTCGTAGTAGCCGCTGGACAGGGCGTAGGTGCCCAGCATGATCCGCCGTTTGACCTCCGGGCCAAATCCGGTGGCCCGGGTGCGGCTGTACATCGTCTCCAGGTCGGTGTCGCCGGCCACGCGCAGCCCGTAGCGCACGCCGTCGAACCGGGCGAGGTTTGCCGACGCCTCGGCGGGAGCGATCAGGTAGTAGGCCGACAGAGCATGCGGGGCGTGCGGCAGCCGGCAGGCGTCGACGCTCGCCCCCAGCCCCTCGGCGAGCCGCAGGATGGCGTCAAAGTTCTCGCGCACCCCCGGCTGGATTCCGGCGCCGTTCTCGGTGTCGCCGAGCAGCTCCTCCGGGACACCAAGCCGGATTCCCCTCAGGTCCTCGGCCGTCGGCAGCCGGACGGGCTCGGGCATGGCCACCGAGGTGGAGTCCCGGCGATCGTGGCCGACCATGTGGGAGAGCAGCAGCGCCGCGTCGGTGACGTCACGGGTCAGCGGGCCCGCCTGATCCAGCGAGGAGGCGAAGGCGATCATCCCGTAGCGCGAGCACGCCCCGTAGGTCGGCTTCATCCCGACGATGCCGCACAGCGCCGCCGGCTGCCGGATCGAGCCGCCCGTGTCGGTGCCGATCGCCCACGGCGCCAGCCCGGCGGCGACCGCGGCCGCGCTGCCCCCGGAGGATCCGCCGGGGACCCGCCCGCGGTCCCAGGGGTTGAGCACCGGGCCAAATCCGGAGTTCTCGTTCGACGAGCCCATGGCGAACTCGTCCTGGTTGGTCTTGCCGAGCAGCGGCGCCCCCGCCGAGGCGACGTTGGCGACGACGGTCGCCGTGTACGGCGGTCGGTAGCCCTCCAGGATCCGCGATCCGGCCTGGCTGGGCACGCCCTCGGTGCAGAACAGGTCCTTGACCGCGACCGGCACCCCGCCCAGCTCCGTTGCGGCCGCCGGCTGCGGCGCGGCGTCGGCCACCCAGGTGAACGCATTGAGCTCGTCGGCGGCGGCCCGGGCGCGATAGGCCTCAAACAGCTCGGTGGGATCGATTTCCCGCGCGCGCAGCTTGGCGGCCGCCTCGGCCGCGGTCAGCTTGACAAGTTCACTCATTCGCCGCTCGGTCCCGGACTGGGCACGCCGAAGCCCCCCTCCACCGGCTCCGGGGCCGCGGCCAGCGCCGCCTCGTGCGTGAGCCCCGGCACCGGCTCGTCCGGCCGGGTCACCCCGGCGACGTCGGCGACGTGGGAGGTCGGAGGCACGCCGGAGAGGTCGAGCTCGCGGATGCGCTCGACGTGATCGAGGACCTTGGAGAGCTCGCCGGCCATGCGCTCCACCTCGTCCTCGTCGAGCGCAAGACGGGCCAGGCGGGCCACGTGAAGAACCTGTGCGCGTTCGAGCATCCCCGGCCATTCTAGATGCGGTCCGGACCGGCCGCCCGCTCCCGCACACCCATGAGGCTGTGCCTACACGGACACCCGTTCGACCGTGCGGTCGGTCTCCGGCACCCACCCGTCCTCGTCGCGCATGGACCAGAAGCCCCCCAGGAGGATCGCTGATGCGGCCACGGTGCCGAGGATGGCCCCCACCTGTACCGAGGCCGACGTGGTGGCCAGCCGGACGATGAGCGCGAGCGTGGTCACCAGCGCCAGCGCGCTGACGATGACGCTCATCGTCACCGGCAGCGCCGGTGCCCGCCGCGACGCCTGGACGACCGCCAGCAGCAGGGCGGCCGCGGCGGTGACCAGGACGAGCCACCGCACCACCGGCAGGCCGCTCCAACCGCCGGTGCGTCCGCCGGCTTTTGTGCCGAACCAACCCAGCACGAACAGGAACACCAGCAGCGCGACCGCGGCGCCGCCGGCGAGCACCTCGCCCCGGCGCAGGCGCGACAGGCGGATCTCCATCTCAGGGTCGCTCCGGGTCGCCGGAGCGGTGCGCACCCCGCTCCGCGTCGCCGGCCGGGGGCTCACCCGGGCTGTCTCCACCGCGCCGGGGCCGGTGGGCAACCGGCACGCCGGCGCGCTCCCGCTGCTCCCGGACGGCCTCAAACCCTCCCCACGCGATACCCAGCCCGGCGAACAGCCCCAGCACGGCGCCCAGCTTCTGGTCGACGACGGTCCCGTTGCCGGGCAGGGCGATGAGGACGCGGTAGATGAGCAGCGCCGAGCTGAGCGTCCCCAGTACGGTGATCAGCCGGCTGGTGTCGGTCCGCGCCCCGTGGGCGCGCTGCGTGGCGTGCAGGATCAGCGACCCGAGCACGGCGACGATCGTCACCAGCAGGATCCAGCGGGTCAGCGGCAGCCCGTTCCAGCCGTCCTCGGTTCCGGAGACCGCCGGGCGGGCGTACGAGGGGTCCGGGACGCCGGCGACGCCGTACCAGGCGAACGCGAACAGCACCACCAGGAGCACGAGCGCGCTGACGGTGCTGATGAGCTCGCCGACGTGGACGCTGCCCCCGCGGCGCCGCCGGCCACCGGCTCCGGCCGGCGCGCCATCGGCGGCGGGCTCGTTCCTCGCCTCGGTGGTGGTGGTCGCCATCACCTCATCCATTGGATCAGATCGGCGGCGGTCGAACCGCGCCTAGCGCTTGGAGATCGGCGCCAGGTCGGCGACGAGCTTGCGTTCGGCGCGGTCGCGGCTGAAGCGAATCACGACGATGCCGCCGGGTTCAACGCCGGTGACGACCCCCTCGCCAAATGCGGCGTGAACGACGTCATCGCCGAGGCGGAACGAGGCCGGTGGCGGCTCGTCGCCGGTGGGCAGGTCGCGCCCTCCCCCACCCCATGAGCTCGCGCCGGAGCTCCAGGAGGTCGCGCGCCCGCGGATCCCGCCGAAACCGCGGGGTGCGGGCACCTCCCGGTCGGTCAGCTCCGGCGGGATCTCGCCGATGAAGCGGCTCGGCACCCCGTAGTTGTGAGCGCCGAAGACGGTCCGCGACCGCGCCGAGGTCAGGTACAGGTCGCGCTCGGCGCGGGTGATGCCGACGTAGCACAGCCGCCGCTCCTCCTCCAGCCCGCCCTCGTCCAGGGCGCGGGAGTGCGGGAACACGCCCTCCTCGCAGCCGATCATGAACACGATGGGGTACTCCAGCCCCTTGGCGTTGTGCAACGTCATCAGCGTGACCAGGCCCTCGTCGTCCTGACGCGTGTCGGCATCGGCGACGAGCGCCACCTGCTGGAGGAAGCCTTCGAGGTTGCTCGTGCCCGGAGAATCGGCGCCAGCCGATTCTCCAACGGAATCCGCGCCAGCGGATTCCGCCGCGTCATATTCGACGGCAACGTTGACAAGTTCCTCCAGGTTCTCGATCCGCCCCTGGGCCTCGATCGTCCGCTCGTTCTCCAGGGCCTCCAGGTAGCCGGTCTCGCGCAGCATCTCCTTGAGCAGGACCGAGATCTCGGTGCCCGCCCGCACGCGCTCGGCGAGCACCTCCATCGTGCCCATGAACCGCCGCAGCGACTTGACGGCGGCCGCGCCCAGTCCGGGCACATCCTCCGGCGCCGCCGCCAGCTCCCACACCGTCTCGCCGGTGGTGTTGGCGTGGGCGAGCAGCCGGGACACGGTGGTGTTGCCGATCCCGCGGCGCGGGGAGTTGACGATGCGCGTGAAGGCCCCGATGTCCTGGGGGTTGACGAGCACATTGAGGTACGCGATCGCGTCCTTGATCTCCGCCCGGTCATAGAACTTGGTGCCGCCGATCACCTGGTAGGCGATCTCGGCCCGCACCAGCGTGTCCTCCAGCACCCGTGACTGCGCGTTGGTGCGGTAGAAGACGGCAATCTCTGCCCGGGACGTGCCCTCGTCGACAAGCCGCTGGATCTCGCCGGTGACATACCGCGCCTCGGCGTGCTCGTCGTCGAGCTCCCGGACCTTGATCGGATCGCCCTGGCCGATGTCGGTCCACAGGGACTTGAGCTTCTGCCCGCGGTTGTTGCGGATGACCGCGTTGGCGGCGTCGAGGATCGTCTGCGTCGAGCGGTAGTTCTGCTCCAGCTTGACGACGTGCGCATCCGGGAACGTGTCCTCAAACTCCAGGATGTTGGAGATGTCCGCTCCCCGGAATCCGTAGATCGACTGGGCGTCGTCGCCGACCACCATCAGGTTGCGGTGCTCGCCGGCGAGCAGCTGCAGCCAGCGGTACTGGGCGTGGTTGGTGTCCTGGTACTCGTCGACGAGCACGTGACGAAAGCCGTTGGCGTAGCGCTCGCGGACCTCCGGGAAGAGCTCCAGGACGTTGACGGCGCGGACGAGCAGGTCGTCGAAGTCCATGGCGTTGGCCCGGTGCAGTTCGCGCTCGTAGGAGCGGTAGACATCGGCGACCGTCTGCTCGAAGAAGGAGCCGACCATCTGCGCGTAGGCGTCGGCATCGCGCAGCTTGTTCTTGGCGTCGGAGATCTGAGAGCCGACCGAGGCCGGCGTGAACCGCTTGGGGTCGATGCCGAGGTCGTCGAGGCAGCGCTTGATCAGCCGCCGTGAATCGGCGGTGTCGTAGATCGTGAACTGGCGGGTGTAGCCGAGGCGCTGGGCCTCGGCGCGGAGCATCCGGGCGCAGGCGGCGTGGAAGGTCATCACCCACATGGCGCGGACGCGGCGGCCGACGAGCAGCTCGGCGCGCTCGCGCATCTCCTGGGCGGCCTTGTTGGTGAACGTGATCGCCAGGATCTCGTTCGGTTGGGCGGCGCCGGTGGCGATCAGGTAGGCGATCCGGTGGGTCAGCACCCGGGTCTTGCCTGACCCGGCACCGGCCAGGATGAGCTGGGGCCCGTCGCCGTAGCTGACGGCCTCGCGCTGGGGTTCGTTGAGGCCGGAGAGCAGCGCCTCAAGGTCGGTGGACAGCTCGGTCATGACGTCATTTGGACGTTAGCGAGCGGGGCGGCCGGTTCCCGGACCCGTCATCCTGCCCCGGATGCAAGCCCTGCGCCAGGCGTGCGCGGCGGTCGCCGCCCGGGCGAAATACGTGGCGGTGGCGGCTGACGCCATCCCCCAATACGCGGCCGCGCTGCCGCTGCCCGGGCGCGCTGAAGGCCCGAACGGGCCGGCGCCCGGACCCGGCGGACCCCAGGACGCGCCCCCGCCGGCGGGTGCCGACCGGGAGCGCCTGGCCGCGTTCTGGCTGACGCTTGACGCCGTCAACTTCGGATCCGGGTGGTTTCCCACCCTGCGCAAGCGCCCCGGCCTCTCCGGCTACAACACGGTCGCGGCCGCGCTGCGCGACCGATTCAATGCCGCCGGGCCATGGTCGGCCACGGAGCTCACCGAGATCACGGCGCCGGAGATCGCCGGCCTCCTCGGCCAGGATCCGGGCCATGAGCTCATGGCCCTCTTCGCCACCTCGCTCAACGACCTCGGCCGGCGGGTCGCCGGCGGCCACCAGGGAGAATTTGCCGCGGTCGCCGACGCCGCCGGCGGATCGGCGGTTGCGCTGGCCACGGCGCTCGGCGCGTGGGACTGCTTTGCCGACTGCTCTGCGTACGACGGTCTGGAGATCCCGTTCCTCAAGCGCGCGCAGATCGCTGCCGCCGACCTGCACCGCGCGGGCGTCACACGCTTCGCTGATCTGGGCGGCCTGACGATGTTCGCCGACAACCTCGTCCCCCACGTCCTGCGGCTGGATGGCGTTCTGCGTTTCGACGCCGACCTGGTGGCCCGCATCGACCGCGAGGAACTCATCCCCCATGACTCCCCGGAGGAGATCGAGATCCGCGCGTGCGCGGTGCACGCGGTCGAACTGATCAGCGCCGCCGCTGGGGTGGAGGGGGTCACCGCCGCCGAGATCGACCAGGTGCTGTGGGAGCGCGGCCAGCAGTCCGTCTACAAAGCATCGCCGCGGCACCGCTCGCGGTGCACGGCCTACTGAGGGCCAGAGCGCGCCGCCGGGCGCGAGCCGGCCGCGTCCCGGCAGGAACCTACAGCCGCGCCAGGAACCGCTCCAGCACCTGAGCGACGCCCCCCTCGTCATTGGAGGCGGTGACCTCGTCGGCGGCGGCGATCACCTCCTCATGGGCATTGGCCACGGCAACGCCGGTGCCGGCCCACACGAGCATCGGCAGGTCGTTGGGCATGTCGCCGAAGGCGACGACGTCGGCGGCGGCCACCCCCGCCCGCCGGCAGAGGTCGGCCAGGGCGGTCGCCTTGCTGACCCCGGCGGCGCTGATCTCCAGCAGCGTGTCGCGGGCGCTGGAGTGGCTGGCCTCGGCGAGGTTGCCGATCAGCGCCCGGGCGTGGGCAAGCAGGTCGTCGGCGGTGATCTCCGGGTGGCGGAGCATGAGCTTGACCGGCGGCGGGGCCGCGGGGCGCAGCAGCACGTCGATGGCGTCGACCTCGGTGTCATCCGGGACGGGCCAGATCGTGGCGTAGCCGGGCTCGTGGCCGAAACCGGTGGCCCGCTCCACCGCCCAGTGCCCCTGGGGCAGGGCCGCGCGCAGGCGGCTGACGACCTCCAGGGCGATCTCCGACGGCAGCGGGGACTGCTCGACGACCGTCTCGGTGTGCAGGTCCCAGAGGACGCCCCCGTTGGCGCAGATCGCCACCCCGCGGTGGCCGGTGGCCTCGGCGAGCGGCCGCAGCCAGCGCGCCGGGCGGGCCGTGCAGATGACGACGGCGATGCCGGCGGCCTCGACCTCGGACAGGGCGCGCCGTGTCCGCTCGTCCAGCGACCCGTCGCTGCGCAGCAGGGTGCCGTCCAGATCGGTGGCGATCAGGCGCGGGACCACCGGCAACGGCCCCCTGAGATCAGGCCCCGCCCTCGGCGGCTTCCGCGCGTGAGCGCGTGATCGCCTGCGCGGCGGCATCGCCGACGAGCAACTCCGGGCGCATCGTCCCGCTGGCCGGCAGGTCAAGGGCCGGGAACCGTCCCAGGCTGGTGCGGCGGGCATCAAGGGCGATGACCGTCGTCTCGCCTCCGACAGGATGCGCGGCGGTGGCGATCACCGTCAGCGATCCGCCGTCGACGATGTTGCGCGCCGCCGCCAGCGCTTTGCGGGCCAGGTGCGGGCTGCAGCCGTCCAGCGTGTCGATGAGCACGACGGCATCCGCTCCGCGCGCGGCGAGCCGGCGGGCCTGGTCGATGGCGGGCTCGATGGCCGCGTTGCGCGCGTCCTCGGAGGCGGCGAAGCTCACCGCCGCCGCCGGAGCGACCGGCGCGCTGGCGCCCCCGTTCCACTCAGAGATCTCCTCCGGGCGCACGCCGGCGAGCACGACCGACACACTCAGCTCCTCGCGACCGGCCAGGGCCTGGGCGAGACGCCGCAGGACCTCGGTCTTGCCGGCGCGAGCGGCCCCGGTGATCGTCACCCTCGAGCCCTTGCCAAACGGGGTCAGCAGCTCGATCGCCTTGAGCGTGGCGTCGTCGGAGCCGACCTTGATCCGCTCGCTGGGGAAGGCCGCCGGCAGATCGTCGAAGCGCACGCTGTCGGCCAGCTCGGCGGCGGGGCGGCTGTTGATCGTCTCGATCCGGATCAGCGACGCGAACCGCTCCGAGCGGCGGGGGGCGCGCTTGGGACCGGCGATCCGGTCCCCGGAGACGAGCTCGCAGCGCTTGACCTGCGCGGAGGAGATGTAGACGTCGTCGTCCGACGGCTCAGGCGGGTCGACGCGCACGAAGCCGGAGCCGTTGGCGAGCAGCTCGACGACGCCCTCCACCATCTCCTCGCCGGGCGCGGGTTCGGCCTCCTCCTCGGCGGCCTCTCTCTCCGGGGCCTCGGCCTCATCGCGGCCGGTGGCGCCCCGGCCGCGGCCGCCGCGGCGACCGCGTCGGCGGCGACCGGCGCCGGACTCCTCATCCTCCTCCTCGGCAGCGGCGCCCCGGCGGCGACGCCCGGCACCGGGCTCCTCATCCTCATCGCCGGTGGCGGCGGGCCGGCGCCGACGTCCGCCCGTGGGCTCCTCATCCTCCTCGTCGGCTGCGGTGCTGCGCCGGCGGCGGCGCCCGCCACCGGTCTCCTCGTCCTCGTCGGCCGCCGTGCTGCGCCGGCGGCGGCGCCCGCCGGCCGGCTCCTGCGCCTCGGCCGCGGGGGCGCCGTTCCCGGTGGCGCCCGCGCTGGCGGGCTCAGGGGCGGGAGCGGGCTCGCCGCCCTCCTGCTTGGTGAGGATCGCGTCGATCAACTGCGCCTTGCGCAGGCGGCGGTAGCCGTCGATCGAGAGCTCGGAAGCAATCGCGTGAAGGTCGGCGAGGGGGCTGGCTTCGAGCGCGCTGCGATCGAGAACGGACATGTGACTCCTTTGGTCGCTATCGGTGGGCTCCGGTCGCGTTGGGCCAGCGACCGGCGATTCGTGCCCTGAATCTAGCGGGTGACCTCGTCGGACACGCCCTGCTCCCACCTCAGGAAGTCCGGGACGCGCAGATCGGAGGCGACGTCGGCCTCGCCGTTGAGCGCCGCGCGCACGGTCAAGAAGTCGGCGGCGTCGGCGATGTCATGGATGCGGAGCACGTGCGCGCCGGCATCGACGCCGTGGGCCATCGCCGCCAGCGTTCCGGCCAGGCGGGCGCGCGGCGGGCGGGCGGTGAGCGCGCCGACGAAGTCCTTGCGGGAGACAGCGAGCAGGATCGGCCGCCCCAGCGCCTGCAGCCCCGGCAGCGCCCGCAGAACCTCGATCGTCTGCGGCGGGGTCTTGGAGAAGTCCGGCCCCGGGTCGAGCATCAGCTGCTCGAACGCCACCCCGCGCGCGAGCGCGAACTCGATCCGCTCCTCCAGGAAGCGGCGCACGTCGTCGGCGATGCGGCCGTCGAGGCCGGGGTCGTGGAGCCGTTGCTTGGGCGGGGCGATCGTATGCATGAGAACGAGGGCCGCCCCGGTCTCGGCGCAGACGTCGGCGAGCTCCGGGTGCCGCAGGCCGCTCACGTCGTTGACGATCGAGGCGCCGGCGGTGATGGCCGCCCGGGCCACGGCCGGCTTGTAGGTGTCGACGGACACCCGCGCGCCCAGCTCCCCGGCGACCCGCTCAATCACCGGCACCACCCGCGCGATCTCCTCCTCGGCGGTGACCGGCGGCCGGTTGGTCACCCCGGATTCACCGCCGATGTCGATCAGGTCGGCGCCGTCGCCCAGAAGCTGCGCGGCCAGCGCCACCCGCTCCCCGAGCGTCTGGTGCTGCCCGGCGTCCGAGAACGAGTCCGGAGTTGCGTTGACGATGCCCATGAGCAGGGGGCGCCGACCGAGCTCCAGCTCGCCGGCGCTCGTCCGCAAGCGCAGGAGGGGCGCGCTCACGGCCCGGCTCCTGCCGCCGTCGCGCCACCGGAGTCGCCTGACCGGGCACGAGCGCCGACGGGAGCCTCCGCCGCGGCCCACGCGCGGTAGCAGGCGGCGGCCTCCAGCATCGCCGCATGAGCCTGGGCGCAACCGCGGCAGTGGCCGAGGTGCTCGATTAGCCAGTCGTCGTCGGCGGCGGGCACGGGCTGCCCGTCCTGGCGGGAGGCGATCGTTCGCAGCGCCCGGTCGCGCTCCGGGCACTCCGGCTGGGGATGCCCCGGCCCGCGCAGCTGCTCCCGCAGGCCCAGCCGGGCTGCCGCCAGCCCCAGCGCGACTCGGTCGGACTCACCCTCAATGACGTCGGCGATCTCCGCGTAGGACAGGCCCAGCAGGTCGCGCAGCGCGAGCAGCTCGCGCGCCTCGCGCTCAAGCCCGCTCACGGCCCGGCGCAGCTCGGCGGCGACCGCGTCGGCCAGGCCGCCGGAGGTCTCGCCCATCACCCCCGCGGGGCCACCGGCGTCATCGGCCTCGGCCGGCGCCCGGCGGCAGGCGGCCAGTGCCGCCTTCAGCCCGGCGGTCCCATCACCGCCGGCCTGCGCCCGCGCCGCCTCCGCGGCGTCCCGGCCCGCCGCTTCCCCCACCAGCCGCACGCACAATCGCTGGACGTCGTCCATCTAGGCGGGTGAGGGTACGGGAACGGGCGGGCGCTCCGGGGGCACCTCGCCGACGACCAGTCCCTCGGCCCGCGCCTCCCGGGCGAAGCCCTCCACCTCGCGCGTGACGCGGGACGCGTCCCAGCCGAGCTCGGCCCCCATCGCCTCGGCCACCCGGCGAGGCGCGGTTGCCGCCTCGCCGCACAGCTCGCGGGCGGCCAGCAGTCCCAGCCGGGTGCGGCGCAGCAGGACGTCGCCCACCGTCCGGGCCTGCTCATGGCGGACCGAGAAGGTGGCCTCGGCGAGGAGGTCCGGCATCCCCGGGACAAGCGGCTGCGCCAGCGCGGGCGCCTCGGCGGCGACGCCCAGCACGTCGACGGCGGCGTGGCCGTAGCGGGCCGCGAGCATGTCGTACGCGCCCTCGGGGACGCCGGCCACGCGCGGCAGCTGCTCCGCCTTGACCGGGGCCCCCAGCGGGATCTGATGCGTGCGGCACGGCGCCTGGCGCCCCTCGCGCTCCACCAGGCGATCGACGGCGAGCTTGGCCATCCGCCGCCACGTCGTGAGCTTGCCGCCGGTGATGGTGATCAGGCCGCTGGAGGTCTCATACAGCTCGGCCTTGCGCGAGATGTCGACGGAGCGGCGGCTGTCGCCGGTGGAGATGAGCGGGCGCACGCCCGCGTAGGCGCCGGTGATGTCGCCGGGCGCCACATCGGTCCCAAAGAAGGCGTTGACGGCGGCGAGCAGGTATTGGATGTCGGCCTCGGAGGGCTGGACATGGTCGAGGTCGCCGTCGTAGTTGTTATCCGTGGTGCCGATCAGGCTCCGGCCCAGCCAGGGAAGGGCGAAGATGGAGCGACCCTCGCCGGCCGGGACGATCGCGCCCGCGTGCAGCGGGAGGTCCTCTGCCCGCAGCGTGATGTGGGTCCCGCGGCTGGGGGCGATCCGCGGCAACTCGGTCTCGGAGTGCAGCTCCTCCGGCCGGATCCGGTCGGCCCACACGCCGGTGGCGTTGACCACGTTCTCGGCGCGCACCGGGAAGGAGCCGCCGCCCTCGGCGTCGCTGACGATCACCCCCCGCTCCCCCCCGGGGCCGTCGTGCAGTCCGGTCACCTCCAGCCGGCTGGCGCAGATCGCGCCGAAGCGCTCGGCCTCGCCGAGCACCGTGAGGACCAGCCGGGCGTCGTCGGTCTGGCAGTCATAGAACAGATATCCCCCGGTCGGCCCGCGGCCGGCGAGCGCCGGAAGCAGCCGGGCGACGTCCTCGCCGGGGATGAGCCGGTGCCGGGCCGGGCTCCACTCCGCCTCCCCGGCGTCCGCCGCGCGCCGGGCGCTGCGCCGGCCCCGCAGCGACGGCGCGGCCATCACGTCGTACATGTTGAGCCCAATCCCCATCACCCGGTCCGGGCGGGCGCCGTCAAACGCCGGCACCACCATCGCCAGCGGGCGCACGAGGTGCGGGGCCAGCCGCACCATCAACTGGCGTTCGAGCAGCGCCTCGCGGACGAGGCCCAGATCGAAGCTCTGCAGGTAGCGCAGCCCGCCGTGGATGAGCTTGGAGGAGCGGCTGCTGGTGCCGGAGGCGAAGTCCGCGCGCTCGACGAGGGCGACGCTGTACCCGCGCGAGGCGGCGTCGAGCGCCACGCCCGCCCCGGTGATCCCGCCGCCGATGACGGCGAGGTCGAAGCGCTCGGCTTGGAGGGCGCGGATCGCGTCGGCGCGGCGCAGCATGTCGGCGGGAGACTAATGGGCCGGCGATCCCGGCCGCCGGGGAGCGCGACGCTCCGTCCGGCGTTCCGTCAGCTCCCTGCCTGCCGATAGAGGCCGAAGACGACGTCGTACCAGCTGGGCGAGGTCTCCTGATAGCCGGGGCAGCAGGGCGGCCCACCCGGGGCGCTGATGCCGATCTCCAGGTGCGGGGCCGAGGAGATTCCCACGTCGCCGCAACCCAGCTCGGCGATCGGCTCGCCCGCGGTCACCGTCGCGCCGACCGGGACAAGCGCCGGCGCGGCGTGGCCGTAGTAGATGTAGCGGCCCTCGTAGGGCCCGCTGGATACCTGGAGGATGGGAGCATCCGGGCCGAACCCGTCGATCCCCTCCTGCACGATGGTTCCCGGCGCCATCGCCACCTCGGTCACCTGCGGACCGCACGCGTTGTTGACGGTGCCGATGTCGATGCCCTGGTCAAGCGTCCACGCGCTCGGCGGCAGCACCTCGCTGAGAGGCCGCAGCGGGAAGGTCAGCCCGCCGGAGGTGGCGGCCGTCAAAGGGACGTTTGAGACGCTTGAGACCTGGCTGGCCGATTGGACCGCGTGAAACAGGGTGGCGGCGGTGCGGTGGCCGACGGCGCCGCTGGCCGGCCGCAGGTGCCTGGCCAGCTGGAACTCCCGGACCGCGTGCTTTGTCATCACGCCGAAGTAGCCGGTCGCCGGCACGCTGAATCCGACCTCGGTCAGCCACGTCTGAAGCGTGCGCACGTCGGTGCCCCGCTGGCCCTTTCGCAGCGTGCGGGAGAACACCGCCTTGCCGTGAGGCGTGACGATCCCGTGGGGGGTGCCGGGGCTGACCAGGCCCGCTCCGCCGCTGGCCGCCGAGGCGGCGCCCGCGCCACCGAGCAGCGCCGTCGCCACCAGACCGAGTGCCACCAGCGTGCTCGCGATCCTGCACCGCATCGATCCAGACTTCGGCACCAGCGCAGCGCGGGCCCCGTCCGCGCGCGGGTTGCGCATGTTCGGGCCGATGAAGTTGCGGGATCTGGGCACGTGGGACTGCCCCGTGACCGGGGTCTTGCAGTGGCAATGCCTGTGTGCCTGCGGGGTTAGCTGACGGGCTCGCGCTCACTCTCGGTGAGCGCTTCCCACGGATCACCGTGAGACTCGCCCCAACAAGACGTATTGTGGGTTCCCCGTTCCCCGGGGCGGCAGTCCGGGGATTCGGCGCGGCGGCAACCTATCAGAAACCGGCGACGAACGGGAAGGGTGGTCCGTTCGCCGGGCCCGGACGACGCGCCGGGTCAGTCGTCCTGGTGCGCGGGATCGGCGACGCCGTTGCGGCGCCGCTCCTCGATCGTCTGCTTGATCCGGCTGACGGTGTCCTCGGACATCCGCCGGATCTCCCAGTGGGTGAGCTTGATCAGGCGCATCGGCGAGCTGGCGATCACGTCGGCGTTGCGCGGCCGGCGCTCCAGCAGGCCCATCTCGCCGATGAGGTCCCCCTGCTTGAGGCTGGCGATCTTCTCTCCCCCCTGGATGACGTCCGCCGTCCCCTCCTCGATGGCGATCAACTCGACGGAGTAGTCGCCCTCCTTCATCAGCATCTGGCCCTCGGCGGCGCTCGTCTCGGTGGCAAACGCGCTCAGGCGTTTGGCCTCCTCAGGCGACAGGTGGGAGAAGATCGGTATCGCGGTCAGCCGGTTGGGGTCCATGTCGATCCTTGGGTGCGCTGGTTTTACGCGACTTTATTCCCAGATTCCGTCCGGTGAGACAGTTGCTAGAGCGCCTGGACCTCGGCTGTGATCTCACTCACAGACTGCTTGGCGTCGCCAAACAGCATCGCGGTCTTGGGCTCGTAGAACAGCGGGTTGTCGATCCCGGCAAAGCCGGAGGCCATCGAGCGCTTGAGCACGATCACCGACCCGGAGCGGTCGACCTCCAGGATCGGCATGCCGTAGATGGGACTGCCCGGCTCGTTCTTGGCCGCCGGATTGGTGACGTCGTTGGCGCCGATCACCAGGGTCACGTCGGTACGGCTGAACTCCGGGTTGATGTCATCCATCTCGCGCAGCAGGTCATACGGCACGTCGGCCTCGGCCAACAGCACGTTCATGTGCCCGGGCATCCGCCCGGCGACCGGGTGGATGGCGTACTTGACCGTCACCCCCTTGGCCTCCAGCGCGCGCTCAAGCTCCCGCACGGCGTGCTGGGCCTGAGCGACCGCCATCCCGTAGCCCGGGGCGACCACCACCTGGCGCGCGTAGGCCAGCTGGATGGCGACATCCTGAGCGCTGGTGGAGCGCACGGTGCGCCCCTCAAGCTCTGAGCCGCGGTCCGGCGCCGCCACCGCCCCACCGAAGCCGCCGGCAACGATCGCCGGCACCGAGCGGTTCATGGCCTTGGCCATCAGGTTGGTCAGGATCGTGCCCGACGCGCCCACGATCATCCCGGCCACGATCATCACGGTGTTGTTGAGCGCCACACCGGTGGCCGCCGCCGACAATCCGGTGAACGCGTTGAGCAGCGAGATGACCACCGGCATGTCGGCGCCGCCGATCGGCAGCACCACCATGTTGCCCAGCACCGCCGAGGTGACCAGGATGCCCAGGATGAACAGCGCCTGGGAATGCACCCCGGCACACAGCACGATCGCTGAGCCCACCGCCACCACAAACAACACCAGGTTCAGGATCGTCTGACTGGCGCCCGGCAGCTTGATCGGCCGGCCGGGCAGGATCTCCTGCAACTTGCCAAACGCGATGTTGGACCCCCAGAAGGAGATCGAGCCGACGATCGCGCCGAACAGCTCAAAGATCTCAGTGCGCAGCGGGAAGAACCCGGGCTCAAAGTGATGGCGAAACTCCACCCAGGCGATCAGCGCCACCGCCCCACCGCCGACGCCGTTGAAGATCGCCACCATCTGCGGCATCGCCGTCATCCGCACCTTCAAAGCCGCCGGGATGCCGATCACGGTGCCGATGACCACACCGACGATGATCAGGATGACCGTCGTCGTTCCGGCCCACACACCCGGCGTCAGCAGCGTCGCGATCACCGCGACCGCCATGCCCACCGACGCGATCTTGTTGCCGCGCACCGCCGTTCGCGGGCCGGTCAGCCCGCTCATCCCGTAGATCAGCAGCGAGAACGCGACGATGTACGCCGCATCGATGAAGTAGGTCGTCCGAAAGAAGACCGTGGCCTGCGCGATCACTTGTTGTCTTCCTCCAGCGCCTTGGCGGTCTCTTCCGGCGTGGGCGGCTTGCTCTTGAACATCCCCAGCATCCGGTCGGTGACCAAAAAGCCGCCGATCACGTTGATCGTGCCGAACGCCACCGCGATCACCAACAGCAGATGCTCAAGCCACCCCGTGGCGACATGCATCAACAACAGACCGCCCAACACCACCACGCCGTGGATCGCGTTGGTGCCGGACATCAACGGCGTGTGCAGGGTGTTGGGGACCTTGGAGATCACCGCATAGCCGACAAACCCGGCCAGTACCAGCACGGAGAGGTCGATGACGAAAGTGGTGCCCACGTGTTGGCCTCCTCGGTAGCTAGGCGGCGGCCGCAGCGGCCTTGGCGCCCTCGTGCACGATCTCTCCGCCCCGCGTGATGCAGGCGCCGGAGATCACCTCGTCGTCGAAGTCCAGCTCAAGCTGACCCTCGTCGCCGATCATCAGGCCCAGCAGCGACTGGATGTTGCGGGCGTACAGCTGCGACGCATGCTCGGCCATCGTCGAGGGGACGTTGAGCGGCGCCAGGATCTTGACGTTGTGGACGAGCACCGACTCACCGGGCTGCGACAGCTCGCAGTTACCGCCCGTCTCCCCGGCCAGGTCGACGATCACCGACCCGGGCTTCATCAGCTTGACCGCCTGCTCGGTGACCAGGATGGGCGCGCGCCGTCCCGGCACCGCCGCGGTGGTGATCACCACATCGACCTTGCCGATCGCCTCGGCCATCAGCTCCTGCTGGCGGGCCTGCTGCTCGGCGGTCAGCTCCTTGGCGTATCCGCCGGTGCCCTCCAGGTCGCCGCCGAGGTCGAATTCCAGAAACGTCGCGCCCAGCGACTGCACCTGCTCCTTGACCGCCGCCCGGACATCAAAGCCCTGAACGACGGCACCCAGCCGGCGCGCGGTCGCGATCGCCTGCAGACCGGCGACCCCGGCGCCGAGCACCAGCACCGTCGCCGGGCGGATCGTCCCCGCCGCGGTCATCAGCATCGGAAAGAACCGCCCCAGCTCCTGGGCGCCGATCAGCGCCGCCCGGTAGCCGCCGATGTTGGCCTGCGACGACAGCGCATCCATCGACTGGGCCCGGCTGATGCGCGGGATCGCCTCCATGGCAAAGCTGGTCACCCCCGCCGCCGCCAGCGCCCGCACACCCTCACCGTTGGTCAGCGGGCCGAGAAAGCCGATCAGCACCGACTCAGATCCCAGCCGGACGATCTCATCCGCGCTCGGCGCCGCCACCTTGACCACCACATCGGCGCCGAACACGTCGGCCGCGTCGTCGACCAACTGGGCGCCGGCCTCGGCGTACGCGTCGTCCGGAATGAGCGCTCCGGCCCCGGCGCCGCGCTGCACCACCACCTCAAGCGCGGACGATCCCTCACCGGCGCTGCGCGCCAGCTTGGTCACCACCTCCGGTACCAGCGCCACCCGGCGCTCGCCCTCTGCAGTCTCCTTGGGGACTCCGATCCGCATGCGGGCGGTGCAGAGTATCGATTGTGACAGCGTGACGTTTTCTGGTTGGTCGTCCGGCGCACTCAGCCGAGGCCGACCGGCGCCAGAACCACCGCTGTGATGACCCCGGCGGTCGCCGCCAGCCGTGCCGTCGCGGCCGCGCCGGCGGCAGCGGCCGAGCCCCCGGGCCGACGGGCCCTGGGACGTCGCGGGGGCCGTCCGGACGCCCCCGACCCCGACGCCGCCCCGGTGGCCGCCGGGCCGGCGCGATGGGCGCGGGTGTGAGTGTGCGCACTCACGCGCGGCGCGGGGGTGGCCGCGGCGGGCGCAGGCGGGGCCGCCACCGGGAGTGGCTTGGCCTCCATCGCCATCAGCGCCTCCCCGGTCACCCACACCGGTGTCTGGACGAGCCCGCGCGCGTAGCGGATGAGCCCGCTGGGCGCAGCCAGTGAGTCAAGGTAGGTCAGCGGGGACGGCGACCCATTCCGGTGGACGGAGGCCGGGGAGACGCCGACGCCGTCGAGACCCTGGATGGCCCATGCCGTTGACTGGGCGTTTGATGTCATCCCCGGCTGCGACGGAAACCCGCCGTCGCGATTCTGGTGGGCGCGCACGTACGCGACCGCCCGCGCCCGGATCCCCTCCGCGGCTCCGTCGCCGGCGAGCGCCTCCAGCGCCGCGCCGGTGTCGTCGACGTCGCTGCTCCCGCCCCGCGTGCCGAAGTCAAAGCCGCCGTCGCGGTTCTGCTGAGCCGAGAGCCAGCGGCGCAGGTGCCCCAGATCGCTTCCGCCGGCACCGGCGGCCCGCAGCGCGAGGATGGCGAACGCGGTCAGGTTGACCTGGTCAGAAACCGAGCCGTCCGGCCGGATCCGGCGCTCCAGCTCGGTGACGAGGTCATGCCCGCCGAAGCGGCGCGGCGACTGCCCGGCGGCGCCGGCCACCAGGATGAGTCGCTCCAGCGACCCCACGTCGCCCGGTGACCCGGCGGCGCTGCGGACATAGGCCATCAGCCCCTGACCGCCGTGGGAGACGAGGTTGAGGTCGCGACCGGCGGCCGCCAGCCCCAGACCGGCCCAGCCGGTGTACAGCTGGTCCGACGGCTGCCCCACGGCGGCGCCGAAGCCGCCGTTGGCGTTCTCGGCGCCGAGCAGGTAGTTGATGGCGGCACTTTCCAGGCGGGGCGGGGCGGTCACCGCCGCGTGAGCCGGCGCGGCCATGGCGGCCACGGCCGCCGCCACCCCCACCGCGCAGGCCGCGCCGCCGCCGGCGGAGCCGGCCGGCAGCCACGTCACGGTCAGCCGCCGGGCGAATCGCTGGATCGAGCGGATGAGCGCGGGTCCGATCGCCAGGGCAAAGACGACGCAGCCGCCGGCATGAACGGCATCGAAGCCCAGCCCCTGTCCGACGTAGGCCCCCAGCTGGCCGAGGCTGTGGTCGCTGTAGGTGACCCAGTCCCCCACGTCCTGAAAGACCGTGAAGGCAAAGCCGGTGACGCAGCAGATGATCGCCAGCGGCCAGCGCCCGATCACTCGAGCCGGACCCCCCGGCCCGCCGGCCGGTGGCGCATCCGCGGATGCCGACCCCCGCCTCATCAGCCGGCCCAACCCGGCGCCGATCACGCCGGTGGCGCCCCAGGCCGCCATCTGCCACGGCGTCCATGGGCCCTGGCCGAAGAAGAAGTTGGAGCTCAGGCCGGCGAGGGCGCCGACCGCGAAGCCCGGGCCGCCCCCGAGCGCGTACCCGGCGATGAGCACGATGTCGGTCGTCGGCTTGACGTTGGGCACGGCAGCAAAGGCGATCCGCCCCAGGGCGGCGAACGCGGCCAGCGTCCCCACCAGGGCCACGATGCGCGCGTCCGGCCGCGAGCGCTCGTACCAGTAGAAGCCTCCGGCCAGCGCCACCGCCAGCAGACCGAACGCCGCGAGCTGCCAGCTCATGCCATCGCCTCCGCGGCGACGCGGGCCCCTCCGGATGGGGCGGGCGCGCCTGTGACCAGCCTGAGCCCGTCGGCCGGCGTGAGCACGCCCGGCACGCCGCCGAGGATCCGCGCCGTCTCGGTGGCGAAGTAGCTGCCGCCGGACAGGATCTCGCCCGCGGCGGCGTCGGCGATGACCGTCCCGTCGGCGAGCAGCACGACGCGGTCGGCGAACGCGCTGGCGAACTCCGGGTCATGGGTGGCGACGATCACGGCGGCATCCAGGCCGGCGAGCAGCGTGGCCAGTTGGTGCTTGTGGTCGCGGTCCATGCCGCGCGTCGGCTCGTCGAGGCACACGGCGGCCGGCCGGTCGGCGAGGTCGCCGAGCACCACCGCCAGGGCGAGGCGCTGCTTCTCCCCGCCGGACAGATCGCGGGGATGGCGCGAGCCCATGGTCGCCGGGTCCAGGCCGGCGCGCGCCAGGGCAACCGGCGGCGCCTCCTCGGCCACCGAGTCGTGGACGAGATAGTCGGTGGGGTTCTGCAGCAGCAGGGCGATGCGGCCCCCGCGCCGCACCGTTCCCCGGGTGGGGTTCATCAGGCCGGCGGCGTGACGCAGCAGCGTCGATTTGCCGGCTCCGTTTCGGCCCATGAGGGCGACCCGCTCGCCCGGGGCGACGGTGAGCGAGATCCCCCGCAGGATGGCCGGACCGCTGCGAAGCTCATGCCAGGCGCCCCGCAGCTCAACCGCGCACGCCGGTGCCGCGGCGCGACGGCGGGCCAGCCGGCGCGGCCGGGCCGGTACCCGGGGGCGCTCGGCGTCCCGGGGCTGCGCGGGTGCGCCCGCGTGCACCGCCACCGAGCCGGGCTCAGGCGCCGGCAGCAGGCCTGCGTCGCGCAGGAGCGCCCGGGCGCGCTTGACCCCGGCCGCCGGCGGCAGTCCGAGCGACCCCAGCAGCTTCGCCCCCGGCGTCTGCAGGTTGGGCGCCGCCCCGGCCGCCCACTCCAGGAACGCCTGGGGCGCGGCGTCGCAGACGATCCGCCCGCCGGCCAGCGCCACCACGCGGTCGGCGGCGCCCAGGCAGCGTTCCAGCCGGTGCTCGGCGAGGACGATGGTGGCGTCGGTGTCCTCGTTGATCCGGCGCAGAAGCCCGATGAGCTCGTCTCCGGAGACCGGGTCAAGCTGTGAGGTCGGCTCGTCGAGCACCACCACCTGCGGGCGCCCGGCCAGGGCAGCGCCGAGTGCCGCCCGCTGGAGCTCGCCGCCGGACAGCTCGGCGGTGGAGCGCTCCAGCAGCCCCTCAATCCCCAGCGCCAGTGCGGCCTCCTCCACCGCGCGGGCGACCGCCGCCGGCCCCAGCCCGCGGTTCTCCAGCCCAAACGCCAGCTCCGCCCGGACGGTTCCCATGACCACCTGGGTCTCCGGATCCTGAAACAGGGTGCCCACCGCGCCGGCGAGCTCCCCGGGCCCGTGCGCGCGTGTATCCATACCGGCGATCGTCGCCCGGCCGGCGAACGTGCCGCCGTGGAAGTGCGGGACCAGGCCGCTGATCGCGCGCAGCAGCGTCGACTTGCCGGATCCGGACCCGCCGGCCACGACGACGAGCTCGCCGGCGCCGATCTGCAGGTTGACGTCGCTCAGTGCCGCGGTGTCGGCCCCCGGGTAGGTGTAGGTCACCTCCTGAAGCGAGACGGTGCTCACTGCCGCAGCCCCCGGCGATCGGCAAACGGCGCCAGCGCCGCGGCGACAAGCGCGGCGGCCACGGCGAGGACGCCGGGTCCGGCCGGGGCATGCAGGGCCGGGTAGGCGGTAAAGGGCGCCAGCGCCCAGGCCCGGGCGGCCACCGCCAGCGCCACCATGACGATCGCCGCCGACAGGAACGCGGCGTCATGGCGTGACCAGGGCGCCCGCCGGGGCGAGGGGCGGTGGCCGGCGCCGTAGCCGCGCACCTCAAGCGCCGCGGCCACGTCAAGGGCGCGGTCGAGAACCCCGCTGGAGACGGCGCGCATCAGCGTCAGCCGCGACGGCGGGCGCCCCGGCCGGCAGCGCTGGGCGTCGGCGAGCCGGCGCCCGTCGCGCACGAGGATCGGCACCATGCGCGTCGCCAGCGTGGCCGACAGCGCCGAGCCGAACGAGATGCGGCGAAACAGCCGGAGCACCTCATCCGGATCGACCGCGCACGTGTAGAGCGTCCCGCACAGGATGAGCGTTGCCGCGCGCAGGCCGAGGATCGCCCCGTACACCGTCGCCTCGAGGGTGACGTCGGTCTGTCCGAGCACCGGAAGATCGCCGAGGCGCATGATGACCGTCAGGCCGTCGCGGTCGACAAGGGCGTTGACGGCGGCGACCGCGACTCCCACGGCCAGTGCCATGCCCGCCGCCCGCCGCAGCTGATGGCCGGTCCCGGCGGCGAGCGCGGCGAGCACCACCGACAGCGTCACCGCGGCGAGGGCCACCGGGTTAGCCAGCATCAGCGCCGCCACTCCCAGCGCCAGGCAGTACGCGCACCCCGCGGCCGCGCGCGCGCTGTGCAGCGGCGTGGCGCGGCGGCGGTAGATCACGACAGCCCCTGGACGGGCACCGGCAGGCGGGTGGCGCCGTCAACGGCGAGGGCGAAGTGGTTGTGGAGCGCCTGCGGGGTCAGGGCGCGGGCGGCGTCGAGGACGCCGGCGGTGTCGGTTCCCGTGATGATCCAGGTGGGGACGCTGGAATTGTCCGCCGTGGCCGCGATCAGCCCGGCGCCGGGGCCGAGGGTCTTCGCCACCTGACCCCGCGGGTTCAGCAGCGCGAGCTCGGTGCCACGATGGGTGAAGCGGGCGTAGACGCCACTGGCCCCGGGCCCGTAGGCGATGAGCTTGGAGCCCACCTGGGAGCTGATCTCCTTCCAGGTTCCGATGACGATGCCGAGCGTGTCCGTTCCGGATCCGGTGCCCAGCAGCTGCGGGGCGGCGGGCACATGGTCGGCGGTCATCGCCGAGTTGACCCGCGCGCAGGCGGCGCCGACGTCGTTGGCGCATTCGATCGTCACCGGGTAGCGCTTGCCGCCGACCCCATGCACGAACGGCTCCGGGAACGAGCCGACGACCGCCGGGACGTTCTGGGTGGCGCTGTAGTCGTGCAGGTCCCACCAGATGCGGTCCCCAGCGTGCACGCTCGTGTTCGCCGCTCCCCTGGGCGCGAGCACGCCGTTGACGTAGTAGAACCAATCGGTGTCCGAGCCGGCGGGAGCGAGGCCGTTGATGGACTGGACGAAGCCGCCGCCGTAGCGGGTGCCGACCGTAAACGAGCGCTCCAGCATTCGCATCACGGTCTCCGATCCGGGCACTCTAGGCCGGTTGACCACGGCGATCTGCTGGCTGCCGAAGCCGCGGGTGACCGTCAGGCTGACGCTCTTGGTGCCTGGCCCGGCGCCGAGACCGCAGCCGGCGACCGCAATCGTGCAGACGATCGCGATCGCGGTGGCTGCGATTCGGTGGGTCATTGCCGCGTCTCAGTGCCGGAGCGAGGCCCGGGTGGCCTACTTGGTGACCTTGAACATCAGCCGCTCGCCTCGGCGCAGGTGAACGTGACACGCACCTGTGCTCGAGAGCTTGCCGTTGACGTACAGCGCCCAGTACTGGCTGCCCTTCGGCCGGATCCCAAGGATGGAGGTGATGAAGATGTCGTGCAGGCTGGCGTAGTACTTGCCCGTCCACTTCCCGTGGGTGGCGGCGGTGAGCGCGCCGGCGGCGCTGTTGCCCGGGCACTTGCCGCGCGGCGCGCGGCCCTTGGTGATCCATCCGCGCTCGCCGTGCACGACCACCTGGCGAACGGTCTTCTTCATCGTCTTGATCTGGACGTGCACGGCCGGGCCAGGGCCCGCGGCGAGCGCCGAACCGGCGATCGCGACCGCGATGATCATCGCACCCAGCAGGGCGATCAGGGACTTGTGCTGCATGAGGGCCACCCCTTTCCACGAGGGCTGTCGGCTTGACGGTCGGAGGCTGGTCTCCTGGCTTCTGGGCCTATCAGTCACGCCTTCCCGGCCAGCAGGCGCCGGCCAGTGGCACGTCGTGCACTGACGTCCCCAGTCACAGTGGCGGGTCCGCGCCGGACTCTCACCGGCTTCCCATCACCACCGACCTTGAACGAGCGGATCCTACCGCTCCGGCGCTTAGACTGACCTCATGACCGTCAACCTCACGCGGATCTACACCCGGCTGGGCGACGGCGGCGAGACGCACCTGGGCGACATGAGCCGCGTGCCCAAGACGCACCCGCGAATCGAGGCGTACGGCACCGTCGACGAGCTCAACGCGCAGATCGGCCTGGCGCTCACCGTGGCCGGCATGCCCGACGACTACCGCCAGTGGCTGGCCCACATCCAGAACGACCTGTTCGACGTGGGCGCTGACATCGCCGCACCCGCCACCGGCGAGCGCGAGCGCCTGCGGGTGCTGCCGGAGCAGACGCGATGGCTGGAGGAGCGCTGCGACGAGGTCAACGCCACCCTGAAGCCGCTGCGGTCCTTCGTCCTGCCGGGCGGGACGCCGGCCGCCGCCCACCTCCACGTCTGTCGCACGGTCTGCCGCCGCGCCGAGCGGCTGGCGATCGCCTGCGGCGATCAGGCCAGCCCGGAGGTTGTCCGCTACCTCAACCGCCTGTCTGACCTGCTGTTCATCCTCAGCCGCGGCGCCAACCGGGGCGATGAGCCCCTCTGGGAGCCCGGCCGCTACCGGTAGCCGCCGGGCGGCGGGGCGCTGAGGATCCGGTGCAGCCGGGCCGCCTCGGCGTCGGCCCGGGTGCGCATGCGCTCGTCGGTAAGGCGGATGGTGCGAAACCCGGCCTGCAGCGTGTCGGCGTCGCGTGTGCGGTCGGTCTCAAACGCCTCACGGTCCTTGTGAAACTCCCAGGAGTCGATCTCGACGATGAGCCGTTGCGCGCGGAACAGGGCGTCGACGGTGTGGCCGGCGATCTTGACGTTGGTCTCCGGTCTTGGCAGGCCATGACGCGCGCAGAAGGTGACGAAGTCGTCCTCCAGCGGTGAGCGGGTGGGGTTGTAGCCCTCAAGGAACGGGTCAAGCAGCCTGGCGCCGGGGTGGGTGGGGAAGCGGGCGCGGACGTCGGCAAGCTGGTCTTCGGTGAGGAAGGGCCCGTGGAGGGCGTCGGGGATGACGCGCCGGTTGGTGAGCCTCGGCGCGCAGTCCAGGACGGTCCGGGCGGGGCTGGTGGTGCGGATGCCGAAGTGGACGGTCAGGTCGCGGGGCCGGAGGTTTCTGTAGCGGTGGGTGGCGATCCCCTTGGGCCGGCGGTCGCCGGCCACCACCACCACGTCAAAGCGCGACGGCCAGTGTGTGGAAAACCCCCACAGCGCGAGCGCGCCCTCGTCGCTGAGCGCCGCCCCGGGGCCGCAGGCCAGGACGGCCGCCGCCGCGCGCTCGATCGGTGTGCGGGGTGGGCGGCCGACGGCATACACGGCCTGATGAACGGGGAACAGCCGACCGTGATGGGCCCGCCACCGGACCGCCATGTCCGTCAGGCCGCAGGCCCGCAGCTGGTCGTATGTCACGTTGCCGTGCTGGCGCTGGGCGAGCCGGGCGACGGCTTCATCCGGGGTTTGGGATCTCACCGTTGCTCTACACGGTTGAGCCCCAAAGGCCCCCCGGCTCACCCCCGTCACCGCCGCCGCTTACACACATCCGTGACGATCACGGCACATAGAGGCCGCTGCGCCGCCCGGGACGGGCCGGCAACTCAGCCGCGGCGCAGCATCAGCGTCAGCCCGGACGCGAGCAGCAGTCCCAGCGCGGCGATGGCGCCGGCGCCGACCACGAACGCCGCATGGGCATGGGCGTAGTCGATGACGGCATGCGGCCGGGCCAGGACGACGAGCAGCACCGCAAACACCGCCGCGCCGAGCAGCACCGCCATCGGGGTGAGGGCCTCGCCGACGCTGACCGGCGCACCGGAGCGAGCGGTGAGGGCGTCCGCCGCCGCCCGGCGGGCATCGAGAATCGTCAGTCCGGCGATACCGAGCAGCGTCCACGTGGCGGCCACGAGGAACCCGCCGAACACGTCGGAGGGGTAATGCCAGCCAAGTTCCAGGAACGAGTAGCAGACGGCCAGCGTGAACGCCGCCATCGCCGCCGCCACCGCGGGACGCCGCCGGGGCGAAGCGGCCATGACGGTGCACAGCGCGAGGGTCATGGACGCGGTGGCGTGGCCGCTGGGCCATGATGCCTCGCCGATCGGCGACCACCACACCGGGTCGCGCGGAGCGACGAGCAGCGGCTTGAGCAACTGTGTCGTCTCGTTGGCCGCCAGCAGCACGATCGCGATCATCGCCGCCAGGCGGAACCGGCGGCGGCCCAGCGCCAGTCCGAGCGGGATGAGCACCAGCAGCGCGTACCACTGCGGGTCGCATGAGCTGGCGATGGCGTTCGTCAGCCGGTCAAGGCCGGGGCGGTCAAGCTGGGCGAAGCCGAGCAGGATGTTGACGTCGACGCGCCGCAGGACGGCGACGTAGTGCGACAGGTACCAGGTGAGCGCCAGCAGCACGACGCCCACGCCGGCGCCGTACAGGCTGATCCGGGCGCGTCTGGGCAGCGGCCTGGGCATGCGGCGCAGGGTAGTCGCCGCAAATATGCCCCTCTTTAAGGTTGACGGGGCGCCGGGTTACTGCTCCGGCGAGACGTCGGCGGGCTCGCTGACCGTCTCCGCATCGCCGGCCTCTGCGGCCGACCCGGCCTCCCCGGGCGCGGTGCGCGTGACTCGGAACTCCGGGGCTGTCCCCGTGCGCCGCATGTGCGAGTAGTGCTCCAAATCCTCCAGCGAGGCCACCTCCACGCTCAGGCCGTCGCACAGGGTGAAGCGGTTGGCCTCGTACAGGAGCTCCTGGTAGCGCGCGCCCGAGGCGCCGATGTTGCGCGCGGCGGGTGGCGCGCCGGCCCCCGCGGGGGCCGCGGACCCGGCGGCGGACCCGGCGGAGGACTCCGGCCCCTCCGCCCCGGCGGCGGCCTCGACGTCGAGCTGGTGGTCGCCGAACGCAAGCTTCCAGCGCCGCCCCCGGGCCAGCTTCTCGCCGGTGAGCTTGACGCCGATGGGCTCCACCGCGTCGCTGCCCGGCAGACCGCGCTCGCTGCGCAGGCCGGCGTGTTCGGAGATCAGCGCTCGCGCCAGGCGGTCGTAGTTGCGGCCGTAGGGGGCGGGAACGATCGCCACCGGCCCCTTGGCGGCGGTGTCACCGCGGACGGCGTGGGCGACCGGGCCAACCAGGACGTAGTCGATCTTGTTGGCATTCAGCCACCGGAGCACGACGAGCGACTTGTGCTCCAGGTGTTCGAAGCCCTCGCGGCGGTGCACGGAGGCCGAGTCGATTCCCGGCGGGCGGTTTCTGAGCAGCATGTTCGTGCGATTCGCTCCGCCGCCCGGGTCTCCTTCCTCAGCGCGGCGCCTCGCGGGCAAACTCGGCGATCCAGGCAGCCACCCGGTCCGGCTCGGTCCGCAGCGCCCAGTGCGACCCGGGGATCATGCGCCGGCGCAGCGCCGGAGCCACCCGCTCCGCCGCGTCGTAGTACGCGGGCGAGATGAAGCGATCACCCTCCGGGATGATGAGCTGGACGGGGGCATGGGCCGGCGCGAGGCGATGACGGCCCAGGACGCGCCGGGGGATGTTGCGGCGGTAGAGATTGGCCCCGTTGCGCGCGTCGCGGGCCAGCATGGGGCTGGGGAACCCGGCGTCGGTGGGCACCCCCTCGCGCGCCAGGTACCACCGCCACCGGTCGCGGCTCAGGAGCACGTCCCAGGCCAGCCACGGGCCGCCGGGCAGGCACAGGGGCAGGATGTACCAGGACCGGCGCATGCGGCCCAGTGCCACCACCGCCCGCCCAGCCCGCATGGCCCCCCGGGTCGCGCTCACCGCGTGGCCCAGGGCCGGCCCGGCGATGCTGGTGAACGACGCGATGGCACCGGCGAAGCGCGGGGCGGTCACAAACTCCCAGCCCTGGATCCCACCCCAGTCGTGGCCGACGAGATGGACCGGGCGGTCCGGCGCCACGGCCGCGCGCACGGCGGCGAAGTCGTCGGCCAGCCGAGCCAGGTCGTAGTCGGACCGGCGGCGAGGCGCGTCCGACCCCCCGGCGCCGCGCACGTCGTAGGCGGCGACGTGAAAGTCGGCGGCCAACCGGGCCATCACCGGCTCCCAGACCTCCTTGGTGTCCGGGTAGCCGTGGATCATGATCACGGCTGGGCGCGTTTCGTCGCCCGCCTCGGTCACGGCGAGGGCGACCTCGCCGGAGTAGACGGTCCGCGTCCGGGCGCGGGTGGGTGCTTGCCGCTCCGTGCCTGCCGGGACCACCGGTGGCAATCTATACGCTCGTCTCACCGATGGATCCACACCAATTGCAACGGCGTCGTGCCGAACGCGCATACGAGCGCCGCCGGCGAATGGTCCGGCGCCGGATCGGTGCCGTCGTCTCGCTGGCGGTGGTCATCGCCGCGGCGGCGGTCGCCGTCGCGTCAAGCCGCGGCGGCGGGAGTTCCTCCGGCACCACGGCGGCGGCGCGCACCCACCACCGGCACGCCGGCGCACACGCCGGCACCGGTCACGCCGGCGCCGGCGCCGGGAGCCGCACTGCCCCCGGCGGCTCGACGGCGGCCGCGCTCGGCCCCGCCACCGGGCACCCGGGCACCGACTCGGTCCCCATCCTCATGTACCACGTCATCGCCCCTCCCCCGCCGGGAGCGCCGTATCCGGGGCTGTATGTGCCCGCACCGGAGTTCGCCGCCCAGATGCAGGCGCTCAAGCAGGCCGGATGGGTCGGCGTCACCCTCGATCAGATGCGCGCCTACTGGACGCACGGGGCCAAGCTGCCGCCGGGCAAGCCGATCGTGCTCTCCTTCGACAACGGCTACCACTCCCAGTACGCGGCGGCGCTGCCGATCCTGCGCCGGCTGGGATGGGTCGGCGATGAGAACATCCAGCTGACCGGCCTGCCCCCCGCTCAGGGCGGCATGACGACCGCCCAGGTGCGCGCGCTGATCCGGGCCGGCTGGGAGCTGGACACCCAGGGCATGAGCCACGCCGACCTGGCCACGGCCGACGCCGCTGAGCTGCACTTCCAGGTCACCGTCGCCCGCCGGCGGCTGCGGCGCACCTACGGGGTGCCGGTCAACTGGTTCTGCTACCCGTCCGGGCAATACAACCCCGCGCTCATCGCCACCCTCAAGCAGAACGGGTTCGTCGGCTCCACCACCGTCGTGCCCGGCTGGGCGGGCCCGTCGACCGACCCGTACCGCCTGCCCCGGCTGCGCGTCCTCGGCGGGACGAGCCCGTCCGCGCTGCTGGCCCAGATCGCGGCGGCGCGCAGCGCCGGTCCGCCGCCCGTGTCCTACATGACCTCGTGATGTCCGCCGGGCGCCGTAACCCCATGATCCCGCACCGCTGGGCGGCGCATCTCGGCGGCGGGGCCCTGCGGGCGCGGCGCCCCGGCCGCTCCGCCGGCGTGGTTGCCGCGTTCGGCGGCGTGGCCCTCGCCACCGCGGCGATCCACTTCCTGAGCAGCATCGCGCCGGTCGTCTCGCTGAGCGTCGTCTACCTCCCGGTCGTTCTGCTGGTCTCCACCTACTGGGGGCTGGCGCTGGGACTGCTGACCTCGCTGCTCAGCGCGGCGGCGTTCAACTTCTTCCACCTTCCCCCCACGGGTCGGTTCACGATCTTCGACAGCGGCAACTGGGTCGCGCTCACCGCCTTCACCCTCGTTGCCCTGGTGGCGAGCACCATCGCCGAGCTGGCGCGGGCGCGGGCGATCGAGGCCGAGCGCCGGCGCGCCGAGGCCGACCTGGCCGCCGCGCTGGCCCATGAGCTGCTGCTCGGCGTCGACACCCCCACGGCGCTGGCCAGTTCGGCCCGGCGGGTCGCGGAGGCGCTGGACCTGTCGTCGGCCTCGATCGAGCTTGGCGTCGTGACCGCCGATGCCCGCCGCCGGGCGCTGCCGCTGCTCGGCGTCGACGGCCGCCGCCTCGGGACCCTGCTCGTGCCGGCCGGTCTCCCCGCCGACACCGAGCAGCGGCTGCGCGAGCAGGTTGTCCCCACGCTCGAGGCGCTGGTGGCGATCGCCGAGCGCCGGGACGCGATGCAGGCCGAGCGGGTGGAGACCGCGGCGTTGCGGCGCTCGGATGATCTGAAGACCGCGCTCCTGCGGGCCGTCTCCCATGACCTGCGCACGCCGCTGACAGCGATGGTGGCGGCCGGCCACGCGCTCGGCGCCGGGTCGCTCAGTGACCAGGAGCGGGCGGAACTGAGCGCGGCGGTCGTCGACGAGGGAACGCGGCTGGCCGGCCTCGTCGACAACCTGCTTGCCCTGTCCCGGCTGCAGGCGGGCACCGCCACCCCCCACTCCGACTGGGTCTCGATTGAGGATCTCGTCTCCGCCGCCGCCGAGGGATTGCGGGGCGAGCCGGTCGACCTGCGGCTCACCGTGGATCCGGATGTCCCGGAGATCCGGGCCGACGCCGCCCAGTTGGAGCGGGCGTTCGCCAACCTGCTGGAGAACGCCGCGCGCTACGGCTCAGGCCAGCCGATCGTGGTGCATGCCCGGCGCGCGGGCGGGCGGGTGCTGGTGAGCGTCGTCGACCAGGGGCCGGGGATCGACGCCGCCGAGCAGGAGCGGATCTTTGAGCCCTTCTACCGGGGCCGCGGCGCCGCCGCCCGCGCCCGCACGGGCTCCGGCCTGGGCCTGGCGATCGTCAAGGGCTTCGTCGAGGCCAACGGCGGCACGATCACCGTCCAGTCGCTCCCCGGTCAGGGGACGAGCTTCATCGTCGGCCTGCCCGTCGCCGAGCGCTCCGGCTCGCCGGTGGGCGCCGCCGCCGGCGGCACGGGTTGATGTCGACCGGGTCGCGCCAGCGGATCCTCGTCTGCGATGACGAGCCCCAGATCCTCCGCGCGCTGCGGGTCATCCTCCGCGACGCCGGCTACGAGGCGGTCCCGGCGAGCACGGGTGAGGAGGCGCTTGACCAGGCGGCGGTCGCCCGCCCCAGCGCGGCCATCATCGATCTCGTGCTGCCGGACATCGACGGGACCGAGCTGTGCCGCCGCCTGCGGGAGTGGAGCGACATGCCGCTCATCGTGCTGTCGGCCGTCGGCGAGGAGGAGGCCAAGGTGCGGGCCCTGGCCGCCGGCGCCGATGACTACGTGACCAAGCCGTTCGGCCCCCGGGAGTTGATCGCCCGTGTCCAGGCCAACCTCCGCCGCGTCGCGCCGGACCGCGAGGAGTCGAGCATCACCGCTGGGGATCTGACGATCGACCTGGCCACGCGCGTCGTCACCATCGGCGGCCGCGAGGTGCACCTGACCCCCACCGAGTTCGACCTGCTCCGGCTGCTCGTGCGCAACCGCGGCCGGCTCATGACCCACCGGGATCTGCTGGTGTCCGTGTGGGGCGACGGCTACGGCGACGACACGCAGGTCCTGCGGGCCCATATCGCCAATCTGCGGCGCAAGATCGAGCCTGCCGAGGCCGCCGGCGGATCCGGCGCCCACCGCTACATCCGGACCGACCCGGGCGTCGGCTACCGGTTCGCCGGCTGAGTGCCGTCCGGCCGACCCCCTGCGACGTCGCCCCTTTCCCGTCTGAGAGCCATGGTCAACTCTTGTCGCGTCCGCCCGCTATCGTGGCGCTTTCCAGTGCAGTCCAGTCAGTTAGCGGGAGTTCATGGCCGGTGAGGACCGCAGCGGTGGCGGGCGCTCGTCCCGTCCCCGCGAGGCCGGTGCACCGGCCGCCGACGTGACAGTCAAGGAACCCCGCGCCGGCGGCACGCGCACGGCGGCGCCGCCGGAGCAGCCGGCGGTCAAGCGCAACTTCAACGAGGCCGCCCACAAGCTCGGCCACTGGCCGGTGCGGCCGGTGCCGGTCAAGGAGACGGGGCCCTCGGAGACGATCCGCGCCGCCGCCGACGATGAGCGCGATGTCGTCGCCCACGCCAGCCGGGCGGTGCTGGCCCTCGGCGCACTGGGGATCGTCTACGGCGACCTCGGCACCAGCCCGCTGTACACGATGCAGGTCATCTTCGGCCAGCACGCCAATGCCGCCCACCCCACCCCGGCCGGGATCTACGGGATCGTCTCGCTGATCTTCTGGGCGCTGATGATCATCGTGTCCACCAAATACGCCGTCGTCATCATGCGCGCCCACAACCGCGGCGACGGCGGGGGGATGGCGCTGGCGGCGGTCATCCAGCGGCGCCGGATCCCGCGCGCCACCGCCCTGGTCACGCTCGGCCTGCTCGGCGCCGGCCTGTTCTTCGGCGACGGGATGATCACCCCGGCGATCTCGGTCACCTCCGCGGTCGGCGGCCTGAACGTGATCAGCCCCAGCCTGTCGCACCTCGTCGTCCCCATCTCGCTGGCGATCCTCGTGGCGCTGTTCGCCGTCCAGCGCTACGGGACCGGCGCGGTCGGCTGGATGTTCGGCCCCGTCATCCTCGTCTTCTTCACCACGATCGGCGTCTTCGGCCTGATCAAGGTCGTCGCCCACCCGGATGTCCTCTTGGGTCTCTCGCCCAGCTACGCGATCCGCTTCCTGGTCGCCCACGGCGTCGATGCCTGGCTGACGCTCGGCGGCGTGGTGCTGTGCTGCACCGGGGCCGAGGCGCTGTACGCCGACCGCGGCCATTTCGGCGCCACGCCGATCCGGATGACCTGGTTCGGCATCGTGCTGCCGGCGGTGATGCTGTCCTACCTCGGCCAGGCCGCCCAGATCAAGGAGCACCCCCACAGCGTCTCGGCGAACTCCAACTTCAACCCGTTCTTTCAGCTGTTTCCCCACAGCCTGCTCGTCCCGGTCGTCATCCTGGCCACGCTGGCCACGATCATCGCCTCCCAGGCGGCCCTCACCGGCTCGTTCTCGGTGGCCAAGCAGGCCGTCCAGCTCGGCTTCCTCCCCCGCCTGAAGATCCGACACACCTCGGAGCTGGAGGGCCAGATCTACGTGCCGGTCATCAACTGGTTTCTAGGGGTTGGGGTCGTCGCCCTGGTGCTCATCTTCCAGAGCTCAACCCGGCTGTCGGACATCTACGGCGTGGCCGTCACCGGCACCTTCATCCTGGACACCACGCTGTTCATCGCGGTCGCCCGCTCGCTGTGGAAGACGGCGAAGTGGCGCCTGGCCGCCCTCGCCGCGCTGTTCTACATCGTTGAGGTCTCGTTCTTCACCTCCAACCTGACCAAGGTCACCCACGGCGCGTGGCTGCCCCTGTGCGTCGGCGCCCTGGTGGCCACGGTCATGGTCACGTGGCGGCGGGGGCGCGACATCGTCACCCACAACCGCAACGAGGAGGAGGGCTCGCTGGATGACTTCCTGGACGAGGTCCGCAGCGCCCGGCCGCCCATGGTCCGCCTCCCCGTCACCGCCATCTTCCTCAATCCGGGCAAGGCCACGACCCCGCTGGCGCTGCGCGCCCAGGTCGAGCACAACCACGCCTTCCATGACAAGGTCGTCATCGTCTCCCTGGATCCGGTCAGCATCCCGCGGGTGGACAAGAAGGACCGCTTTGTCTCCGAGCTGCTGGGCAAGGGGCTGTTCAAGGTGGTGCACCTGACCATCCACGTCGGCTACCACGACAGCTGGAACGTGCCGGCGGCGCTGGCGGAGGCGCGCAAGCGCGGCTTCTTGGATCGCAACCTCGATCTGGAGCACGCCTCCTACTTCGTCTCGCGGATGACGATCACGCCCACCGACGCTCCCGGCCTGGCCCGGTGGCGCAAGCGCCTGTTCATCGGCATGGCCCGCAACGCGACCAGCCCCATCGACGCCTTCGGGCTGCCGAGCGCCCGGACCGTGATGACCGGGTCGCAGATCGCGATCTAGAACCGCCGGCCGGTCGCGGCCACCCGGAGCCGCGACGATCGACGGCTGATCCGTGAAAACCCCGCGCCCGGTTGCGGCGCCCATCCCTGCCCGCAGCCACCGCGCCGGCATACCGTCATGTCATGGCCCGTTCCCCCGTGAACCGGCGATCTTCACAACATCTTCATGCCGCCCGGGCGATCCTGCACAAGTCCTTGACAGCGGGCGGCCCAAGATGAGGACATGGGTCTCCTCGCCATGCCCGCAGAGGGTCGGCTGTGCCTGGCTTTGATCTCCTGCGTCGGGACCGGCCGATGAGCGCCGAGCCGGAGCGGCGACCCGCCCCTGGCGGCGTCAACACGCTCAACGGCCACGACCGGACCGCGCCGGTGGGCCACAAGCCGGAGGGCGAAGCGCCGCCGCCGGCCCCGGCGCGGGGGCGGCGGACGTTTCACGAGGCCGCCCACAAGCTCGGCTACTGGCCGGTGGGCCCGGCCCCCGCCCGCGAGCCGAAGGAGCCCTCGGAGGCGCTGCGGCGGGCTGCCGACGAGCAGCGTGACGTCGTGGCCCATGCCGGCCGGCTCGTGCTGGCGCTCGGCGCGCTGGGGATCGTCTACGGCGACATCGGGACGAGCCCGCTCTACACCGAGCAGTTCATCTTCACCGCCCACAGCAACGCCGCGCACCCCACGGTGGCCGGGACCTATGGGATCGCCTCGCTCATCTTCTGGACGCTGATGATCGTCGTCTCCATCAAGTACGCGGGCTTCATCATGCGCGCCCACAACCGGGGAGACGGGGGGATCATGGCCCTGACCGCGCTCATCCAGCGCAAGCGCATCGGCAGGACCGCGGTGCTCGTCGTGTTGGGGATCTTCGGCGCCGGGCTCTTCTTCGGTGACGGGATGATCACCCCGGCCATCTCGGTCACGTCGGCGATCGGCGGTCTCAACGTCGTCAGCCCCAGCCTGTCGCACCTCGTCGTTCCGCTCTCGCTCGGCATCCTCATCGCCCTGTTCGCGCTCCAGCGCTTCGGCACCGGCCGGGTCGGCTGGCTGTTCGGTCCCGTCATCCTGCTGTTCTTCACGGTGATCGCCGGCTTCGGCGCCCGCCAGGTGGTGCTGCACCCCGGCGTGCTGCAGGGGCTCTCACCCACGTGGGCGGCGCGCTTCATGATCGACCACGGCAAGGACGGGTGGCTGACGCTGGGGGGCGTGGTGCTGTGCTGCACCGGTGCCGAGGCGCTGTATGCCGACCGCGGCCACTTCGGCGCCACGCCGATCCGCATGACCTGGTACGGCATCGTCCTGCCCGCCGTCATGCTCTCCTACCTGGGCCAGGCGGCGTTCATCGTGTCGCACCCGGCCAGCGTCCACTCCGCCTCGTTCAACCCGTTCTTCCAGGTTCTCCCCCACGCCCTGTTGGTGCCGATGGTCATCCTGGCGACGGCGGCGACGATCATCGCCTCCCAGGCGGCACTCACGGGATCCTTCTCGGTGGCGCGCCAGGCGGTGCAGCTGGGCTTCCTCCCCCGCCTGAAGATCCTCCACACGTCGGAGATCGAGGGGCAGATCTATGTCCCGATCATCAACTGGTTTCTCTGCGTGGGAGTCGTGGCGCTCGTGCTGGTCTTCCGGAGCTCGACCCGGCTCGGCGACATCTACGGCGTGGCCGTGACGGGCACGTTCATCCTCAACACGCTGCTGTTCCTGGCGGTCGCGCGCGCCCTGTGGCGCACGCCCACGTGGCGGCTGGCGATCCTCGGCGTCCTGTTCTTGACCGTGGAGGTGGCGTTCTTCAGCTCCAACATGACGAAGATCGGCCAGGGGGCCTACCTCTCGCTCGCCGTCGGCCTGGTGATCGCCGCGGTCATGGTCACGTGGCGCTGGGGTTATCAGCGGGTGACGCGCAACCGCACCGAGCAGGAGGGGTCGCTGAGCGACTTCCTCGACGGCGTGTGCGACGCCCGGCCGGCGCTCGTCCGCCTGCCGGGGACGGCCGTGTTCCTCAACCCGGGCACGGAGACGACGCCGCTCGCCCTCCGCGCCGAGGTGGAGCACAGCCACGCCTTCCATGAGAAGGTGCTGATCGTCTCTCTGGATCAGGTCTCGATCCCGCACGTTGATCCGGAGGACCGCTTCTCGTCCGAACTGCTGGGCCGCGGCCTGTTCAAGATCGTCGCGCTGACGATCCGTGTCGGCTACCGCGACCGGTCAAACGTCCCGGAGCTGCTCGCCCTGGCCCGCAAGCGCGGCCTGCTGGAACGCAACCTCGACCTTGAGCATGCCTCCTATTTCGTCTCCCGCATGACGATCGTCCCCTCTCCGGACGGGGGTCTGCCGGGCTGGCGCAAGCGCCTGTTCATCGGCATGGCGCGCAACGCCAACAGCCCCGTCGAGCACTTTGGGCTGCCGACGCACCGCACGGTGATGACCGGCTCCCAGGTCGCAATCTGACGTCCGCCGCCGGCCCTCCGGCAACCCGGCGCAGAAAGGGGGGTCTGGACCTTCTGCGTACGGCGCGAAACAATGGGTAGCCCATTGGTTCGTACAGCGTCGGGAGGCTCAATGAGCAGCGATTACATCCTCTCCTACGGAACCCACGCTCGGCCGGAGGACGGCCGCTGCGCGATGGAGTGGGTCAGCCACCTCGCCGGCGAGCCACACAGCGATGAGCCGGCGTGCGTGAGCCCGGTTCTGCGGGCGATGTGCATCGCGCTCAACGACGGCTTGGAACACGAGCCCCGCCAGCGGCTGCGGCCGTACCTGGCCCGCACCATTGGCACCTCGGAGGACGGCCTGGACACGGACCGGGGCTGGATGGCGATGGACTGGCTCATCCGGACCTATACCCCGGCGTGGCTCCACGCGGCCGGACTGGAGGGGACGGCGGCCGCCCTCGCCGGGCACGCTCCGGTGACCGACGGCGATTCGTTGCGCCGCCTCCTGACGACCCTGGACCTCGCCCGCCGCGAGGCCCGGGCGGAGCGGGCCCGCGTCTTCGGCGTCCCCCACCCCACCGGCTGGGCGGCCTCACTTGCCGCCGGGCTGGCCGGCCGCGAGGCCGCGTGGGCGTGCGCCGGGGCCGCCGCGTGGGCCGCGGCCCGCCTGGCGATCGGCGACACCGCCGGGGATCGCGCCCGGGCCGCCGCGCGAACGACTGCCGGGGACGCGGCGGCCGTCGCCGTGCGCCGGTCACGGATCACCGCGCGCCCCGGAGGCGCCCGCGAGGCGGCGCGCCAGGCGCTGGAGCCGACGCTGGCCGGGCTGACCGAATCAGTCCTGGGACTGCTGGACCGGATGCTGCCCACCGAGGTGATCGAACTCCCCGGCGCGCCCGTCGACGCGCCGATCGCGGCCTTCTCGGCCTGAGCGCCGGGGGACGCTGACGGCGCCCCCGGATCTTCACAACATCTGTACGGAGGGGCTCACTTCCTGCACGGGTCCTTGACGTCCGGCGATCCATGATCTGAGCATGGATTTCGTAGCCGTCGTTCTTGGACTGCTCATGTTCGCCATCCTCCTGGCGCTCATCCGGGGGATCGACCGGATATGAGTAGCTGGACAACTCGCGCGGCCGCCTTTCAGGCGAGCCCGGAAGGCGAGCGGCGGGCATGAGCGCGAGTGATGTCTTCGGTCTGATCGTCTCGGCGCTCGTCTGCCTCTACCTCCTGTACGCGCTGCTGCGCGGAGAGCGGTTCTAGCCGATGACGTTCACCGGCTGGCTCACCATCTTCGGCTTCGCCGTCATCCTCACCGCGCTGGCGATGCCGCTCGGCTCGTACATGGCTGCGGTCTACAGCGGCGAGCGCACGTTCATGGACCCTGTCCTCCGGGTTCCGGAGCGCTTTCTCTACCGGCTGATCCGGGTCGATCCCTCCCAGCCCGCCCCCCAGGACTGGAAGGCGTATGCCCGCAGCGTGATCCTGTTCTCGCTGGCCGGCTGGCTTCTTCTGTACTTCATCCTGCGCACCCAGACGCTGTGGAACTTCACCGGGCTGAACCCGGAGGGCTTTCACTCGGCGCCGTGGAACGTGACGTTTAACACCACGTCGTCGTTCGTCACCAACACCAACTGGCAGTACTACGGGGGCGAGACGACGATGAGCTACTTCAGCCAGATGGCGGGGCTGACCGTGCAGAACTTCGTCTCGGCGGCCACCGGGATCGTCGTCGCCGTCGCGCTCATTCGCGGCATCATCGGCCGCAGCGGCAAGAGCCTGGGCAACTTCTGGCAGGACCTCGTCCGCACGGTGCTCTACATCCTGCTGCCGCTGTCGATCATCATCGCGCTCGTCCTCGTCTCCCAGGGCGTGCTCCAGACCTTTGGCGGCTACCTCACCGCCCACGGGATCACCGGGCTGACGCAGACGATCGCCCGGGCGCCGGTCGCCTCCCAGGAGGCGATCAAGGAACTGGGGACCAACGGCGGCGGCATCTTCAACACCAACTCGGCGCATCCGTTCGAGAACTCCACCGGCTTTACCAACCTCGTCGAGATGCTGGCGGTGCTCATCATCCCGGCAGCGCTCGTGTTCATGTACGGAAAGATGGTGGGTAGCCGCCGCCAGGGCTACGCCATCTACTCGACGATGATGATCATGTTCCTGGGCGCGGCCGTCGTCGCCTACATCGCCGAGGCCCACGGCTCCCCCGCCCAGCACGCCGCCGGGCTGCACACCGGCGTCATCCCCGGGTCGACGGGCGGCAACATGGAGGGCAAGGACCAGCGCTTCGGCATCGCCGGCTCGGCCCTGTTCGACGTCATCACCACCGTCACCTCGTGCGGCGCGGTCAACAGCGCCATCGAGTCGTTCACCGGGATCGGCGGCGCCGTCCCCATGGCCAACCTGAGCGCCAGCGAGGTCATCTTCGGCGGAGTCGGCACCGGGCTGTACTCAATCCTTCTCTACGTCCTACTGGCCGTGTTCATCGGCGGGCTGATGGTCGGCCGCACGCCGGAGTACCTGGGCAAGAAGATCGAGGCCCGGGAGATCAAGCTCGTCGCGCTCGGCATCCTGATCACGCCGCTGGCGGCGCTGTTCGCCACCGCGCTGGCCGTCGCCTCCAGCGCCGGCCGCCAGTCGATCTCAGCTGCCGCCGCCGGCGGGCCCCAGGGGTTCTCGGAAACGATCTACGCCTACCTCAGCCAGGCCAACAACAACGGCTCCGCGTTTGCCGGCTACACCGGCTTCATCCAGCCCGCGGCCGGCAACATCGGCTCACACGGGATCACGTTCGCCAACCTGCTCGGCGGCTTCACCATGCTGTTCGCCCGCTTTGCGCCGATCCTGTTCGCGCTCGCCGTCGGCGGCGCCCTGGCCGGCAAGCGAATCAGCCCGCCCGGCCTGGGCACGATGCGCACCGACAACCCCACGTTCGTCGTCCTGCTCATCGGCGTGATCGTCCTCGTCGGAGCCCTCACCTTCTTCCCCGCCCTCCTCCTCGGCCCCATCGTCCAGGGCCTGACCGGACACCTCTACTAATGGCACTCAAGAAAGACACCATCACCGCCGCGCTGGCGATCCTGCTCCTGACGCTCCTGTGCGGGATTCTCTATCCGCTGGTCATCACCGGCATCAGCCAGGTCGCCTTCCCCGGCAATGCCAATGGGCAGCAGGTCCAGGTCGGCGGCAGGCTCGTCGGCTCCAAGCTGATCGGCCAGAACTTCGCTGACCCCGTGGTCAAGAACGGCAAGGTCGTCCTGGACAAGAACGGCAACCCCGTCACGGTTCCGGATCCGCGCTACTTCCAGACCCGCCCGTCGGCCACCGTCCCATCGGACAACGCGGCGGCCACGACGTTCTCCAACCTCGGCCCCAACAGCGTGGCCACGAAACAGGAACTGACGACCAACATCGCCGCCTACATCCACCTCAACGGGCGCTACTACCCCGGTGGCCTGACCGCGGCCAAGGTCCCGGTCGACGCCGCCGACACCTCGGCCTCCGGAATCGATCCGGACATCTCGGTTGCCAACGCGCGGATTCAGGCCCACCGCATCGCGGCCGTCCGCCACCTCCCGCTGACGACCGTCAACCGGCTGATCGACACGTACACGGGCGGGCGCGGGCTCGGCTTCATCGGCGAGCCGACCGTCAACGTGCTGGAGCTCAACCTCGCCCTGAACCGGATCTCCGGAGGTCATCGATGACGGTTCAGACCCCCGCGCCGCCCACCGCGCCCCGCCCGGAGCCGGCACGTCGACCGCAGCGCCGCGCCGTCTCGCTCCTGCGTCCGGACATCGTCCGCCGGGCGCTGATCGACAGCGTGGCCAAGCTCGATCCGCGCGTACAGATCCGCAACCCGGTGATGTTCGTCGTCGAGATCGGCGCCGTCATCACGACCGTCACGTGGCTCATCCAGGTCTTCGGCGGCCATGCCCTCGGCGGGAATGACCCGGGGTGGTACACGCTGACGATCTCGGTCTGGCTGTGGCTGACGGTGATCTTCGCCAACATGGCCGAGGCGTCCGCCGAGGGGCGCGGCCGCGCGCAGGCCGACACGCTGCGCTCGATGCGCCAGGAGACGGTCGCCCGGATGCAGGACGGCACCACGCGCAAGGCGGCGGAGCTGAGCAAGGGCGATCGCGTCGTCGTCGAGGCCGGCGAGCTCATCCCCGGCGACGGGACGGTCATTGAGGGCATCGCCTCGGTCGACGAGTCGGCGATCACCGGGGAGTCGGCGCCGGTCATCCGCGAGTCCGGCGGGGATCGCAGCGCGGTCACCGGCGGCACCCGGGTGCTGTCGGACCGGATCGTGGTGGAGATCACCCAGGAGCCCGGACACTCGTTCCTGGACCGGATGATCTCGCTGGTGGAGGGCGCCGAGCGGCGCAAGACGCCCAACGAGATCGCGCTCAACATTCTGCTCGCCGGGTTGACGCTCATCTTCATGATCGTGGTGGCGACGCTGCGGCCGTTCGGCCTGTTCGCCCACACCTCGATCTCGGACACGACACTCATCTCGTTGCTGGTGGCGCTCATCCCCACCACGATCGGCGCGCTGTTGTCGGCGATCGGGATCGCCGGCATGGACCGGCTGGTGCGCCGCAACGTGCTCGCCCTCTCCGGCCGCGCCGTCGAGGCCTCCGGCGACGTCGACGTGCTGCTGCTCGACAAGACGGGCACGATCACGATCGGCAACCGCCTGGCGTCCGAGTTCATCCCCATGCCCGGCGTGGCCGAGGCCGAGCTGGCCGAGGTCGCCCAGCTGTCCTCGCTGGCCGACGAGACCCCGGAGGGCCGTTCCATCGTCGTGCTCGCCAAGCAGTACGGCATCCGCGAGCACGACATGGCCAAGCTCAACGCCCACTTCGTTCCGTTCAGCGCCCAGACGCGGATGAGCGGCGTCGATCTCGACGGCCGGCAGCTGCGCAAGGGCGCCGGGGATGCCGTGGTCGACTTCGTCACCGCCGAGGGCGGCCGCGCCCCCGCCGAGCTGCGCCCGGTGCTCGACCGGATCGGTCGCGAGGGAGGCACGCCCCTGGCGGTCGCCCGCGACAGCCAGGTGATGGGCGTCATCTACCTCAAGGACACGATCAAGGAGGGTATGCGCGAGCGCTTCGATCACCTGCGCCAGATGGGCATCCGCACCGTGATGATCACCGGCGACAACCGCCTGACCGCGGCCAAGATCGCCGAGGAGGCGGGCGTGGACGATTTCCTGGCGCAGGCCACCCCCGAGGCCAAGCTTGCCCTGATCAAGGAACAGCAGGAGCAGGGCCGCATGGTGGCCATGACCGGCGACGGCACCAACGACGCCCCGGCCCTCGCCCAGGCCGACGTCGGCGTCGCCATGAACACCGGCACCCAGGCGGCCCGGGAGGCCGGGAATATGGTCGACCTGGACTCCAATCCGACGAAGCTCATCGAGATCGTGGAGGTCGGCAAGCAGCTGCTCATCACCCGCGGCGCTCTGACGACGTTCTCCATCGCCAACGACGTCGCCAAGTACTTCGCCATCCTCCCCGCCATCTTCGTCACGACCTGGGCGGCCACGGCGGGCTCAAAGGGCCCGCTGCACGTGCTCAACGTGATGAATCTCGGCACCCCCCGGTCGGCGATCATCTCGGCGATCATCTTCAACGCCGTCGTTATCCCACTGCTGATTCCCATTGCTCTGCGGGGCGTCGCCTACCGGCCAATCGGCGCCAGCGCGCTGCTGCGGCGCAACCTGTGGATCTATGGACTCGGCGGCCTGATCGCGCCGTTCATCGGCATCAAGCTGATCGACCTGATCGTCCACAACCTGCTGGGGGCATGATCGCTCACGTCACCGACCTGGGCGGGGCGCGCGCGACGATGGCGGCCGGCCGGGGGCGCTACAAGGTCTTCCTCGGCATGGCGGCGGGCGTCGGCAAGACCTACCGCATGCTTCAGGAGGGTCAGGCCGAGGCTCTCGCCGGGCGGGACGTCGTGATCGGCTACCTGGAACCCCACGGCCGCATCGAGACGCTCGCCCAGGCCGAGGGGCTGGAGGTCGTCCCCCGGCGGCGGGTTGAGTACCGCGGGACAACGCTTGAGGAGATGGACCTACCCGCCGTCCTGCGCCGCGCCCCGGAGATCTGCCTGATCGACGAGCTGGCCCACACCAACGCGCCGGGGACTGAGCATTCCAAGCGCTATGAGGACATCGACGACGTGCTCAGCGCCGGTATCGACGTGTTCTCAACCGTGAACGTTCAGCACCTGGAGAGCCTCAATGACCAGGTGGCCGAGCTGACGGGGACCCGCGTGCGCGAGACGTTTCCGGATGCCGTGCTCACCTCGGCCGACGACGTGGTGCTCATCGACGTCACCCCGGACTCCCTCATCGAGCGGCTGATGGCCGGCAAGGTCTATCCGGCGGAGCGTGTCCCGGCCGCGCTCAACAACTTCTTCAAGATCGAGAACCTGTCCGCCCTGCGCGAGGTGGCGCTGCGCCAGGTCGCCGAGGAGGT
>DASSZQ010000275.1:0-2446 GCA_035702755.1 Solirubrobacteraceae bacterium | reverse complement strand
GACGATCAGGATGGCCAGGCCGAGGACGAAGCCCAGTCCGAAGCAGACCCGCCACTGGAGCAGCGGCGAGAAGATATGCAGTGCCGCCACCGACAGCAGCGCGCCGGCGGCCGCGCCGGCCCAGTACGTGCCGTTGATGATGATGTCGATCCGGCCCCGGTGGTTGGCGGGGATCAACTCGTCGATGGCCGAGTTGATGGCGCTGTACTCGCCGCCGATGCCCATCCCGGTGATGAAGCGGCAGGCGAAGAAGAAGAGTGGCGTCCACGCGAATGCGGTGGCGATCGTCGCCGCCAGGTAGACGCCGAGGGTGATCATGAACAGCCGCTTGCGGCCGAAGATGTCGGTCAGGCGGCCGAACAGGAGCGCGCCGACGCACGCCCCGGCGACGTACATGGACGCCGCCCAGCCGGCGACCTGTGCGGACGTGATGTCGATGCCGCTGCCCTTGGCGGAGATGGCGCCGGCGATGGAGCCGACGATCGTCACCTCCAGCCCGTCAAGAATCCAGACCGTCCCCAGGCCGACGAGAATGCGCCAGTGCCACCGTGACCACGGGAGCCGGTCAAGGCGTGCCGGAATGTTTGTCTCGATGGTGCCGAGTCCCTCGGCCGTCGGGGTCGCAGTCGCCATGGTGAGCCTCCCTCGTCAACTACCGGATAGCTGTCTGCTACCCGATCGCCGCCGGCTCAAAGCCGGGCACACTCCGGGTTCCGGAGGGCTGGGGCGGCGGTCAGTGGGCCCCGGTCACAGCCGCCAGATGACGAGCCCCACCGCCAGCACGACGAGCGCCAGCCACAGCGCCGACAGCGCTCCCTCCAGGGGCTCGGCGATGGCGGCGGCGTCGAGCACGTGCCGGCGGCCGTCGGCAAGCCGCTGCACGCCCGTCACCTCCACGGTGTGGCGGCGCAGCTCGCGGGCGGGGCGGCTGAGGCGGCGCTGGGCGACGCTCAGCAGACAGCAGGCGATCGCCACCAGGATCCCGGCCGGCCGGATGCTCAGCGCGTTGACGAAGTAGCCGGTGAACGCCGGGAACCCGCCCCAGGCGAGCGCAAACCAGGCATCGGTGTGGAAGCGGCCGCCGGCGATCTCAAGGTTGTAGGCGATGACGAGGAAGGCGCCCACCGCCACCAGCGGCGCCAGCAGCGGCGAGATCACGACGATCCCGGCGATGCCGATCGCCACCGCGCCGCCGAGGCTGACGGCGGCGAGCGCGATGAGGGCCCGCCGGCTGAGCTGCGTGCGCAGGGGACGGCCGTTGAGCTCGTCCAGAGCGTGCGCGGCGACGCCCACCGCCAGCGCGAATGCCGCCAGGGCGGCGCCCAGCCGGCCCGCGTACAGCTGAGGTGCGGCGGCCGCGCCGAGGGCGATGTAGCTGAGGTGCCACGCCGTGTACGGCGGGTGCAGCACCGTGATCAGGTCCCGCCAGCCACCGGAGCGCAGCGCGTAGAACGCCGGCCGGTCGAGCCTATCCGAGCGCGTCGCCGTCTCTGACCCCCCACATGACCAGCCCGGCGCCGAAGCTGGGGCGGCGCTCGGCGACCTGACCGATCCCGGCGGCCCGCCACAGCGCGGCGAGGTCCGGCTCGCGCCGGTGCAGTTCCTCAATGTTCGGGCCCAGGAAGCGGCCGACCTCATACCAGGAGCGCGAGACCAACCGGCCCAGGGCGGGAAGGCCGACGCGGGTGTGGGCCCGCCACAGGGCCCGGAGTGCCGGCGTGCCGGGCACGCCGAACTCCACCATGCCGATCCGGCCGCCCGGCCTGACGACCCGGGCCAGCTCGCGCATCGTCGCCGCCCGGTCATCGACGTAGCGCAGCAGGTAGGTGAACGTGAGCCCATCGAACTCGCCGTCGCCGAACGGCAGCCGCTCGGCCTCGCCGCGCATGAGCGTGACGTGGGCGGCAAGCTCCGGGGCGGCGGACAGCCGGGCCCGGGCGGCGCCGAGCATGGCATCGCTCTGGTCGATGCCCACCACGTCGCAGCCGCCGCGCCGGACCAGTTCAGCGGCGACCATGCCCGTGCCCGTGGCCACGTCGAGGATGCGCTGGCCGGGGCGCGGGGCCACCGCCCGGACCAGGGCGCGTCGCCACCGCGGATCCTGGCCGAAGGACAGCAGCGCGCCCATGCGGTCGTACTGGCGCGGGAGCCCGGAGAAGAGCTGGAGCGCGTGGCGCTTGCGCAGAGAGAGCGAGGTGTCCACCGGTCAGGGCAAAGACTACGCGCCGGGGGCCGCCGGCCCGCCGGTGGCGTAGATCGCCATCCGGTTGACGAGCTCCACGGCACCGCGCACGTGCGCCTGCCCGGCAGGCCCGGGGGCGTCGGCGAGCCGGTCGCGCAGATCGTCGACGAGCTCCGGGGCCCGGCGCCCGGCCAGCTCACAGAACAGCCGTGCCGTCTCGCGGGCGACGTCCGGCTCCACGGTCCAGATCGTCTCAAACAGCCG
>DASSZQ010000137.1:0-2675 GCA_035702755.1 Solirubrobacteraceae bacterium | reverse complement strand
GGCCAAGTCCCAGCTGTTCGCGCCGGGGCTGCCCCAGTGGATCTTCAGCCACGGCGGAGTCTTCCCGGTGCGCCGCGGCTTCGCCGACGAGGAGGCGTTCATCAGCGCGTACAAGATCCTGGAGCGCGGCGGGGCGATCGGCATGTACTGCGAGGGCGGCCGCTCGCGCACCGGCCAGCTCGCCGCCGAGGCGCGCCCGGGGATCGGCCGGCTGGCGCTGGAGTCCGGCGCCCCCGTCGTCCCGGTCGCCATCCTCGGCTCCCACCAGGTGCGCAACTGGAAGCGGTTGCAGTTCCCGCGCGTCACCGTCCGCTACGGCGAGCCGCTGCGCTTTGACCGCGTCGCTCACCCGGCGCGCGACCAGCAGCAGGCGGCCGCCGATCTCATCCTCGAGCGGATCCGGACGATGCACACCGAGCTGTCCGAGCTTGGCCACCGGGGGGCGCTGCGCGCCGCTAAAGGCCACGGACCGGCGTGAGCTTCCGCGCCGGCATGCTCGCCGGCCGCCGGCTGGCGGTCACGGGGGAGGGACCTGAGGCCGACGCGGTCATCGGCGCGCTGCGTGAGCTGGGGGCCGAGGTGGAGGTGCTCGATGCCGCCACCGCCGCCGACGAGGACGCGGCTGCCGCCTGGGTGGCGGCCCGGCGGCCCCTGCACGCGCTTGTCGTCGGTGCCGCCGCGGCGTTTGGCGACGGCGGCCCGGAGCGGCTGTCGGCGACGCTTGAGCTGACGTGGCGGGCGGCCCGGGCGGTGGCCACGGGCAGCCTCATCGAGTCCGCCGAGGGCGGGCGCCTGGTGTTCGTCGCTCCCCGCGCGGGCGCGGGCCCGCACGCCGAGGCCGCCCGCGCCGGACTGGAGAACCTGGCCCGCACCCTGTCGGTGGAGTGGGCCCGGTTTGCCGTGACCGCGGTCGCCGTCACCCCGGGGGCGGCCACCGAGGCCGGCGACATCGCCACGCTGGTGGCGTTCCTCGTCTCGCCGGCGGGCGGCTACTACAGCGGCTGCCGGTTCGATCTCGGCGCGGTCGCCTAACCGCTCATATCCGGTTCTTATCCGTTCCACACGCGCTTGCTACGGAGCGGACGCATCGTGAACGGCATGACTTCGAACGATGCGGTACAGATCCGGCAGGTGCGGCGGGCGCGGGTGCGGAGAATCCGCGGGCGCGTCATCGGGTACTCGGTGGCGCTGTTTGTGGTGCTGTGGTCGCTGATCGCGGTGCTGCTCGTCACCGGACATGACCCGGTCCTGTCGCGGCATGCGGTCGCGGCGACGACTTCGGGCACCGGGTCGTCTGTGAGCACCGGCGAGTCCGGCTCCGACGACTCCGGTTCCTTCAGCAGCGCCGGCTCATCCAACACCGCCGGCTCCAGCAACTCCACCGGCTCAAGCGGCCTTGTCTCGCCCAGTCCCGTGACCTCCGGCCAGTCATGAGCCTGCGCAGCTTCGCCGTCCGCCCGGAAGCCGCGCAGCAGCAGGAGCATCGCCAGACGTTCCCGTGCTTCGGCGGTCAGTGCACAGTGATCGTCGCCGACGCCAGGCGTCCGGCCGACGCCGCCGCCGCCGCGGCCATGGCCCGCCGGGCGCTGGAGACCTGGCATCACCGGTTCTCGCGCTTTGAGGACGACAGCGAGGTCGCAGCGCTCAACCGCTCGGCGGCCGACGAGGTGGCCGTCAGCCCGCTGCTGCGCCGCATGGTGCAGGTGGCCGTCGCCGGCGCCCGCGACACCGGCGGGCTGGTCGACTTCACGCTCGCCCGCGAGATCGAGCAGGCCGGCTACGCCCATCACCTGGAGCCGGGGGGCAGCGATCTGCGCGACGCGCTGCGCCGGGCCCCGGCGCGCTCGGCGGCCGGTCCCCATCCGGCCGCACGCTGGCGCGAGATCTCGGTCGACGCGGCGCGGGGGACGGTGCGGCGCCCGCCCGGGCTGCGCATCGATGTCGGCGGGATCGCCAAGGGCGTGTTCGCCGACGAGCTGGCGGGGATGCTCGACGGCTTTGACACCTACGCCGTCGACTGCGCCGGCGACATCCGCGTCGGCGGCCGCGCCCGGGCTCCCCGCCCGGTCCGGGTGTCCAGCCCGTTTGACACCGGCAACCTGCACACGTTCTCGCTGGCCGGCGGAGGAATCGCCACCAGCGGCATTGGGCGGCGCAGCTGGACGGATGACGGCGGGCGCCCCGCCCACCATCTGCTTGACCCGCGCACGGGCGCGCCCGCGTTCACCGGGATCGTGCAGGCGACGGCGCTCGCCCCGTCGGCCGCTCAGGCGGAGATCCTCGCCAAGGCGGCCGTGCTCAGCGGCCCGGGGCGGGCGGCCGAGTGGCTGACCCACGGCGGGATACTGGTGTACGACGACGGCACCCATGACGTGCTCGCGCCGCCGCCGCCGGCGGCCACCAGCACCGCGGGGCCGCTCAGGGTCTCCTGGACGCGCGCCGCCTGATCACTGCGGCTCGTCGGCCCAGGGCACGACGACCGCATCCTCATGGGGAGAATCTCGGGCGACGACGTAGTCGGCCGGCTCGGTGTCCGAGACGTTCTCGACGATGTGGGTCACCCGGGGCGGGACGTAGAGCATGTCGCCGGGCGCCACCTCAAGCTGCTGCTCCAGGTGGTCGCCCCACCTGATCCGCACGCTGCCGGTCAGCATGTACAGCGCGCTCTCGCAGTC
>DASSZQ010000060.1:0-7233 GCA_035702755.1 Solirubrobacteraceae bacterium | reverse complement strand
GACGATCCCGAAGGTGTCGATCTGGCCATCGAGGATGCGACGAAGGTGGAAGCCTGCGACGACCGCATCGTCGAGTTCGAGGGTCACACGATGATCTCGCTCGGATATGCCAACCGCACGCCGTTTGACTCGCCGCGGGAGCTCGACGAGGAGGAGCTGCTGCGCCGGATCAGCCGGCTGGCGGACGCGGTGGGGGACATGGAGCGGTGCGTGTTCAACCTCCATGTCCCGCCGTATGACTCGTCCTTGGACACCGCGCCCGCCCTGACCGAGGAGCTGGAGGTGATCATGTCCGGATCGGCGCCCAAGATGATCCCGGTGGGGTCGACCGCCGTACGCGAGGCGATCGAGCGCTACCAGCCGCTGCTCGCGTTGCACGGGCACGTCCATGAGAGTGCCGGCGCGACGCGCATCGGCCGGACGCTGTGCATCAACCCCGGCAGCGACTATCACACCGGCCGGATTTCCGGATGCCTCATCCAGCTGCGGCCCGACCGTGTCGTCCACCAGTTCGTCGCCGGGTGAGGGCGATGATGCATGCCGCCTTTGCCGGACGTCTCGTGGAGGAGGGTCAGCAACTCTTCGCCGACGCGCAGGAGCGCAGCGTCGATGTCCGGCTCATGGGCGGGGTGGGGATCCGACTGCTCCTCGGGGACCGGTTTGAGTCCCCGTTCGAGCGGCCGTACCGTGACCTGGACATCATCGTCCGACGCCGCCAGCGGCGGGATGTCGAACGGCTCCTGACGGATCGCGGCTGGGAGCCGGCGACGGCGTTCAACGCCCTCAGCGGCAGCCGGCGGCTCCTGTTTGAGGATCCCGCCAGCGATGCCCAGATTGACGTGTTCGTCGAGTCGTTTGAGATGTGCCACACACTTCCCCTCGCGGAGAGCCTGGGGCGCCCGGGCCCCACCCTGCCCGCCACCGATCTGTTGATGAGCAAGCTGCAGATCGTCGAGCTCAACGCCAAGGACCGCAGCGACTGCTATGCGCTGCTGCAGAGCTGCGAGGTCGCCGACGGGGATCACCGGGCCTTGGAGCCGAGCCGGCTGACGAGCCTCACGAGCACCGACTGGGGACTTCACCACACGTTCGAGCTGAACTTCGAGCGCCTGCGGGAGGGCTTGGACGCGGTGCCGGCGATTGACTCAGCGAAGGTCATCGCCGCCCTGGACACCCTGACTGGCGCCATGGAGCAGGCCCCCAAGACGCGCGGGTGGAAGCTCAGGGCACGCGTTGGGGAGCGCAAGCGCTGGTATGAGCAGCCGGAGGAGGTCGACCGCTCCTCCGCCGGCGGCTGAGGCGCGCCCCCCGGCAACGCGTCCGGAGGAGCTTGCCGCCGGGCTCCTCCGGAACGGTTGCGCGGCCTCCACGATCGCTCGCGGCTACCGCTGTGGGGGCAGTTGGCGTCCGGGCTATACGCGCCCGGAGGGCTTGATGTTCTGGTTGAGCCGGAACACGTTGTCCGGGTCGTAGCGGTCCTTGAGCGCGACGAGCTTGGCGTAGCGCTGGGCGCCGTACATCGCCCGCACCCGGTCATCACCCTCGTCGGAGGTGAAGTTCAGGTACACCCCGGCGGTGGTGTCCGGGCGCATGTCCTCCGACAGCGCCTTTGCCCAGCGGATGTGGGCCTCCTCGGCGGCGTCGCCCGGCTCCATCCACAGTGACAGGGCGTGGAAGCACCACGGGACGTCGCGGACCCCGAGCGCCGTGTCGGCGGTGTCGATCCGGCTGATGGCGCCGCCCATCGGCTCCAGCAGCAGCTGGACCATCGGCCCGGGGCGCGTGGCGCCGTGCGCGGCCAGCTTCTCGATGACCTGGTCGGAGAGCTCCGGCAGGAACTCGGCCTTCATGTAGGCGCGGGTCCCGGGAGGGCCGCCGGCGTCGAGCATGCTCTGCAGCGCCGTGTACGGGATCGGTCCCACCATGTCCATGACCGGCTGGGCGACCTGGCGGAGGGGGGCGACGACCCGCTCGCCCTCCTCGGCATCGCCCGTCCAGCACACCACCAGGCCGAAGATCGGCGCGAAGTGCATCTCCGGGGGCACAAACGGTTCCGGTGGGGCGCTGATGAACGCCGCGCCGAGGCCGAGATCATCCGGCGCGTCCGGCATGTACTCACGCAGGAAGCGCAGCACCTCCGGGCCGCGCTCCGGCATCGAGACGAGCAGCCCGCCGTAGATGACCGGCCCAATCTGGTGCAGTCGGTAGGTGAAGGAGGTGACGATGCCGAAGTTCCCGCCCCCGCCGCGCAGGCCCCAGAACAGGTCGGCGTGCTGGTCAGGAGTGGCCGTCACCATGTCCCCGTCGGCGGTCACCACGTCGGCGGACAGGAGGTTGTCGGCGGTCAGGCCGCACCGGCGCTCCAGCCAGCCGCTGCCGCTGCCCAGCGTGAGCCCGGCGATCCCGGTCGTCGAGAAGCGCCCGCCGGTGACGGCGAGGCCGTGGTCCTGGGTGACCTGGTCGAACTCACCCCACGTGAGGCCGGCCCCGGCCCGGATCGTCTGCGCGACGGGGTCGACCTGGGTGTGCTTCATCGGCGACAGGTCGATGACCAGCGCGTCGTCCCAGGTGCCATAGCCCTGGGCGGAGTGACCGCCGCCCCGCACCGCCAGCGTGAGTCCATGCCGGCGGCCGAACCGCACCGCCTCCTGAACATCGCCGACGTGCCGGCAGCGGGCGATCAGCGCGGGGCGCCGGTCGATGCAGCCGTTCCACACCATCCGCGCCTCGTCGTAGCCCTCGTCGCCGTCGCGCAGCAGTTGGCCTGAGAACAGAGACGCCAGGTCGCCCAGCGCGGCGCCTGACACTACGGAATAGGACATCAAAGACCCCCCGGTCTGGTCGTGAGCTGTCCCCTGCTCCAACCCTTGAGGACCCCTGAACCCCGGGGTCGCGGGCCACTCTCGCGCATGCCCTCCGCGGTGTCAAGGCAACGTTGGGAGAACCAACCTAGGACCGGGGGGGCGTCGCGGGGACCCTCGGCCGGCGTCAGGCGGCTACCGCGCTCGTGCGGCGGTTAGCGACACCTTCGTGCCACGTGGCACCTTCTTGCCGGCGCGCGGCGACTGGGAGAGGACCTTGCCGCGCGGGCCATGATGACCGGTGTGCCGTACGCGCCGGTACCGGATCCTCCCACTCGGCAGCCGGCGTGAGTGATGGCGTGCCGCGCGGCGGCGAGGGTCCTGCCGACCACCTTGGGCACCTGGCAGCTGTGGGTGGTTTGATGGCCGCCGCCGGTTGACCCGCCGGACCCGGACCGCGACGGGCTCTACGTCGACGCGGCGGGGACGCTGAGCGAGTTCGGCGCCGACTATTGGATCGTCGGCGTGACCGTGACGACGATCTTTGAGGCGGCCTGGGCCCTGCGCGGCCTTGAGCGACTGCTCATGGACTTTGTGGAGGCGCCGGATCTCGCCGACGAGATCCTGGAGATCCCCTACCGCTACCACCTGGCCGCGGCCGAGCGGCTCGTGCGGATGGGCGTCGACATGATCTGGCTGGGGGACGACGTCGGCCAGCAGAGCGGCATGCTCTTCTCTCCGCGACACTGGCGGCGCTTCCTCAAGCCGCGGATGGCCGGGCTGATCGCCGGGCTCAAGGCGATCAACCCCCGGCTGAAGGTCGCCTACCACACCGACGGCTGCGTGTACGCCGTGATCCCAGAGCTCATCGAGATTGGGATCGACGTGCTCAACCCGGTGCAGCCGACGGCCATGGATCCGGTCCGGCTCAAGCGGGAGTACGGTCGTGACCTGTGCTTCTGGGGCTCGATGGACGAGCAGCACACGCTCCCGTTCGGCACCCCGGAGGACGTCCGCCGCGAGGTCCGCGAGCGCATCGCCACGCTCGGCGCCGGCGGGGGCCTCATCCTCGGTCCGACCCATCACGTCCAGCTCGACACTCCGCTGGAGAACTTCTGGGCGATGGTGCAGGAGACGACGGGCGCTCCGGACTTGCTGCGGGCACGCTCGCACACAGCGCAGTCGCGCTGATCGCGTCACGGGCGGCAGCCAGATTCTGGTGCGGGCTCCGTTATGCTCGGCCGTGACAGAAGGGGGCACCGTGGACGTCGGCCGCGGTCGCACAGAACGCGTGCGCTGAGCCACAGCCCCCGCCCGGGGATGCGAAAGGAAAGGGGCCAGGATGTCGACATCACGGCTTGAGTCGGTGACGTTGGTCGGCGCGGCGCGTGGACCCGCCGTCATGCACGCGCTGCTCGTCCTGGCGGTGGCATTCACCGCCGGGATCCACGCCGCGCTCGTCCCTGAGCACCTGGCGGAGATGCCCCGGCTCGGCGATGCCTTCATCGTGGCCGCGGCCGCTGGGGGCAGCGTCGCGCTCGCCCTCCTGCTGGCGCCGGCCAGCCGCCGGATGCTTCGGCTGGCCGCGCTCTTCCTCACCATCGAGATCGTGGCCTGGGTCGGGTTCGTGACCGTACCGGTGCCCGGCTTTGACGGAACGCCCGAGTCGGTCGAGGCGATCGCCGTCGTGTGCAAGGCGATTGAGCTGCTGGGGGTGCTGCTGGCGCTGGGGCTGCTCGCCGCGCCGACTCGCCGGCGGCGGGCTGCTGCGCACTAGTCCCACCGCGCCCGTCACCGTCCACATGCTGCGTTGCACCGAGTTCTGTGCTACGGTGCCGCGCTAACGGGGTCCTAACAATTCTCTAACCGGGGCCAAAACTCATACATAGGGGGCTAACAGTGCTGAAGCACCGAATCGCCGTGGGGCTGGTGACCGTCGGAGTGGTGGGAGGCGGCAGCGCGGGCGCGCTCGCCGCCAAGGGGGCGCCGGCGGCGTCGAAGCACACCACCATCACCGCGGTCAGCAAGATGGAGGTGAAGATCAACCGGTGGGTCAAGGACGGGATGCGCTGGAACCGCGACGTCTACACCGTCCGCTCCGGGGGGACGATCACGATCGTCAACAAGGCTCCGCAGGAGGGGCCGCACACGTTCACCGTCGTCGCCAAGCGCGACCTGCCGCGCACCCCCATGCAGATCAACAACTGCAAGGTGTGCGGGACGGTCGCCCAGGAGCATGGAGCCGATCCGAACTCGCCGGCGCCGCCGAAGTTCCTGTTCGTCGACAACGGCGTGGGGACGAACACGCCGCCGAGCATCGACCGTCCGGGCGATTCGGCGTTCATCGCGCCCAAGATGGGCGCCAAGGTGACGCTCAAGGTGACCGCCAAGCCGGGGACGACGCTGTATTTCATGTGCGTCGTGCATCCCTGGATGCAGGCGAAGCTGATCGTCACCAAGTAGGCGAAAAGTGAATGCCAGGTGCCGGGTGGGGATCGCTGCATTGGCGGCGGTCCTCGCCCTCGCCTGCGGCTCCGGCGCGCAGGCGAAGGTCCGCAGCTACTGGATCTCCGCCGTGCCGACCTGGTGGGACATCGCGCCCAACGGACGCGACGCGCTGATGGGGATGACCATCGCCCCCCAGGACGCCATCGTGCACACGGTCGTCTACCAGCGGTTCACTGCGGGCTGGCGCCGGCGCATCCCCAACGCCCCGCCGTCAAGCGCTGACGGACTGCAGATCCCCGGGCCGCTGATCCACGCCCGGGTCGGTGACCGGCTGCGCATCCACTTCAAGAACATGGACACCCTGTGGCGGGTTCCGCACTCCATGCACTTCCACGGCGTGCACTACGCGCCGGCATCGGACGGGGCCTACATTCCCGGCTTCTCCGGTCCCGGAGCCGACGTGCGGCCGGGGCACACGTTCACATATCAGCTGACCGCGGGTCCGGACTCCGCCGGGGTGTGGCCCTACCATGACCACTCCCGGTCGATGGAGCGGTCGATCGCGGGCGGGATGTTCGGCATGCTGTCGATCCTCGGCCGCCATCAGCGGCCACCGGACCGTGAGTTTGAGGTTGTGTTCTCGCCGATGGGCAAGTTCATGACGATCGACGGCCGCGCGTTCGTCGGCAACACGCCGGTCTTCCGGGCTCGCGTCGGACAGTTCGTGCAGTGGGATGTCATGGGTATGGGCTCTGACTTCCACACCTTCCACGTGCACGGCCACCGCTGGGTGGGAGCCGACGGCGTCCCGCGGGACACGCAGACGGTCGGTCCGGCGGAGACCTTCGCGCTGCGCTGGCGCGAGGACGCTCCGGGAACCTGGCTGTACCACTGCCACGTCGAGTCGCACATGATGAGCGGCATGATCGGCATCTACCGGGTGTCACGATGATCAGGCGCGCCTACCGTGCCGCCACCGTGACGGCGGTGCTGCTGGCGACGGCGGGGGCCACGGCGGCACCGGCCACGGCGGGCGACGCCGCCGTCACCATCGGGTTTGCCGCGTTCAACCCCTGGCAGGTCGACGTGCTTCCCGGGGAGACGGTCGTCTGGTCCAATGGCGGGGGGCGCACACATACGGTCACCGCCGACGATGGATCCTTCGGCTCCGGAGAGATTTCGAACGGGGGCCGCTTCTCGCTGCGCTTCAGCACCCCCGGGATGTACATGTACCACTGCCAGATCCATCCCGGAATGACCGGCGAGGTCGACGTCCGCCGGCTCATCCTCAACCCGGTGCCCTCGGCCGGCGTCCTCAAGGGGCGGAGCCTCACGGTCTCAGGCCGCAGCGCCGACGGCCAGGCTCCGGTGCAGGTGCAGCAGAGCGCTCCGAGCGGATACCGCACCATCGCCACCACGACGCCCGCACCAGACGGAACCTGGAGCGTGGCGGTCCGCCCCGCGGCCACCGCCAATCTACGGGCGGTCAGCGGCGCCGACACCAGCCAGGTCCGCCGGCTGCGCGTTGTCGATCGCGGCCTGCACGTCCGCGTCACGGGGCGCGACGTCCTCGTGACGGCGACGCCGCCGGATCCCGGCGCCATCGTCGTGCTGGAGCGCAAGCTCCGGGAGCGGTTCGGCTGGTGGCCCACCCAGCGCCGGCGCCTGGACTACCTCTCCCGGGCGCGCTTTCACGTCCGGGGCCCGGCGCGGGTCCGGGTCGAGCTCGTCGACACCGACGGCTGGACGCCGCTGGTCGTCAGCCGGCCGCTGCGCATCTCCCGCCGTCCGGGGCGGCGCTGACTGAAAGAGTGGCGCCGCCCCTGATCCGCGCGCGCCGGCAGCCGGGGCCGTCGCCGCCGGCCGCCGGGACCATCGCCGCCGGCAGCTACCGTGCGCAGCCTGATGCGCCCCCGGATTGCCCTCAGCGCCGTCCTCGCAACGCTCGCTCTCGCGGGATGCGCCACCGGAACGAGCCTCACGA
>DASSZQ010000302.1:0-3909 GCA_035702755.1 Solirubrobacteraceae bacterium | reverse complement strand
GCTGCAGGAGATCTCGACGCCGCGCCGGGCCCGGATCGACTGGGCGGGCAACATCTCCTTCGCGCTCGGCCTCATCCTGATCATGGTCGCCGTCACGTACGGGATCCGGCCGTCCGGCACCGCGTCCACCGGGTGGGGGACACCGAAGGTGATCGCCCTGATCGGCGCGGGGGTGGTCTGTCTGGGCATCTTCGCTTTCGTGGAACGGCGCGTCCCGGACCCCATGTTCCGGCTGCCCCTGTTCAAGATCCGCGCCTTCACGTTCGGCACCCTGTCGACGTTTCTCTCGGCGGTGGCACGCGGCGGGCTGATGTTCATGCTGATCATCTGGCTGCAGGGCATCTGGCTGCCCCAGCATGGCTACAACTTCACCGAGACCCCGCTGTGGGCGGGCATCTACATGCTCCCGCTGACGCTCGGGATGCTGTTTGCCGGGCCGACGTCCGGCTATCTCTCAGACCGCTTCGGCGCCCGCCCGTTTGCCACCGGCGGGATGATCGGCGCCGCGGTCAGCTTTGTGCTGCTGACACTGCTGCCCGTCAACTTCCCGTACCCGCTGTTCGCCGCGATCCTGTTCCTCAACGGCGTGTCGATGGGCATGTTCGCCTCGCCCAACCGCGCCGGCGTGATGAACAGCCTGCCGCCGACCGACCGCGGCGCCGGCGGGGGCATGAATCAGACCTTCCAGAACTCGGCGCAGGTGCTGTCGATCGGCGTGTTCTTCACCCTGATGATCCTGGGACTGGCGGCGACGCTGCCCCACGCGATGTCCACCGGGCTGGAGGCTCACGGCGTGCCCCACCGGACGGCGGAGGCGGCCGCCCACCTGCCCCCGGTGTCGATCCTGTTCGCCGCCTTCCTCGGCTACAACCCCATCCAGCACCTGCTCGGCCCCCACGTGCTCGCCCACCTCACCCACGCCCAGCAGACGCTGCTGACGGGCCGCTCGTTCTTCCCCCAGCTCATCGAGGCGCCGTTTCGCAGCGGGCTGCACGAGGCGTTTGCCTTCGCCATCATCGCCTGCCTGGTGGCGGCCGTCGCATCCTTCTCCCGGGGTGGGCGCGACGCCGACGAGTCCGGCAGCGGCGGCTCCGGACCGCCGGAGGCATCGCCGGCGGCGCGGGACGCCCGGGCCGCCCAGCCCGTCACCCGCTGACGCGGGAGCCACCCGGGCCGGGCGCTGCTGCCCCCGCCAGTGTCGACAAGACCGCCGGCGTTGGGCGGCGCGCACGCAATGAGGCGCCGTGGGGCAGGATTCCCGGCCGCGACACCCGGCCAGCGCCCATGGGTGGACGGGCTCGGTGGCGCTAAAACGGCAGCAGTGAAGGAGGGGTTCGCTGGCGGGGGACGGGATGCGGGCGCGAACCCGCCGGGGAGGGTCAAATGCGTTCGAAATTCGGATCCGGGCTGACGATCTCGAACACAACTGCCGCCATACGTCACCCACGGACGAAATCGGAAGGCGCAATTCGGATTTCGAACAAACCGGGGGTGCTTTGCCCCCGCCCCGCCCCGCCCCGGGCACCCCCTCCTTGCCGTCGACTCAGCCCCCGCCGCCACCGACTCACCTCAGCAGACTCCTGGCCGGCGGGCGGCCGTCACCGCGGCCGTCGAACGCGCGAGTCGTGCCGCCGAGCCGCCCCACGCAGGCTGCGCTCACTGCCTGAGGCCGATGGGGGCGGGATTGGGAGCCGCCGGCGGAGCGGATGCCGGTCTAGGCGGGTTGCTGGCCCCGGCGCCGGCGCCGGTCGGCGTGTGCGCTGTGCAGCAGCGCCCACATCCCGGCCCCGCCCAGCACCAGGGCGATGAGGGCGACGGTCTCGCCCGGACCGCCCGCCCCCTGACCCCCGGCCGGAGCGCGGGAGCCGAGCACGGCCGGCGCACCCGTGGTAACGCCGCGGGGAACAGCGGAGGGCGGATTGAGCAGCAGGGCGATGACGAGTCCCAGCGCGGCGAGGCTGAGCACGGCGACCGGGAGGATGAGGCGGATCCGGTTCAGCGCGCCGACGGCGGCGATGGCAAGCGCGACGAGCGTCAGGGCCGTGGCGATGGCGGCCGAGGTGCCCCACGCGTTGTGGTGCAACGACAGCCCGCCGAGGCTGCCGTTGGCCGACAGCGCCACCAGCGCCAGCTGATGCAGCGTCAGCCGGCTCCAGGTGAGAAACAGGGAGACGAGCAGGGCGAGAGCGGCGGCCACGGTGAGCGTCTGCGCCGCCAGCCGACCCGTTTTCCGCGCGTCGACAGGCATGATTGGCGAGGTATACCCCACAGTGGGGCGTCCTTCCCGCCCGGTCAGGCCGCCAGTAAGATCGGCCGCGATTTCGGCGGCCCGTGAGGAGGAGCAGGGTGACATCGATTCGCAGCAGCGACCTTGACCAGGTGCTGGTGACCGAACGCGAGCTGTGGCAGGACGGGCCACCGCACGAGCTGTTTGCGCGGCTGCGCGGCGAGTGCCCCGTCCACTTCACGCGGGAGATCAGCGAGTACCCGGATGAGGCCGGGTACTGGTCGGTGACACGGGCCGACGATGTCCATGCCGTCAGCCGCGACTGGCGCACGTTCTCCTCGGCGCAGGGCATCACCGCCGTCTCCAACATCTTCCTGGCGCTCATGCAGGCGATGTTCATCGGCATGGACCCGCCCAAGCACGACCGCCTCAAGATGCTGTTTCAGGCCGGCTTCACGCCGCGGCGGATCGCCGCCCACGAGCCCGCCATCCGCCGGATCGTCCTCGACGTGCTCGACCGCCTCGAGGGCCGCGAGACGTGCGACCTGGTCACCGACGTCGCGCAACCGGTCGTCAGCCGCGTGATCGGCAGCTTCATGGGAATCCCGGAGCAGGACGACGCCGTGTGGGCGCGGCTCATGAACACCTCGCTCGGCGCCGGGGACCCGGATCTCAACCCGGAGGGCCTTCAGAGCGTGATGGCCAACGAGATCCCGGAGATCTTCCGCCGCTGCTCGGAGATGATCGCCGCCCGCCGGGAGCGTCCCACCGACGATCTGACGAGCGTTCTCGTCCACGCCGAGATCGACGGCCACAAGCTGGAGGAGCACGAGATCGTGATGGGGTTCTTCCTCCTCGTCGCGGCGGGCAACGACAGCACAAAGGCCACGTACTGCAGCGGGATGCGGGCGCTCATGGAGCACCCGGACCAGCGCGACATCCTGGTCGCCGAGCCCTCGCTCATCCCCTCGGCGGTCGAGGAGTCGCTGCGCATGTTCCCGGCGTTCGCCCACTTCCGGCGCACGGCGACGTGCGACACCGAGGTCGCCGGCCAGCCGATCCGGGCCGGGGACAAGGTCGTCATGTGGTACGTCTCCTCCAATCGCGACGAGACGCGCTACGAGCAGCCGGACCGGTTCGACGTGCGTCGCAACCCGGAGCACCAGGCGTTCGGCGCCGGCGGCCGGCACTTCTGCCTCGGTGCCGCGCTCGCCCGCCTGGAGCTGCGGGTGCTGTTTGAGGAGACGCTCGCCCGCTACCCGGAGATGGAGATCGCCGGCCAGCCGGCGTACGTGGAGTCCGGGTTCATCAACCAGCTCAAGACGCTGCCGGTCCGGTTGGGGCCGCGGCGGTAGGTGCAGCCGAAGCGACGGCGGCGGCGCGAGGTCGCCCTCAGGACGACTCGCCTACGTCCATTCGGCCCACGGCGACTGCTCCTCGGCGAGCTGCTCGTCGGCGCGGATGACGTGGATGACGGCGTTGATGAGCGCCAGGTGCGTGAACGCCTGCGGGAAGTTGCCCAGGTGCCGACCGGTGACCGGGTCGATCTCCTCGGCGTAGAGCCCCAGCGGGCTGGCGTAGCCGAGCAGCCGCTCGCACAGCGACCGGGCGCGGTCGATCTCACCGATCTCGCACAGCGCCGACACCAGCCAGAACGAGCAGATGAGGAACGTGCCCTCGCG
>DASSZQ010000177.1:0-4051 GCA_035702755.1 Solirubrobacteraceae bacterium | reverse complement strand
CGGTCGGCGCGACCGCTGCGGTCCCTGCCGGCGTTGCCTCGCCCGACTTGCGTGAGCGGCGGCGGTTCTTGCTGGGCCGGCCCTTGGGGAAGTTGCGCAGCAGCTCCCGCGCCAGCGCGGCCGGCTTGCGGGCCATCCGCGTGCGGGCCCCCCGCAGCGCCTCCTCGGCCTCCGGGGTGTGGGCCAGCGCCGCAGCCAGGAGCGCCGCCGACAGGCGGCGGTCCTCCTTGCGCGAGGCGTGGACGAGGCGCCGCGCGTTGCGGGCGTGGGCCGATCCGCTTGAGTTGACCAGCAGTCCCAGCAGGCGCTTGGTCTCCGGCCAGCGCTGCACGGCGTACTCCTCGTGCACCTCGCGGGTGTACTCGGCCATCCGCCAGATCCAGGCGTTGGCCTGGTCACGGCGGCCGATCCGCCGCTCGGCGAGCGCCTGGAGCATGATCTTGACGCCCTCGCGCCGCTCGTCGCGGGGCCAGCCGCCCATGATGTCGATGGCGGTGTCGAAGGCCTCGGCGTCGCGGCTGGCCGCGATCTCCTGAAGCGCCCGCAGTCGCAGCTGGGCGCTGCGGTTGCGCTGGACCGCGGTCAGCAGGAAGCGCCGCTTGAGCTCGCCGCCCCGGTCGAAGTGGAGCATCGCCTTGGCTCGGCGCCAGCCGTTGGGGGCGACCCGGGCGCCGGCCAGGGCCGCCCACACGTGTTGCTCGCCGTAGTCCAGGTGCTCGACGGCGATCCGCCACAGCTCACGTTCGAAGACCTCGGCGCGCCGCTCCGGATCCGGCGTGACCGGCAGCACGCGGCGCTCGACGCGCACCCGCCGGCCGCGGCCGCGGCGCACGGGGCCGACGACGATCGCCCCGCCGCGGTAGACGTCGCGGTCAAGCAGCGAGTGCAGGGTGACGACCGGATCGTCGTGCTTGGTCGCCGGATGCACGAAATCGACGACGATCCCCGCCTCCTTGCCCGGATGCCGGCGGGTGACGCGGCCGACCCGCTGCTGGTAGATGCGCTTGGAGGCGGTCGGCGCCAGGTGCATGCAGATGGTGGCCCGGGGGCTGTTCCAGCCCTCGGCCAGGAGCTGAGCGTTGACGAGCACGTCGACCTTGCCGGACTCGTACTCGGCCAGGACCCGGGCGAGCTCGCGCTTGGGCGTCTCGCCGGACACCCCCTTGGCCTTGATCCCCAGGTCACGGAAGGCCTGAGCGACGTTGTAGGCGTGCTTGACGCCCGCGGCGTAGACGACGCCGGGGACGCCGTTGAAGCGGGTCTTGTACAGGTCGGCGATCGCCAGGTTGAACGGCGTCTGATCGAGCAGTTCGGCCAGCATCTCCTGATCGAACTCGGTGTCGACCTCGCCGCGGCGCAGGGGCACCTTGGCGATCGTCCGGACCCCCGGGCCCGGCGGGATGCGGATGCAGCGCAGCGGCGCGATGACGCCGCGACGGGCGGCCTGCGCGAGGTCAAACCGGCTCGTCTGCGTGGGGAACAGGTCGGTCACGTGGCGGGCGATGAGCGCGCCCGTCGCCGTCATGCCGACGAAGATCGGCCCCGCCCAGGCGCGGATCGCCGCCGAGGTCTTCTCGCCCAGCGCGGTGTGAGCCTCGTCACAGATGACGATGGTGTAGGCGTCCGAGATGCGCCCGGCGTTGCGCACAAACCACTGGTAGGTCTCCACGGTGACCGGTCCGTTGGCCGCATCATGGTCGTCGAGCAGCGGCGCGCTGATCCGGTCGCGGTAGCCGCGGTCGCGCAGCTCGCCGTGGAACTGGTCGACGAGGTTGCGGCGGTGGGTGAGGATCAGGACACCGCCGGTGCGCGAGGCCTCCACAAAGCCGAGGGCGGCGACGGTCTTGCCGGCACCGGTGGCGTGCTCAAACCAGAAGCGCCGCGCGGCGTTGGGATCCTCCGGCTGCTCCTCCAGCTGCTCCTCGTCCTCGTCCGGCTCGTCGTGCCAGTCCTGGGGCTCCTCGTCGTCGTCGGCCTCGTCGTCCTCGGCCTCCGTCTCCTCGTCGCCCTCGTCCTCAAGGTCCTCGAAGTCGTCGTCGTCGAGGTCGTCCTCGTCCAGCTCGTCGTCGTCGCTCGCCGGCGAGCGGGCGGCGGTGCCGTTGGCGCTGGCTGATGCCGGGCGCGAGGCGCGGACGGCCGCGGCCGCCCGCTGGGCGTCACCGGAGCCGTTCTCGGCGCCGCTGCCGCTGTTGGCGCCGCCGCCATTTCCGCCGGTTGCGGTGGTGGTGGCGGTCGCGTCCCCGGAGCCGTTGGCCGGATAACTCTCGGCCAGCAGGGCGGTGAGCGTCCCGGAGAGCGCATCGACCTGATGGGCGGACAGAACGGTGCCGTCGACGAGATGCGGCTCATCCTCAGACAGCAGCCGCTCCAGCCCCAACAGCAGCGAGTAGTGCCGCCGCCACTCAACCGACGGCACCTTGTGCCCGGCCGCCACCTCGGCGATGGCAGCATCGAGCGCCCGGCGGCGGGGTGTGCCGGGGGCGAGTGCCTCTTCGAGCGATTCTCCGTCGTAGACGAAGCGCTCCCGCGTCAGCAACTCGGCACGCGCAATGGCGTCAGGAGTGGGAAAGGGGGTGGTTACACCCATCGGTGATTAGAGCTTTGCGTCAGGATGAGCGAGCCGCGGCGCCACGTCGTAGCGGCTCAGGCAGTCTCGGCATGGTGCCGAGCACGGCGAGAATTCCTCAGAAGCGTCCCCTCGGCCTTCTGGGACGAAAGGATATCGATTATTTAAGCAGATGGGTCAGACCGGCCCCGGAGGGGGGTGGTGAGAGGGGCCCATATGGCAAGCTGTGGCGCTGTGAGGTGCACCGCGCGATGACCGACGTTCTCGCCTACGAGGTGCGCCGGGTGCGGGGCGAGGAGGAGATGGCGGCCGCCCTGGAGCTGCGTCATGACGTGTTCTGCGTCGAGCAGGGTGTGCCCATGCGTGAGGAGCTCGACGGCCGCGACGGCGAGGCCTTGCACCTCGTCGCCGTGTCCAACGGCGATCTGATCGGTACCTGCCGGCTGCTGTTTGTGGGGCCGACGGTCCAATTCAGCCGCCTGGCGGTGCGCCGCGACGCGCGGCGCCAGGGGATCGCAACCGCCCTGCTCCGGCTCGCCGACGAGGAGACCCGCGCCGGCGGGGCCCGGCGCCTGGTGCTTCACGCCCAGACCTACGCCCGGTCGCTGTACGACGCCGCCGGCTACGAGCCGCGGGGCCGGGTGTTCATGGAGGCGGGCATCGAGCACATCGCCATGGAGAAGCACCTCTCCTAAACCCCCGCCGCTTCCTGGCGCGAGGGACGGGTATAGCGTCTGGACCATGCCGGAGATCCGCATCGACCCGCTGACCGGCCACCGCGCGATCGTCGCCGCGCCGCGGGCGGACCGGCCGGGAGCGCTGCCGGAGGTCGAGCCGCCGCTCGTCCTCGATCCGCGCGATGACCCGTTTGCCGAGGGGCACGAGGCGCAGACCCCGCCGGAGCTGTTCGCGCTGCGTCCCAACGGCAGCGCACCGGACACGCCGGGGTGGCAGGTCCGCGTCGTGCCCAATCGGTTTCCGGCACTCGAGGCCGAGCCGAACACGCCGCCGCCCACGGCCGACCCGGATCTCTTCTGGGCCGGCCCGGCCCGCGGCGCCCATGAGGTGATCCTCAACGCCGCCGAGCCGGTGGCCACCCTCGGTGAGCTGTCGGCCGACCAGGTCGCGCTGGCCGTCGACGTGTGGCGCGAGCGGATGCGCGCTCATCACGAGGCGTCGTGTCTGCACCTGATCGTCAACGAGGGGCGCTCGGCGGGCGCCACCATCGTCCACACCCACGCGCAGCTGTACGCGCTGGATTTCGTCCCCGCGTCGATCGCCCGCGAGCGCGAGCGTTTTGGGGCCTACGCGACGCGGACGATGGGCGGCAACCTGCTGGGGGATCTGCTCCAGCAGGAGGTGCGCCGGCGCGAGCGCGTCGTCGCCATCGACGAGGAGGCGGTGCTGATCGCGCCGTACGGCGGACGGGTCCCCTACCAGCTGATGATCGTGCCCCGGACGCCGCGGATGCGCTTTGAGGACGAC
>DASSZQ010000155.1:0-29926 GCA_035702755.1 Solirubrobacteraceae bacterium | reverse complement strand
GGGCGGGATCTACAACACGGTCATTCGCCGTGAGCGCCGGGGCGACTACCTCGGCGCGACGGTGCAGGTCGTGCCGCACATCACCGACGAGATCAAGAGCCGCATCCGGCTGATGGCCGACTCGACCGAGGTCGACTTCGTCATCACGGAGATCGGCGGCACCGTCGGCGGCCGACATCGACCGGGAACTGGCGGATCGCCTCGAGGAACGGGAGAGACTCGATGTCGCCGACCGTGCCGCCGATCTCGGTGATGACGAAGTCGACATCCGAGGAGTCGGCCATCAGCTTGATCCGCTGCTTGATCTCGTTGGTGATGTGCGGGACGACCTGAACCGTCGCCCCCAGGTAGTCACCGCGGCGCTCGCGCCGGATCACCGTGTTGTAGATGCCGCCGGCGGTCACGTTGGAGGCACGGCTGGTGTTGGCGTCGGTGAACCGCTCGTAATGCCCCAGGTCCAGATCCGTCTCCGCCCCGTCCTCGGTGACGAACACCTCCCCGTGCTGGTAAGGCGACATCGTCCCGGGGTCGACGTTGATGTACGGGTCGAACTTCTGCAGCTGGACCAAGAGGCCCCGGGAAACGAGCAGCCGGCCGATCGACGCGGCGGCGATGCCCTTGCCCAGCGAGGAAACGACCCCGCCCGTGATGAAGATGAACCGCGTCTCGCCCTGTGACATCGACTGGTGACGAGTCTACCGAGGGCTCCGGCGGCGACCGCCGCCCGTCTCCGGTTTCCCCGCTCCGTGCGCTCGAAACCCGGTGAATCGGCGGCCGGACGCGCCCATCACGCCGCCCTGAGAAGCTCGCGGGCGTGCTCGCTGGCGGCCCGGTCCCCGGCGCCCCCGCCGAGCATCCGCACCAGCTCGCCGACGACCTGGTCGCCGTCCAGCGCGGTGACGGTGGTTGTGGCCGGCATCACGCCGGTGTCCTTGACGATCGTGAAATGGCGATCGGCGAGCGCCGCCACCTGGGGCAGGTGGGTGATGCACAGGACCTGCCGGCCGCGGGAGAGCTCCCGCAGGTGCTCGCCGACGGCCCGGGCGGTGAGCCCACCGATGCCGGCGTCGATCTCATCGAACACGAGAAGCCCTTCGGGCTTCTTTGCGAGTTGCTTCGCAACTCCGGGGTCGCCGATGACTCCTGCGGACTCGCTGGCGACTTGCTTCGCAACTCGAGGCTTCTTCCTCCGTGGTCCTTTGCCGCTCTCCTCCTCCCGCTCCTCCCCCCCCGGCTGCCCCGGGGCCATCCCGTGGGCGACGCTGAGCAGGGCGAGCATGACCCGGGAGAGCTCGCCGCCGGAGGCGACCTCGCGCAGCGGTCCCAGGGGTCCGCCGGCGTTGGGCGCGATCAGCATCTCGATCGTGTCCGCGCCCCGCGGACCGCAGCCGTCGGCGCGCGCCGAGAGCTCGATCTCAAACCGGGCGTCGGCCATGGCCAGCTCGGCCAGGCGCTCCCGGACCGCCTTGGCCAGCTTCGGTGCCGCCCGGCGCCGCGTCCGGGTCAGCCGCTCGGCCAGGCCGTCGCGCTCGGACAGGGCCGCGCGCAGCTCGGCCTCGAGCGTCTCCAGCGCGGTATCGGCATTCTCCAGCTCATCGCGGCGCGCCCGGCAGCGCTCGGCGTGGGCGAGGACCTCCGCGATCGTGCCCCCGTGCTTGCGCTGGAGCCGGGCGAGCAGCGCCAGCCGCTCCTCGATCTCCTCCAGCCGCCCCGCCCCGGCCGCACCGGCGCCGCCCTCCAGCTCAAGCAGGTAGGAGCGCAGCTCGGCGGCGACGTCCTCGGCCTCGTAGCGCAGCGTCTCCAGCCGCTGGGCGATCGGTGCCAGCCGGGCATCCAGCGTCGCCGCGTGAGCAAGCTCGCCCGCCGCCTGCGCCAGCAGTTCGGCGCCACCGGCGCCCGCGGAGGCCCCACCCGCGCCGGCGTTGAGCTCCCCGGCCCCGGTCAGCGCGCCGGCGGCGCTCGCCGCCGCCTGGGCGAGCGCCTCCTGGTGGCGCAGCCGGTCGCGCTCGCCCGTCAGCGCCTCCTGCTCGCCCTCGGCGGGCGCCGCCGCCTCGATCTCGTCAAGCTCGAACGTCAGCAGATCCAGCTCACGCTCCCGGGCTCCACCGAGCTCGCGCAGCTCCTCGGCCCGCTGCTCCAGCTCCCGGACGCGCTCGTGAGCGGCGCGCAGCTGCTCCCGCAGCGCCAGGTGCGCCGCGCCGCAGTAGGCATCGAGCACCTCCAGCTGGGAGGCCGAGAGCATGAGCTTGCGATGCTCGTGCTGGCCATAGAACGACAGCAGCTGACTGCCGAGCTCCTGCAGGTCGGCCTGGGTGGCGGCGCGGCCGCACACGTAGGCCCGTGTGCGCCCGTCTGGCCACACGCGCCGGGCCAGCACCAGCTCCTCGGCTCCGCTCGGCACCCGGTCGGAGCCGGCCAGCTCGGCCGGCAGGTCAAACACGCCCTCGACGTAGGCCTCGGCGGCGCCGGGGCGGACGATCCCCCGCCGCGCGCGTCCCCCCAGCAGCAGATCGAGGGCGTGAGCGAGCAGGGTCTTGCCCGCCCCGGTCTCGCCGGTGAGCATGTTCAGCCCCGGAGCGAGCCGAAGCTCGGCCCGTTCCATCAGCAACAGGTTCTCGACGCGCAGCTCGTGAAGCACGCCAACGGTCTACCAGGCGCCCCTGACGGATCGCCCGGGACCGTTTGCTGAGCGAGCCGCCCGGGAAGCCATCGTCAAGACGGGGCCGCCGTGCGCGTCAGCGCCGGACAGGGCTCCGCCGTCAGTCGACGCGAGGAGAGGAGCCATCGTGGCCTACGCAATCGAGTTCGACGAGTCGGTGCGCGCCGGATTCAGCCGCTGCGCCCAGGAGCAGCTGGATCGCGCTATCCGGGAGCTGAGCGAGCGGATCGCCGAGGAGCCGGTGGCCGCCGTTCACGCCGCCCGCAAGGCAGTCAAGAAGGAGCGCTCGCTGCTGCGGTTGGTGCGCGGCTCGCTGCCTCCCGCCGTGCGCCGGCGGGAGAACGCCGCCCTGCGCGATGCCGCGCGTGAGCTGTCCGGCGCGCGCGATGCCGAGGTGATGATCACAACGCTCGACGCCCTGTCTGAGCGGTATGCCGGTCAGCTGCCGGAGAGCACCTTCGCCGAGATCCGCGGGCGCCTCGAACGCCGGCGCGATGCCCATCGCCGGCGACTGGTGGGGTCGGCGCTGGGCGCGCACGCGGTTCAGGAGCTCGGCGCCATCCGGGTGCGCGCCGACGAGTGGCGGCTGACGCACGGCGGATGGGATGCGCTCCAGGACGGCCTGAAGCGCTCCTACAAGGACGGCCGCGCGGCGTTCGCGCGCGTGCGCTCCCACCCGTCGGCGACAGCTCTGCACGAATGGCGCAAGCGGGTCAAGGACCTGTGGCTCCAGGAGCGCCTGCTCGCCCGCGCCGGCGGGCCGGCGCTCGCCGGGCAGGCCAAGGACGCCCACCGGCTCAGCGACCTGCTCGGCGAGGATCACGACCTCGCGGTGCTGCGCAGCGAGCTCGCCGACGGCCGGCTTCCGGTGGCGGCCGATGGCGACGCTGTGATCGGCCTCATCGACCAGCGCCGCCGGGCGCTCCAGGCCGAGGCCCTGCAGCTGGGCCGGCGGGTCTACGCCGAGCCGCCGGCGGCCTACGTGCGCCGGATGCGCCAATCCTGGAAGGCGGGCCGCCGCCAGGCCGCCGCCCAGCGCGACCAGCACCCCCAGGCGGTCGCCCGGGCCACGCGGCTCCCCCACGCCGCCTGAGCACCGGCGCCGGCCGGGACGGGGTCAGAAGTGATCTGCAGCACCCGCCGCCAGACGGGGTCAGAGGGGCGTCGCCAGCCGCCCAAACTTCTGGCGCAGCCGCTGGTAGAACGTCGTGCCGGGCACCTGGGCGAGCGAGCCCTGGTCCATGACGAACCGGGCCTCCAGCCGCTCGCCGGCCTCCAGCACGCCGATCGGGCGTCCGTCGACGGTGACGTCGACGGGTTCCTCGCGGCTGCGGTTGTCGATCGTCAGCCGGTCGGCGGGAGCGACGACGAGCGTCCGGGCGGTGAGCGAGTGGGGCGAGATGAACGACACGACGTAGCCGTGCACGCCCCAGGCCATGACCGGACCGCCGTTGGCGAGGTTGTAGCCGGTGGACCCGGCGGGGGTTGAGACGACCAGGCCGTCGCAGCGCACGCGGCCCACCTCGTCGTTGCCCACCGAGTACTCCAGGTCGGCCACCCGCTTGCCCGGCTGGCGGTGGATGGAGACGTCGTTGATCGCCAGCGCCCTCATGCCGGCGCCGGAGACCTCGATGCCGGGCAGCGACAGGACCTCAAAATCCCCCGCCAGGGCGCGCAGCGAACCGGCCCACGCCTCCTCGCGGTCGACGGTCGCCAGAAAGCCCATCTCGCCGAAGTTGATGCCGAACACCGGCACGCCGGTGCCCGCGTAGCGGCGCAGCGCGCTGAGGATCGTCCCGTCGCCGCCGAGCGCGAAGCAGAGATCGACCCGGTCCGCGCCGCTGGAATCGCGCTCGACGAACGGGTCGTCCGGGAGGTTGTGCTTGGCCGTCTCCTCCGGGTCGAAGCGAAGCGTCACCCCGGACTCGTGCGCCATCTCGATCAGCATCATGAGCGCGGGCTCGGTCTCGGCCGTGCGGCGGTGGGTGAAGACGGTGGCGGTCTGGATGCGTCTCACGGCTCCGCCCCACCGCTCGTCTCCGGCTCGACGGCGGCCGCCGCCTGCGCCAGGTCATCGACCCCGCCGCGCGCGCCCTCGGCCAGCCACACAAAGCTCTCCCGGTTGCCCTTCGGTCCGGGAAGCCCGGAGCTGGCGTACCCCAGCACCGACGCGCCCAGCCGGCGGGCGGCCTCGCCGGCCGCGACCAGCGCGCCCCGGCGCAGCCCCGGATCCCGGACAACGCCGCCCTTCCCCACCCCCGCGCGGCCCACCTCAAACTGGGGCTTGACGAGCGCCAGGCAGTCAAACCGCTGGGCGGCGCACGTGAGCACCGCCGCCAGCACCTTCGTCACCGAGATGAACGAGACATCGATGACGATCAGATCCGGCGCGTAGGGCAGCTGGTCAGGCGCCAGCGACCGGGCGTTTGCGCGCTCGATCACGGTCACCCGCGGGTCGGAGCGCAGGCTCCAGTCGATCTGCCCGTAGGCGACGTCCACGGCCACCACGTGGGCGGCGCCCCGCTGGAGCAGGCAGTCGGTGAAGCCGCCGGTCGAGGCGCCCACGTCGAGCGCGCGGCGGCCGGCGACCGGCACCCGCAGTGCGTCGAGCGCGTTGGCGAGCTTGATCCCTCCGCGCGAGACAAAGGCGGGCCGCTCCGCCAACTCGACCTGAACGTCCTCCGGAACGAGCTGACCCGGCTTCTCGGCGCGCCGGCGCTCCGGCAGGAGGAGCACCTCGCCGGCGAGCACCGAGGCGGCAGCCCGGCTGCGCGATGAGAAGACCCCGCGCTCAGACAGCAGCTGATCGATCCGGACGCGCTTCATCTGGGGGTGGTCGCCGACACGAGCCGGAACGGTACGTGATCGGCGCCCCAGCGCCCCCGGTGCATGACCTCCTTCAGCGAGACGGCCACCCGCGGGGGTGGCCGTTGACCGCGCGGCGCTGCGGCCGGGCCGGCGCCTCAGCCGCTGGTGACGCTGCTGCGTTCGGCCACGGCCGACTCGACGCGCTCGGCGATGCGCTGGCCGGTGAAGCCAACCTCCTCGTGCAGGAGCCCGGGCGAGCCGTGGGTGACGAACCGGTCCGGCAGCCCGACGCGCAGAATCCGCGGGGCGATCCCGGCGTCCGAGAGCGTCTCCCACACCGCCGAGCCAAACCCTCCGGCAAGCACGCCCTCCTCGACGGTGACGAGCAGGTCGTGCTCGGCGGCCAGCTGGGCGGCAAGGCCGGCATCGATCGGCTTGGCAAACCGCGCGTCGGCCACCGTGACCGAGATCCCGTGGTCGGTCAGGATGTCGGCGGCCTCCAGCGCCTTGCCGACGCCGGAGCCGTAGCCGAGCAGGGCCACGCGCGTTGCGTCGGCATCGCCAGACGCCTCGCGCAGGATCTCCCCGGTGCCGATCTCCAGCGCCTCCGGGCAGGAGGGCAGAGCCACCCCAATGCCGGCGCCGCGCGGGTAGCGCAGCGCGACCGGCCCGTCGTCGTAGGTGAGGGCGGTGTGGAGCATGTGCACCAGCATCGCCTCGTCGCGCGGGGCCATGAGCACGATGTTGGGCAGGCAGCGCAGGTAGGCGATGTCAAAGGCGCCGTGATGGGTCGGCCCGTCATCGCCGACCAGCCCGGCGCGGTCCATCGCGAACACGACGTTGAGCTTCTGCAGGCAGACGTCGTGGACGATCTGGTCAAACGCGCGCTGCAGGAACGTGGAGTAGATCGCGGCCACCGGCTTGCAGCCCTGAAGCGCCAGGCCGGAGGCGAACAGGATCGCCTGCTGCTCGGCGATGCCGACGTCGTAATAACGGTCAGGCAGTTCGCGCTGGAGGATGTTGAGCCCGGTGCCGGAGTTCATCGCCGCGGTGATGCCGATCACGCGCTCGTCGCGGCGGGCCTCGGCCACCAGCGCCTCGCCGAACACCTGGGTGTAGGCGAGCGGCGCGGGCTTGGTGCCCGCCGGCTTCTTGACGGCCTGAGCGGGAGCGCCGTTGGCGATCGACTTGGGCTTGGCGGCATGCCACTTCTCCATGCCCTCCAGACCGCCCTCCTCGGCGGGCGCGAAGCCCTTGCCCTTGACCGTCGCGCAGTGGACGACGACCGGCCGCTCGGCGACCAGCGCCTCGCGCAGCGCCCGGCGCAGCGCGCGGACATCGTGACCGTTGATGACCCCCATGTAGGCGAAGTCGAGCTCCTCCCACAGCAGCCCCGGCGCCCAGAAGGCCTTGATCGACTCCTTGAAGTGCGGTCCGAAGCGCTCAAACGCCGCACCGATCCCCACGGGCAGCTTGGTCAGGCCGCCCTCGACCTCCTCGCGGGCGTGCCAGAGCTTGGGATTGAGGCGGACCCGGTTGAAGTAGCGCGACAGCGCTCCGACGTTGGGAGCGATCGACATCCCGTTGTCGTTGATGACGACGACGATGGGCGTCCCCTCGCCGCCGGCCTGATGGATGGCCTCAAACGCCACCCCGCCGGTGAGCGCGCCGTCGCCGACGACGGCCACCACCTTGCCGTCGGTGCCGCGCCCGCGGCGCATCGCCTCCTTGATGCCGACGGCGTAGCCGATCGCGGTCGAGGCGTGACCGGCGCCCATGATGTCGTGCTCGGACTCGAGGATCGAGCAGAACGGGGCCAGGCCGCCGTACTTGCGGATCGTCGACAGGCGGTCGCGGCGGCCGGTCAGGATCTTGTGCGGGTAGGCCTGGTGGCCGACGTCCCAGAGGATCTTGTCCTGGGGAGAATCGAGCAGGGAGTGCAGGGCGACGGCGATCTCACACGCGCCCAGGTTGGCGCCGAAGTGCCCGCCGATCTCGCCGACGGTGTTGATGATGTGCTCGCGCACCTCCTGCGCGACCTGCTGGAGCTCCTCCTCGGTCAGCCCGTGGAGGTCCTGCGGCTGATTGATCCGCTTCAAGAGGTCTGACATCGGCTAATAGCTCCGGTTCGCGATGAAATCGGTGATCTGCTCAAGCTCGGAACCCCGGTCCGCCACGGCCGCGGTGAGCGCGCCGCGGGCGCGTTCCCGCGACTGCTCGGCCAGCCGCCGGGCCCCGTCGAGGCCGAACTCGGTGACATAGGTGCGTTTGCCGAGCCGCTCGTCCGATCCCTGATGCTTGCCGAGCGCCTCATCTGAGCCCGTCACGTCGAGAATGTCGTCGACAATCTGAAATAGCACGCCCAGCTCCCCGGCGAACGCGCGGAGGTCGGCCATCGTCGCCGGCGTGGTGGCGCCGAGCAGCAGCGCGACGCACTCGATGCTGGCGCCGATGAGGCGCCCGGTCTTGAGCTCGTGCAATCGCCGAAGCCCAGCGGCATCCTCAGGGGCGGTACCGGCCACGTCGATGTACTGCCCCCCCACCATGCCCTGTACACCGGTTGCCGCCGCGAGCTCGCGCGCGGCCGCCAGAACGTTGGCCGGATCGCCCCGTTGCTCGGTCAACAGCAGCCGAAAAGCCTCGGCGTACAGACCGTCGCCGGCCAGGATGGCGACATCCTCGCCGAAGACCTTGTGACATGTGAGACGACCGCGGCGCAGGTCGTCGTCGTCCATCGCCGGCAGGTCGTCGTGGATCAGCGAGTAGGTGTGGATGAGCTCCAGGGCCGCCGCCAGCGGCATCACCTCGGCCCGGTCGTGTCCGAGGGCCGCGGCGGTGGCGAGCGCCAGGACCGGCCGGATGCGCTTGCCCCCGGCCAGGAGCGAGTAACGCATGGCCTCCTCCAACCCGGCGGTGGCAAATTCGGTCGAGAAGCGGATCGCCTCGAGGTAGCGCTCCACGTCGGCCCGTAGATGCTCCGGGTAGGCCGGCCGAAAGGTCGATGCAGCGGGCAAGCCGCGCCTACGCTGCCGGCAGCGGAAGCTGACCGGGAAGATCTGGCAGCGGTTCCAGCGCCGCGCGGGCCCGTTGATCGACCTGCGCGCTGGCATCCGAGGCCAGGCGCGCACACTCCTCGATCAGCGAGAGCGTGGCCTCCGGTTCCAGATCGCCGGCTCGCAGCAGCTCGGCCGTCTGATGCAGTCGAGCGCTGAGCTCGATCAGGGAGTCAGTCACGGTCATAAGGTTATCGTTTGCCGGTACCCCGCTGCTCAGCCTGCCTCTCCGGCACATCTCAGGGGACCGTCAGACTTAGGACCAATTGCCGATTTCAACTGGGCGCCGGCGGCGTCACCATCGCCTGTAGTCAAGCGATGAGGGGAGCAGTCATGACCCAGGTTTCAGCGCCTGTTTCCGCCGACCGCAGGATCACCGAGGAGGTCACCGCGTGGCCGCGGGTGGAGTCCGGCCACGGCCGCCGGGGCGAGTTCGCGTTCACGGTCGGCCGGCGTGAGATCGGCCATCTCCACGGCGATCATGCCGCCCATTTCTTCTTCCCGGAGGCGGTCTGGCATGAGCTTCACGCCGCCGGGCGGATCACCGAGCACCCCGTGTTCCCGGGCCGGGTCGGACCGGCGGCGCGGCGGATTGAGAGCGAGGAGGACGTGCGCGACGTGATCGCGCTGATGCGGCTCAACTACGACCGGCTGACCGCCGCACCCCGGCGCCGCTGAGATTCCGCGGCCGTACCCCGGCGAGCCGTGACCGTGGCGGCCCCGCCGTTGCACCGCCCGGAACGGCCGACAGCCACCCACCCGTTCGAGATCCGGATGGCCGAATCGAATCTCGAACGGATCGGTCGCTGCGGTGCGATGCAGCGCCCCGGCCGGCGGCCGGGCCGCACCAACCGCCGATCCGGGGTCGTGCACGGCAACCCCTGACGACCGGCAGCAAACGTGTTGCACCGGATTTCTGCGTCCAATCTGTTCGAAACGCGGCACCCCGCTCCAGATCTCGCCCGGGACGGCCGGATAGCCCCCGGTTCGTTCCAGACCCCGGACGTCCGGATCGAATTTCGAACGGATCGGTTGTGCGGGAGGGTCAGAGCACCGGGGGGCGCGGCGTCCGGCGGCGCGCCAAGGACCCCCTTCATCACCGCTGTCGGTCGGGCGCCAGACCAGCGTCGAGGGCCTGGTTGACCAGCGCGTCGGCCCGCGCGTTCTCCGCCCGGGGAACGCTGCGGATCGACCAGCCGTCGAACCCCCGCAGGGCCGCCATCGCCTCCTCATACAGAGGCTTCATCGCCGGGTGCTTGACCCGGTAGGCGCCGGTCAGCTGCTTGGCGACAAGCTCCGAGTCATTGACGATCGCCACCTCGCGGGCGCCGAGGGCGGCGGCCCGCTCTAGGCCGCGCAGCAGGGCCCGGTACTCGGCGACGTTGTTGGTGGCCACGCCGATCCGCTCGGCGACCTCGTCGAGCACCGCGCCGTCAGGTCCGGAGACGACGATGCCGATCGCCGCCGGACCGGGGTTTCCGCGCGCCCCACCGTCGACGTGGACGGTTAGCTTCGCGGGCGGGGAGGCGCCGGTGGCGCTCAATCGGTGGTGAGCTCAGGGAGCTCGCCGGTGACGCGCGGACGGCGCCGGTCGCGGATCGTGCGCTGGCCGCCGGCGGCCGACCGGGTGCGGGTGCGGCCCCGGCGCGAGGCCTTGCGGCGGTCGACGATCACGGTGACGTGGGGGTCGTCGGCGTAGTAGTCGGTGAGCCGGTCCAGCAGGTCGTCGGCGAGCGGCTCAGGTACCACGCAGTAGATCACGGGAGGGATGCTAACGGCCGACCGCGACTCGCCGCCATAGAACGTTCGTCTAGAAATCGGTCCACCGCTCAGGTATCCGGTATGACAAACGGTGGAGCTGACCCCGCTCCGGGATGAGAAAAGGCGGAGACGCCGCCGCTCCGGTATGAGAAAAGGCGGAGATGCCCCCGCTCCGGTGGGAGAAAGGCGGAGGTGCCGGGCTGAAACGGTCCTCAGCGGGTGAGCTCAAGCCGCCCGCGCTCGTCGGCGCGGGCGTTGTTCTGGCGCTCGATCTCGCTCAGTTCCGAGAGCTCATACCCCTGGGCGGCGGACCGGACGGCCGGCACCTCGTCGGCGAGCTCAACCTCGTAGCGATACCAGCACAGCTCCCAGGAGACGACGATGTTGACCTGGCTGGCGGCGACATCCGACGGGTGGACGGCGACGTCCGGCAGCCCCAGCGAGCGGGCGATCCCGGCAACCGTGCGCGGGTGCTCGGACTCGTTGAACAACGAGACGGCCGAGGAGATCCGGTGCTCGATGCTGGTGGGAACGGCACGGACATGCCGGGGCTCCCGGCCGACGGCCCCACCGAGGCGGGCCGCCGCCCCGCGCACCGGCTCCGGCCACGACGGCGAGCCCGGCCGGGCCCGCGGGGCCCGCTGGGGCCGCGCTCGTGGCGCCGGCTCCGGTGCCGGCTCAGGCTCCAGCGCCGGCGGCGCCGCCGGCTCTCCGGGGTCCTCGTAATAGACCGGCTCGTCGAACGCCGGCTCAAAATCGTCAACCGCGTCCCGTCCGCGCGCCCCGCCGCTCCCGCCGCCCCCGCCGCGGCGGTCCCGGCCCCGCCGCAGGCGGCCAAACAGCGAGCGGCGCCGGTCGACGCGGCTGGAGGCGTCGTCGTACTCCGGCATCTCGCCCTCGCGCACCCATCCGTCATGGAGGGCGCGGGAGGTGCACAGCTCGCACACCGAGTGGCGCTGGCCACCGCTCAGATAGATCTCGGCGCGCTCGCCGCGCAGCAGCGTGCGGCCGCACACGTCGCAGACGCCCTGGTCGACTGAGGTGCGAATGGCCCTGGTGCTCACGGGCCTGTGAGGGTACTACGCCATCGGCGCCACAAGACAGCGCGCAACTACGCCTTCACCGCCTCCCGCTCGGCCCGGGCCTCGTCGACGACCTTCGAGGCGAGGTGCCCGGGGACCTCCTCGTAGCGCTCGAAATCCATCGTGAACTCGCCCTGGCCGCCGGTGATGGAGCGCAGGTCCGGGGCGTAGGAGAGCATCTCGGCCATCGGGACCTCGGCCTTGATCTCGGTCATCCCGGCGCCGACCGGCTCCATGCCCAACGGCCGCCCCCGCCGGGAGTTGAGGTCGCCGATGACGTCGCCGACGGTGTCCTCAGGGGCCGAGACGGTGACCAGCATGATCGGCTCCAGGAGCACGGGCGCCGCCTGCTCAAGCGCCTGCTTCATGGCCAGCGACCCGGCCACCTTGAATGCCATCTCCGAGGAGTCGACGGTGTGGTAGGAGCCGTCGTAGACGCGCACGCGCACGCCCTTGACCGGATAGCCGGCGACCGTCCCCTCCTGCATGGCTTCTTGCACGCCCTTCTCCACGGCCGGGATGAACCCGGAGGGGATGACCCCGCCCTTAATGGCGTCGACGAACTCGAAGGGGTGGGCGGGATCGTATTCCATCGGCTCGATCTCGATGTGGCAGTCGCCGAACTGGCCGCGCCCGCCGGTCTGCTTCTTGTGGCGGCCGTGGGCCTTGGCCGGCTTGCGGATCGTCTCCTGGTAGGGCACTCGCGGCGGCTTGAGCGTCACCTCGGCGCCGAACCGCGACCGCAGCCGCTCCACGATCACCTCCACGTGCACCTGCGAGAGCCCGGCGACGATCTGCTCGCCGGTCTGCTCGTCGCGGTGCAGGTCGATGGTGGCGTCCTCCTCCTGAAGGCGGCGCAGGGCGCTGAACACCTTCTCCTCATCGCCCTTGGCCTTGGGCTCGACGGCGAAGGCCATGACCGGCGTCGGGAGCTTGATCGAGGGCATCTCGATCGGCTCGTCGCGCGCGGCCAGCCAGTCGCCGGCCCGGGTCTCCTTGAGCTTGGCCACGGCGCCGATGTCGCCCGGGCCGTACTCATTGGTGTGGCCGGTCTGGGTGCCTTCAAACGTGACGAGCTGGCCGATCCGCTCCTTGTTGTGGGTGCGGGTGTTGAGCACCTGGGTGTCCTGCTTCATCACGCCCTGGTAGACGCGGAACATGTTGATGCGCCCGGCGAACGGGTCGGCGCGGGTCTTGAACACGAACGCGAACAGCTCCTTGTCCTCCTCCGGCTGGAGCGTCACCTCCCCCACCTGAAGGCCGCCGTGCTTGACCGGCGAGGGCAGGTCTTCGACGATCGCGTCCAGCAGGCGGTTGGTGGCCAGGTTGCGGGTGGCGATCCCGCAGGTGACCGGGAACAGCGAGCCGTGATTGGTCCCGTCCTTCAGCGCGGCCACGATCTCGGAATGGGAGATCTCCTCGCCCTCCAGGTAGCGCTCCATCAGCGTGTCGGAGGTCTCTGAGACCTCGTCCATGAGCCGCTCGCGGTACTCCTGGGCCCGGTCTTCAAGCTCGGCGGGGATGGGGATCTCCCGGCAGTTGTCCTTGGCCGCGCCGGTGTACTCGTAGGCCTTCATGTCGACGAGGTCGATCACGCCGGAGACCTCGTGCTCGGAGCCGATGGGAATCTCGGTGGCGACGACGTGCTGGCCGAAGGCGGACTTCAGCGAGTCCAGGGTGCGAAAGAAGTCGGCGCGCTCGCGGTCGAGCATGTTGACGAACACCAGGCGGGCGAGATCAAGCTCGGCAGCGCGCTGCCAAAGGCGGGTGGTGTGAACCTCGACGCCCATCACCGCGTTGACGACGAACACCGCGGACTCGCACACACGCAGGGCGCCGAGGGCGTCGGCGATGAAGCTCGACTCGCCGGGGGTGTCGATGAGGTTGACCTTGCGCTCCTGCCACTCAAACGAACTGAGGGCCAGTGAGATCGACATCTGACGGGCCTTCTCATCCGGATCGGAGTCCGAGACGGTGGTGCCGTCGACGACGGTGCCAAGGCGGTTGACCACTCCCGCCTGGAACAAGAGCGCCTCGTGCAACGACGTCTTGCCACTGCCGCGGTGGCCGACGAGGGCCACATTGCGGATCCGATCCGCGGCCTTGTGCATGGCTGGTCTCCTCTCTCTGGTGAACGCCGGAGAGCGACCTTACCGCTTTCACATGGTGGGGGTCCGCGCATGCGCGGACCCCTCCGGCGGCGCATGCGCCGCCGGGGCCTGGCCGCATGCGGCCAGGCCTCCTTTTACTCCAGCTCGCCGGCCAGCTTGCCCCGCAGCCGCAGCACCGCCTTGGTGTGCAGCTGCGATACACGGGACTCGGTCACCCCCAGGACCTCCCCGATCTCGCGCAGTGTCAGGTTCTCGTAGTAGTACAGGGCGACGACGAGCTTCTCGCGCTCCGGCAGGGCGGCGATGGCGTCGGCGATGCGATCTCTCAGTTCAGACTCGTCAACCAGAACCTGTGGGTCCGGGGCGCCGCGGTCCGGGAGCGTGTCGAGCAGCGAGACCTGGTCGCCGGAGGCGTCAGAGACGTTCCACAGCTCGTCGAGGGCGACGATCGTCGAGTTGGAGATCTGGAGCAGAGCCTCCTGGAACTCGTCGACGGACATCTCCAGCTCGGTGGCCATCTCCTCGTCGGTCGGCGCCCGCTGGAACTTGGCCTCCAGCTTCTGGTTGACGCGCTCAAACTGCCGGGCCCGAGCCCGCACCGACCGCGGCACCCAGTCCAGGGTACGCAGCTCGTCGATGATGGCGCCGCGGATGCGGGTGATCGCGTAGGTCTCAAACTTGATCTCCCGGCTGAGATCGAAGCGCTCGATCGCGGAGATCAGGCCGCCCAGGCCGTAGGAGATGAGGTCGGACTCCTCGACGTGCGCCGGCAGCCCGGAGCCCATGCGCCCGGCCACGTACTTGACGAGCGGCGAGTAGGCGACGACCAGCCGCTCCCGGGCCCGCTCGTCCCCAGAGGCCTTGTAGCGCTTCCAGAGCTCCTGGAGCTCAATCGCTTTGACGTTGGTTTCCAGTGTGGTGCTCCCCAGTCAGGCGCGCGGATGCGCCGCAACATAAGCCTGCCGCAGACGGGTCGACTCTACCCGAGTGTAAACCTGGGTCGTGGAGATGCTTGCGTGGCCAAGCAGTTCCTGGATCGCCCGCAGATCGGCGCCCCCCTCCAGCAGATGTGTGGCGAACGAGTGACGCAGCGCATGGGGGTGCGCGTCGGCCAGCGCCGGTGCCCCCCGGGCGGCCAGCCGTGCCCACGTCCGCAGCCGGCGCCGGATGTCCGAGGTCCCCAGCCGCCGGCCGGACTTGGAGATGAACAGCGCCTCCTCACCGGCGACGGCGAGCGCGGGGCGGCCCTTGGCCAGATAGCGCTCCAGGGCGCGCAGGGCGTGCTCGCCGGCGGGCACCAGCCGGGTCTTGCCCCCCTTGCCCTCGACGCGGACGACCTCTGAGTCGAAGTCGACCGAGTGCAGGTCAAGGGTGACGAGCTCCTCGGCGCGCAGACCGCACGCATAGGCGAGCTCAAACAGCGCCCGGTCGCGCACCTGGAGCGGCGAGGTGGCGGGGATCCGGTCAAGCAGCGCGGCGACCTCGGCGGACTTCAGCACCCGGGGCAGCCGCTGGGAGCGCTTGGGCGAGTGCAGCAGCTCGGCCGGGTTCTCGTCCCGCGCGCCCGCGCGGATCTCGGCGCGGAACAGGCCGCGCAGGGCGGCGAGCTTGCGGGCGACGGTGGTCGGCGCCTGGCCGCTCTCCGACAGCCCGGCCACGTAGCGGCGCAGCGCGCGGACGTCGATCTGCGAGGGTGCGATCCCCCGGGCGCTCGCCCAGCGGGCGAACTGGAGCGTGTCGACGGCGTACGCGCGGCGCGTCTTGGCCGCGACGGCCCGGCGGCGGAGGTCGGCGTCGAATCCGTCGAGCGCCGCCCGCCAGTCGGGCGGGAGGGGCGGTTCGGCCGTCTGCGCGCCGGCCGGGGCGCGATCTGAGGGCATGGGCGTCTCGGCTATTCGCCGTGTCGCGGACCAGACCCTTTTTTCTCGGCGGCCCGCGGGCATGACTGCGGCATTGCCCAAACTTCCGGTGCGACTAGCTGACGTGAACGATCGTCCCGATCGGTGTGTATGGGTAGACGGCGGCGGCCTCGGCGTTGGGCATCTCGACGCAGCCGTCGCTCTGCGGATAGCCGTAGCCGGCCCGGGGAAACTCATGCAGGGCGTCCCCGCCGTTGAAGTAGCTCACCCACTTGATCCCGGGGTCGACGTAATGACTGCCGTCCGCGTTGGTGCCGCTCATCGTCGTCACCGGGAGGTGCTCAAAGACGGCGAAGGTCCCGTTGGCGGTCGGCATCGCGGCCACGCCGGTGTTGACCGCGCCCGAGGCGACCGTCTTGCCGTTGTGCCACGTGCTCTCGGACTCCGGCGAGCTCTGGCTCACGTCGACGACGGTGTAGCCGAAGCTGTTGCGCTTGCCCGCGATGACGTCGGAGATCAGCGCATTCCACACCTGGGGGCCGTCGACGCCGTCGGCGGTCATGCCGTGGCTGTTCTCAAACGCCATGACGGCACCCTTGGTCAGCTCGCCGTAGCTGCCCGGCGCCCACTGGCTCTTGTACCACGCCGGGATGTTCTGCCAGCGCAGCGAGAACGTCCCGGCGGGGGGCGTGATCGCCGCCTGCTCCTGGGCCGCCGGCGTCAGCGGCACGCTGGCCGACCCGCTCGTCTGGAAGTTGTAGGGCAGGTAGCCGAGCGTCGCCAGCAGCTGCTGCAGGCGCGTTGTGGAGCCGGCGGGCACCGACCAGGTCGCGCTGCCGCCCCGCGCCCCGATGATGTGCACGTCGCTGGGTAGCCCCACCTTGACCGTCGCCCCCAGGCCGTAGCCATAGCTCTGCGGGATGAACTGGATGGAATGGCTGTTGACCGTGTGCCAGGTGCCCGGCGTGTTCGGCGAGACGGGCGGCTGATGGCCCCCGAGGACGCCGGCGACCGGCTTGGAGAAGGTGAGCGTGATCGGCGTGCTCGGCTTGACCTGCGAGCCCGGCGCGGGGTTGGCGACCGCGGTGGCGCCGGCGCCCGGCGGGAACCAGCTGACGACGGCGGCGGGTGAGCGCTCCCAGGCGCGCGGCTGGGCCGACAGGTACATGGAGCCGGCGGCCGAGGTCCGCGGCAGCGTGATCATCGCGCTGGGGCTCGCCAGCACGACGCGGTGCAGGTGGGTGGCGGCCGGCCCGTAGGCGTAGGCGCTGATCGGCGCCTTGAAGCGCAGGCGCACCCGCCCGTGCGCCGGGGCGGTGACGAAGTGCGAGCGCAGGCTCGCCGTCGGCGCGGTGGCCGTGAGCGTCAGCGTCTGGGTCTTGCCGGCGATCCAGGCGATCCAGCTGGGCCGGGCGACGACGACGCGGACGGTGAGGCGGGTACCGGCCGCGACCGGCTTGACCGGGTAGACGACATCGCCGCCGTGCAGGGTGACGGGCACCGGCTGGGCGCTGGGCGCGGCGAGCACGGTCACGCTCTGGATCCGGCCCCCGCCGATGGGCAGGGTGATCTTGGCGATGCCGGCCGCGTCCGGGGTCAGCGTCGCCTTGGCGGTGCCGAAGATGATGCCGGCGGCGACGACCGCCGCGACGAGCACCAGCAGCCCGACGACCACATACGGGCCCCGCCGGCGGCGGTGGCTCGACATTGCCAGGGATCCGTACCCCGTCCCCCGTGCCCGCTGAGTTCCTGACGTTCGCAAATACGAAACGTTGGCCACTGGCCGGGCATGGTACTGACCTTGACTCCGCAATCAACCCGGAGAGTCCGGGCAGGGGCGATTGCAACGCGATTTGCGGCGCAAATGAGTATTTGCACATAAACGCGCGAGATCCTGCCGCCGAGGCTGCAGGGCGCGTCCGGCCGCGTCGGCGGCCGTTTGGGTCAGTGGGTCACCGCGCCCTCCGCTGCGCTGGAGACAAGCTTGGCGTACTTGCTCAGGGCGACGCCGGGGAACGGCCGCTCCGGCGGGGTGTAGTCGCGGCGGCGGGCGGCGAGCTCGTCATCGGAGAGGGCGACGTCGAGGCGGCGGGCGGTGACGTCGAGCGTGATCTCGTCGCCGTCTTTGACGAGGCCGATCGGCCCGCCCTTGACCGCCTCCGGCGCGACGTGGCCGGCCATCAGGCCCTTGGTGGCGCCGGAGAAGCGGCCGTCGGTCAGCAGCGCGACCTCCTCGCCCAGCCCCTCGCCGACGAGGGCGGCGGTTACGCCCAGCATCTCGCGCATGCCGGGGCCGCCGACCGGCCCCTCGTTGCGGATGACGATGACGTCGCCGGGCTTGATCTGACCGGAGGTCACCGCCTTCATGCACTCCTCCTCGGACTCGAACACCCGGGCGGGGCCGGTCTGCCGGCGCCGCTCGTAGCCGGCGAGCTTGACCACGCACCCGTCGGGGGCGAGGTTGCCGTGGAGGATGGCGAGGCCGCCGGTCTCCTTGATCGGATTGTCCAGCGGGCGGACGACCTCCTGGCCGGGGGTCTCGGCGGCGCCGTCGGCGATCTCACCGATCGTCTGCCCGGTGACCGTGAGCGCGTCCTCGTGCAGGAGCCCGGCGTCCTTGAGGCGCTTGACCACGAGCGGGACGCCGCCGGCCTCGTACAGGTGCGGAGCGCTGAAGCGCCCGCCCGGCTTGAGGTCGCACAGCAGCGGCGTGCGCTCGCTGATGGCGTCGAAGTCGTCGATGTTCAGCTCAATCCCCATCTCCTTGGCGATGGCCAGCAGATGCAGGACGCCGTTGGTGGAGCCGCCGCTGCAGGCGATGGCGGCGATCGCGTTCTCCAGGCTGTGGCGGGTGATGATCTCGCTGGGTTTGAGGCCGCGCCTGAGGATGTCCATCGCCAGGGCGCCCGCCTGCTGGGCGATGTCGGCCTTCTTGGCGTCGACGGCGGGCACGTCGTTGAAGCCGGCCGGGGAGATGCCGAGGACCGCAAACGCCATCGCCATCGTGTTCGCCGTGTACTGGCCCCCGCACGCCCCGGCGCCGGGTGAGGCGACATCCTCGATCTCGGTCAGCTCCTGGTCGGTGATCTTGCCGGCGGCGTGGGCGCCGACCGCCTCAAACACGTCCTGGATCGTGACCTCTTTGCCGTGGTAATGGCCGGGGAGGATGGAGCCGCCGTAGAGCATGAGGCTGGGGATGTCCAGGCGGCACAGGGCCATCACCGTGGCCGGGATCGTCTTGTCACAGCCGCTGATGGCGATGACCCCGTCGAACATGTGGGCGTCGACGACCAGCTCGATGGAGTCGGCGATGAGCTCGCGGCTGGCCAGCGAGGCCCGCATCCCGGGCGTGCCCATCGTGATCCCGTCGGAGATGGCGATCGTGTTGAGCTCCATCGGCGTGCCGCCGGCCTCGCGGATGCCCTGCTTGACCTTCGCGCCGAGCGCGCGCAGATGGAAGTTGCACGGCATCGTCTCGATCCACGTGTTGGCGACCGCGATCAGCGGCTTGGCCAGCGCGTCGTCGTCATAGCCGATGCCCTTGAGATAGGCGCGGGCGGCGGCCCGCTCCGGGCCCTCGGTGAGGGCGCGGCTGCGGTGTTTGAGGTCTGTGGCGGCGGTCGTGCTCATGGCGCGCGGGAACACTATCGCGCCGCTTGGGTGCGGAGCCGACGCCCGGCGCCACCGCCTGGGTTGTTGCGAGCCCACGCCCCGGCGCCACCGCCGGCGCCTCGCTCCAGGGCCCTTCGCACCGGATTCCGGCGTGAATCTTGTTCGAAATCCGAGACCCCGCCGTGGATTTCGCCCGTACGGCGCGCAGGGCAACCGATCCGTACGAAAGCGGAGACGCCCGCTGGGATTTCGAACGCGCTGGGTGTGCGGAGGGCGAGCTTGCGGCTACCGGCAGTGTGCGCCCCTTCACCGCTGCCGTTTTTCGCCGCGCGGCGCGCTCCGCGGCTCGGTCGTCAGCCACCCGTCCGGCGCGCCGGCCGGACCGACCCCGCCGGGTACCCGGGCGGGCCTTTAGTTGGAGGTGTCGAGCGGTGTCGAGGCCGGGTTGCGGGCGGCGGCGTCGCGCATGCGGGCCCGCTCCCACTGAGACAGCCGCCACAGGTCGCGCTTGACCCGGACGGGATCAAGCTGGCGGCCGGGCAGGTGCATGTTGGCGGTGGAGATGAGGCGCTGCTCGTCGCCGGTCAGGGCCATCCATTTGGCGAGCACGTCGTCGGAGTCCGGCAGGCGGGCGCTGCCGTACGGGCGGGTCTCGTCCGGGAACGTGACGCAGTACTCGCTCAGCAGCCGGTGGGTCTGGGCCAGGTAGGCGATGATCGCCCGGTGGGGGTAGATGAGGTAGGCGTAGGCGGCGCCGTGGGCGCCGGGGCCGTCGGCCTGCTTGCCCCACACGCGGATGAAGCCGAGGTCGCGGTACATGGCCCACTCCTCCTCGTTGACGCAGGAGCGCAACAGCGCGCGGGCCCGCTGCTCGGCTCGGCGCTCGCGGCCCGGGTCGTAGGGCATGGGCGGCGCCAGCCGCCGGCGCGCCCGGTGGCGCGACCACAGGTCCTCGATGCGGGGCAGGAGCTCTTCGGAGAGCAGCGCGAGTGCTACCAACGCGGTCGCGACGAGCGCCAGCAGCACCGCGAGACGCCGGCCTGTCTACCGGCCGCCGGCCGCGCGCGGAAAGAAGATCACTCGGTCCGCGTCACGGGGGACGTCGTCGAAGCTCTTGACCATGTGCGCCTCGCGGCGGCCTTCGACGTCGACGACCGGCACGGCTGCCCACAGCCCCTCCTCCAGCTGGCGACGGAACTCCTGCACCAGACGAAGCTCGTCCTCGGCCAGCTCCACGTCGCCCTCTGCGATCACAACCTCTCCGTGGCCCGGCTTCATCCTCAGAAAGCGCACGACAACAATTATGTCACGCCGAGCACATCCACCGGGCCGGCGCCGGCGCCGATCCCGGCGAGTCCGTCCCGCACAGCCTCCGAGGCCCGCCGCTTGGCGATCCGCGCCGCCTGCAGCGGCGGATCGCCCCACGCCAGGCGCGCGGCGAGCACCGATGAGTGGGTGCAGCCGGAGCCGTGAGCCGCTCCGCTGTCGTAGCGCTCGCCGGGGATCTCGGCCACCTGATCGCCGTCGAAGAAGACGTCGGTCGCCTCCTCACGGTGGCCGCCGGTGACGATGACGATCCGCGGGCCGAGCGCCCGGATGGCGCGGGCGAGGGCGACGGCGTCGTCGACGGCGCCGCCCGGCGGCGCGCCCGCGGGCTCCGCCCTCCCCCCGGCCGCGGCGACCAGCGCGCGGGCCTCCGGCAGGTTGGGAGTGACCACCAGCGCCCGGGGCAGCAGCAGCTCGATCAGCGAGCGGCGCGCCTCCGGCTCCAGCAGCTGCGAGCCGGATTCCGAGACCATCACCGGATCGAGCACGATCGGTACGCGGTCACGGCCCCCAAGCTCGTCCAGGGCCTGGGCCACCGCCTCGATCGTCGCCGTCGTGCCCAGCATTCCGATCTTGACCGCGTCAACCCCGATGTCCTCGGCGACGGCGTGCACCTGGGCGAGGATCATCTCCGGCGAGATCGCCGCAACCGCCGTCACCCCGACGGTGTTCTGCGCGGTGATGGCGGTCACCGCCGTCATCCCGTGCACCCCGCAGGCGGCGAACGCCTTGAGATCCGCCTGGATGCCGGCGCCGCCCCCGGAATCCGAGCCGGCGATCGACAGCACGCGGGGAATCCGGGCGGGGTGGGGCATTGGGGCGAGCTTATTCGTCAGCCGGCGATCGAGAAGTGACCTCCCGGCCGGCGGTGGATGAACCCCCCGAGTTCCAGCGCCGCGAGGGCGGCCAGACCCCGGACCGTGTCGAGGCCCGCCTGCTGAAACGCCTCCGCGGGGGCGTGACCATCGGCGAGCGCCTCATACAGCGGCTGAAGCTCGGCCGCCGGCGCGGGACCGGGGCCCGCTGCCACCGGGACCCCGTCGCTGCCAAACAGCACCTCCAGGACGTCGGCCGGCTCGGTCACCAGAAACGCCCCGCGCTTGATGAGCGCGTGCGGTCCCCATGACAGGGGCGCGGTCACCTGTCCCGGCACCGCGCCGACCGGCCGCTCCAGCGTCTGCGCGAGCTCGGCGGTGAGCAGGGCTCCGGAGCGCCGGCGGGCGGCCACGACCACGACCATGGCGCCGAGCGCGGCGATGAGGCGGTTGCGCGCGGGGAACATCCAGCGCCGGACCGCGACGTCCGGCCCCAGCTCCGAGACAACGGCCCCCGCGGCGATGAGCCGCCCGTGCAGCGCTCGTGCGGCCGGCGGGTACGGGCGCTGGGACGCCGCCGGCAGCACGGCGATCGACGCGCCGCGTGCGTCCAGCGCGCCCTCATGAGCGGCCGCGTCGATCCCGGACGCCATCCCGCTGATCACGGTCACCCCGGCCCGTCCCAGGCCGCGCGCCAGCGACCGGGCGGCTTCCAGCGCGTACGGTGAGGCGCGACGCGCCCCCACGATGGCCACCCCCTCCCCCGCCGTCAGCGCCGCGAGGCGGGGAAGTTGCCCCGCCACGTGCAGCACCGCCGGCTCGGCCGGGAGCGCCCAGAGCGCGGACGGGTAGCCGGCATCGCAGCGGCAGATGAGTCCCAGCCCGGCGTCGGCGCACCGCTCGCGGTAGGCGCCGGCGTCGAAGGCCAGGCGCTCGGCGCGGACCGCGGCCGCGTCGCGGCCGGCGACCGCGCGGATCAGGTCCTCCTCCCCCAGGTCGAGCAGCGCGATGATCCGGCCTCGCTCGACGTCGAGGTGCGCCGCCAGCCGCCCCAGCAGCCACGACCGGGCCAGACATTCGTCACACGCCGACCCCCCGGTCATGACGGGACCGTCAGTTCGGCGCCGGTGCGCTGGCGCAGGCTGAGGGCGAGCAGGATGTCCTCGCGGGTGATCCGGTCCCGGGCGCCGAGGTCGGCAACTGTCCGGGCCACCCGAAGGACGCGATGCCGGCCGCGGGCGCTGAGCAGCCCGGACCGGTACGCGCGCCCCAGTTCCTCGGCGGCGCCCTCCTGGAGCGCCACCCGCGAGCCGACCAGCCGGACGTCCATCTCGCCGTTGCACGCGGCCCCGGTTCCGGCGAGCCGCCGGCGCTGGCGCTCGCGCGCCTCGGCGACGCGCGCCGCCGCCTGCGTCGAATCGGTCAGCGGGGGGCGGCGCAGCTCCTCGTCGGACGGGCGCCGCACGTCGACGAGCAGGTCCATGCGGTCGAGCAGGGGGCCGCTCAGGCGACGGCGGTGGCGGCGCAGCTCAACCTCGCCGCAGGAGCACCGGTCGTCGACGCCGGCAAACCCGCAGGGGCACGGGTTGGTGGCGGCGAGGAGCATGAAGCGGGTGGGGAAGCGCAGCGATCGCTGCCCGCGGACGATCGTCACGTGGCCGTCTTCCAGCGGCTGGCGCAGCGCGTCGAGACTGGTGCGCTGAAACTCAGACAGCTCGTCGAGGAACAGGACCCCGTGGTCGGCCAGCGTCGCCTCGCCGGGCCGCGGCGGGGATCCGCCGCCCGCCAGTCCCGCGGGCGAGATGGTGTGGTGCGGAGCCCGGAACGGGCGGGAGTTGATCAGGCCATCGGCGTGCACGCCGGCGACGCTGTGGATCCGCGTCACCTCGATCGCCTCCGCCCGGCTCAGCGGCGGCAGGATGCTCGGCAGCCGCCGGGCGAGCATCGTCTTACCGGTGCCCGGCGCACCCTCAAACAGGAGGTTGTGACCGCCGGCGGCGGCGATCTCCAGCGCCAGCAACGGCGCCTGCTGGCCGCGCACATCGGCGAGATCCGGGGCCTGCCGCGGGCCGCTGTGGCGTGGGTCGGCGTCCGGGAGCGGTGGGGGCTTGGCCCCGGAGAGGACATCCGCGGCGGCGCGCAGGCTGGGGACGGCGACGACCCCCAGCCCGTCGACGAGCGCGGCCTCCCGGGCGCGGGAGCGCGGGACGATCAACCGGGCGCAGCCGGCGCGGCGCGCGCCCTCCGCGACGGCGAGCGCCCCGGGGGAATCGCGCAGCTCGCCCCCCAGCGACAACTCGCCGAACACGGCGTAGCCGGCCAGCGCTGCGGCGGGAACCTGGGCGCTGGCCGCCAGCACGCCGAGGGCCAGCGCGGCGTCAAATCCCGGGCCGGCCTTGCGCAGGAACGCGGGGGCGAGGTTTGCGGTGATGCGCCCGTCCGGGAACTTGAAACCGGAGTTGAGGATCGCCGCCCGGATTCGGTCGCGCGACTCGCGCACGGCGGTGTCGCCGAGACCGACGATGGTGAACGCCGGAAGGCCGGCCCGGAGGTCGACCTCCACCCAGACCTGCCGCGGCTGGACGCCGTCGATGGCGAACGTGGCGACCCGGGCGAGCATGCCCCGGCACGCTACGCCCGATCGTCTGCCCTGTGGGTGTCGCATCGTCGCAAAAGTGCCTCATTTGCTGGTGGTTTTGGCACGCAATCGTGACGTTCCGTCACCCACGAGGCACATGAATCGGCGTAGCGTCCGGGGACGAGATGAGCACCGAGGCCGGCAACGCGCGGGGGCGCAGCGGCGAGGATCTCGCCGCCGAGCACCTGCGGCGGCTGGGCTATGAGATCGTGGAGCGCAACTACCGCACGCGCTGGGGCGAGCTGGACATCGTCGCCCGCGCCGGCGGGACCATCGCCTTCTGCGAGGTCAAGACCCGGAGGGCGGGCGGGCGCGCCGGCGGCCCCCTGGACGCGGTGGGACCGGCCAAGCAGGCCCGGGTGCGGAGGATGGCGGCCAGCTGGCTGACCCAGCGGCGGGATCGGCCCTATGCGGATGTCATCCGCTTTGATGCCATCGGCGTCACCCTCGACGCCGCCGGGCGGCTGCTGTCACTGGAGCACCTGGAGGGCGCGTTCTGACCGGGGAGCTAACCGAGTGCGAGCTGCTGGTAGGCCGTCGACTGGAACGACAACCGGTGCAGCGGCGAGACCCCCAGCCGCTCGATCGCCTCCCGGTGCTCCGGGGTCGAGTAGCCGACGTGCTGGGCGAAGTCCCAGCCCGGATGGGTGGCGTCCGCGCGGCGCATGTAGCGGTCGCGGGTCTCCTTGGCCAGGACCGAGGCGGCGGCGATCGCCGCGCTCTTGGCGTCGCCGCCGATGACCGCGCGCCGATCATGGTCAAGTCCGGAGACGGGAAAGCCGTCGCTCAGGCAGATGCAGCCCGGGCAGGCGACCTGCGCCAGCGCGTCGCGCAGCGCGGCCAGGTTGGTCTTGTGCAGCCCGCGGGCGTCGATGCCCGGCGCGCAGCGGGTGACGATCGCCACGCGGGCGGCGACGCTGAGGATGACCGGGTACAGGGCGGCGCGGGCCTCCGGCGTCTGCTGCTTGGAGTCGTTGAGCGAGCCGAGGGCGCGCGCCTGCGCGGGCCCGAGCCGCTCAAGATCAAGCAGGACGGCCGCGGCGACCAGCGGTCCCGCCAGGCATCCCCGGCCGGCCTCATCGGCGCCGGCCACAAATCGGACGCCGAGGCCGCGATCGTGGCTGAGCAGCTTTCGCCCCGGCCGCGCCGCGCGTCGGCGCCCGGGCGCGGAGCGGGCCGGGCCCTTGGCCGGCGAGGCCCCGCCGGTCCGCGGCGCCGGATCGCTAGAGAGTCCCGATGCGGTCCGGGGGCCAGTAGGTGAAGAAGGCAACCCCGATGATCCACTTCTGCGGGACCGGTCCCCAGAAACGGCTGTCGTCGGATACGCCACGGTTGTCCCCCATCATGAAGTAATGCCCGGCGGGAACGGTGATCGTTTTGGGGAAATTGCAGGAACCGCCGGGGCCGCACGGCTCGATGTACGGCGCGTTCTCGATCTTTCCGTTGCGGATGACGTGGCCGTTGCGGATGGAGATCCGGTCACCGGGCCCGGCGACGACGCGCTTGATGAACGTCTGGGTCGACGCGGTGGACGTCGGTTGGTCGCACGCCGCCGGACGACCGGTGCCCTCCGTCTGGTTGCCGCACACGGGGTTATCGAAGTCGGCCCCGTGCGGCGGATGGAAGACGACGATGTCCCCCACCGACGGATGGGTGTCCAGGCGGTTGGTGAGCACCCGCTGCCCCGGATCGAGGGTGGGAACCATCGACGGGCTGGGGATCCGGTACGGCTTGACGATGAACGCCTGAATCAGGATCGCCAGGCCGACGGCGACGGCGACCGTCAGCACGAGTTCCACCAGCGAGCCCAGTGGGCTTCTCTTCTTCTTTCTGGAGGCCGCCATCGCGCGCTACAGGAAGCCGATCCTATCCGGCGGCCAGTACGTGAAGAACACCTGGCCGATCATCCACGCCTTGGGGACCGGGCCCCAGAAGCGGCTGTCGAGCGAATCCGGGCGGTTGTCGCCCATCATGTAGTAGTCGCCCTTGGGCACGGTGATGGTGGTGGGGAAGTTGCACTCGCCGCCGCCGATGCAGGGCACCGCGTACGGCGCCTTCTCCCGCACCCCGTTGCGGTAGACCTGACCGTTGGAGATGTAGAGGTGGTCGCCGGGCAGGCCCACCACGCGCTTGACGTAGGTCTGCGAGGACTCGTGCGTCTGGGCGACATCGCAGGCCGCCGGCTCGTTGCGCCCCACCTGATTCTCCCCCTGGCGCGAATCGGCGCAGGTCTCGCTGGCCGGCGGGTGAAACACCCAGACCTGACCGACCTGCGGTGAGCTGAAGTCGGCACCCACGCGGTCGACGAGGATCCTCTGGTTGATGTGCAGCGTGGGCAGCATCGAGCCGCTTGGGATCTCGTACGGCTTGACGATGAAGGCCTGGATGAGAAGGGCCAGGCCGAGGGCGACGGCGACGATTGCGACCAATTCGGCCGCCGAGCGAGCCAGCGGCTTCTTGGCCCGCGTCACACCTATTCGGCGTCCGGCGCCGGCTCTTCCTCGCCGTCCCGCGCGGCGGCGGGCGCAGCAGCCTCGGTCTCGGCGACGTCGGTCTCCGGCGCGCCGGGGGCGGCGTCGCTCTCGGCCGTCGCAGCCTCGGCGGTCGCCGCATCCGCGGGCGTCGCCTCCTCGGCAGCGGCCGCGGCCTCAGCGGCCTCCACCACCGTCTCCTCGGCGGTGGCGCCCTCGGCGTCGACGGCGCCCTCGCTGGCGTCCTCCGGCCCGTAGAGCAACTCGCGCTCGACGGCGACCTCCGGACCCGTGTTGCGGCGCTCGCGGACGCGGGCGCGCTTGCCGATGCGGCCGCGCAGGTAGTAGAGCTTGGCCCGGCGCACGTCGCCGCGGGCGGCGACCTCGATGCGCTCGATCTTGGGCGAGTGCAATGGGAAGGTGCGCTCCACGCCGACGCCGAACGACTGCTTGCGGACGGTGAACGTCTCCCGGGCGCCGTGGCCCTGGCGCTTGATCACCACGCCCTCAAACACCTGCGTCCGGCGACGCGTGCCCTCAATCACCTGGAAGTGGACGCGAAGGCGGTCTCCGGCGTCAAACGCCGGGACGCGGCGGAGCTGCGTGCGCTCCAGGCTTTCGATGACTGTGCTCATAGCGATAAAGAGGGGGCCCGCTGACGCATGGCATTCAGCTCGGCGCGGGCGAACCACCGGGCCGGATGCGCGAAGCGCGCCATAAGCCCATGCGGCGGCTTATGGTAGCGAACCGCTCATCGCGGGGATGTTGGCCGTTCGCTAAGCGCCGCCGCGGCGGCCGCCCGCGACCGGCTCTGCGCCAGGCGCCATTGCGCGATCCGCGCGTGGTGGCCGGAGAGCAGGACGTCCGGGACGCGCCAGCCGCGCCAGTCGGCGGGGCGCGTGTAGTGCGGGTACTCCGGCCCTCCCTCCAGCGCCGCGCTGAAGGACTCCTCCAGCGCCGAGCGCTCGTCGCCGAGCGACCCGGGCAGCTTGCGCAGGACGGTGTCGCACACCACCATCGCCGCCAGTTCGCCGCCGGCGAGCACGTAGCGGCCGATCGACACGCGGTCGGAGGCGAAGTGCTCCACGATGCGCTCGTCAAAGCCCTCGTAGCGTCCGGAGAGCAGGGTCAGCGCCGGCTCAGCGGCGAGCTCGTCAACGAGGCGGTCGTCGAGGAGGCGGCCGCCGGGGTCAAGCGCGAGCACCCGCCGCTGCGCGGGCAGCGTCACCGGATCGACCCCGTAGCGGGCGCGCAGCGCGGCCTCCACGACATCGACGCGCAGCACCATCCCGGCACCGCCGCCGAACGGGGTGTCGTCGACCTGCCGTCCGCTCAGCGGCGTGTGGTCGCGGTAGTTGATGCGGTGCAGCTCGTGGCCGCCGGCCAGGGCATTGACGACGTGGCGCTGAGCCGCGAACCAGTCAAAGGCCTCCGGAAACAGCGTGAAGACGTCGATCTGCATGTCACTCGCCGAGGAAGCGCAGGTCGACGTCGATGACCCGCTCTGACAGGTCGACGTCGCGCACGGCGTCCTTGATCAGCGGCACCAGCAGGTCCGGCGCCGTCGGGTCATCGCTGCGCGTCACCTCCAGCACTTCGCAGGACGGCAGTTCCAGCAGGCGGGCGACGGTGCCGACCTCGCGGCTGCCGTCGCGGACGCTGCAGCCCTCCAGGTCGGTCGCCCACCACTCGTCCTCGCCCAGGGGCGGCGCGGCCTCCCGAGCGACGAGGATCTCCTGCCCCCGCAACTGCTCGGCCGCGTCGCGGCCCTCGCTGCCCTGCAAGCGCAGGATGAGCCGGCGGTCGTGTCCGGCCACGCGATCGACGCGGCGCGCAACCCCGTCGACGAGCACCTCCAGCCCCACGTCGAGCAGTCCGGCGACGGGGCTGTTGACATGGAAGCTGCCGTCGAGGCCGTGGGGACGGCCGACGATGCCGGCGCGCAACCAGCGGTCCGCGGCGCTCACACCCTGCCGAGACCCATCAGTCGTCGACGATGTCGAGGAACACGCGGCGCTGTTCCTTGACGCTGGCAGCCTTGATCACCGTGCGCAGCGCGGTGGCGGTGCGCCCGCCGCGGCCGATCACGCTCCCGTAGTCATCCTCGTCCACCGACAACTCGAGCACAAGTGAGCCGTCATCCTCCGGCACCTCGCGGACGCGCACCTCGTCAGGATGCTCGACGAGCCCTTTGGCCAGGTACTCGAGCAGTTCCTTCATGACCAGGTGGTCAGCTGATGCCCTGGATGCGCAGGAGCTTGCGGACGCTGTCGGTCGGCTGGGCGCCGCGATCCAGCCAGTCCCGGATGCGCTCTTCGTTGAGCACGATCGTGGACGGCTCGGTCTGGGCGTTGTAGTGACCGACGGTCTCGATCACGCGGCCGTCGCGCTTGGAGCGCTGGTCGGCGACGACGACGCGCCAGATGGGATTTTTGCGCCCGCCGATGCGGGTGAGGCGAAGTCTGACTGCCATAAGCGATCGATGAGGTTAGCGTGGTCGGCGAAGTGACGCTCGCCGGGGCGTGTCAGCGGGCCTGGCGCATCAAGGCGCCGAGGTCCGGCGTGCGGCCCTGGGAGACCGAGCGCATGACCTTGCGCATCTGCTCAAACTGCTTGATGAGCTGCTTGACCGCCTGGACGTTGGTGCCGGATCCCTTGGCGATCCGCAGCCGCTGCGAGCCCTTGATGAGCTCCGGGCGGCGGCGCTCCTCCGGGGTCATCGACAGGATGATCGCCTGGAGGCGATCGAACTCCCGCTCGTCGATCTTGACCCCGCGCAGCTCCTTGCCCATCCCCGGGATCATCCCCAGCAGGGATTGGAGCGGGCCGAGCCGGCGGATCTGGCGCATCTGATCGAGGAAGTCGTCCAGGCCGAACTCCTGCTTGCGCAGCTTGCGCTCCAGCTCGGCGGCCTGCTTCTCGTCAAAGCTGGCCTCGGCCTTCTCGATCAGGGTCATGACGTCGCCCATGCCGAGGATCCGCTGGGCCATCCGGTCCGGGTGGAAGCGCTCGAACTGGTCGAGCTTCTCGCCGGTGGAGGCGAACAGGATGGGCTTGCCGGTGATCGCCTTGACCGACAGCGCCGCGCCGCCGCGGGCGTCGCCGTCGAGCTTCGTCATCACCACGCCGTCGAACTGCACCACCTCGGCGAACTGCTCGGCGACGTGCACGGCGTCCTGGCCGGTCATCGCGTCGACCACGAGCAGGATGTCGTGCGGCTTGACCGCCTTCTTGATGTCGGCCAGCTCGGCCATCAGCTCCTGATCGACGTGGAGGCGGCCGCTGGTGTCGACGATCAGCACGTCCTTGCCCTCGGACTGCGCGCGGTCCCGGGCCCAGGCGGCGATCTTGACCGGATCGCGGTCGGTGCCCTGCTCGTAGACCTCGGCGCCGGCCTGGCGGCCGACCTTGATCAGCTGATCGACCGCGGCCGGCCGGTAGACGTCACAGGCCGCGACCGCGACGTCCTTGCCCTGCTCCTTCAGGTGACGGGCGAGCTTGCCGACCGCCGTCGTCTTGCCCGAGCCCTGGAGACCGGCCATCAGGATCACCGTGGGAGGCCGGCTCGCGAAGACAAGGTCGCGGCCGGACCCGCCCATCAGCTGCGTGAGCTCCTCGTCGACGAGCTTCACGACCTGCTGGCCGGGGTTCAGGGACTCGAGCACGTCGGAGCCGAGGGCGCGCTCCTTCACCGCCGCGGTGAACTGCTTGACGACCTGGAAGTTGACGTC
>DASSZQ010000240.1:0-5688 GCA_035702755.1 Solirubrobacteraceae bacterium | reverse complement strand
TCGGCCGTCTCCTCGGAGTAGTTCATCGACAGCTCGTTGAAGCGGTCCAGCAGGTGACGGATCTCGGCCACGCCGTCCTCGACGTTGCCCTTGACGTCCTTGGCCGGATCGAGGTGGGGCTCCTGCTCCAGGATGCCGACGGTCGATTTGGGGGCGAGCTGGGCCTCGCCGTCGTACTCGGTGTCAATGCCGGCCATGATCTTCAGCAGGCTCGATTTCCCGGCGCCGTTGTAGCCGAGCACGCCGATCTTGGCGCCCGGGTAGAACGACAGCGAGATGTCGGTGAGGACCTCCTTGTCCGGCGGGTACCGGCGGGAGAGCTTGTGCGTGGTGAAGATGTACTGGGCAGACATGGGCTGTTCAGGATAGGAGGGTCACAGAACCGTGAAGACCGCGGAGGCAGAGGGGGGAACAGAGGGAGCTTGGGGGCTCATGTACCTATACGGTCATCAGCTCCCCAAACCCCCGACTCGGCTGCTGCCCGGGCCGCCGGACGCCAGCAGGGGAACATCAGCCACGCTCAGCTGATCGCCCTGGGCTTCACCAACCGGATGATCTTCCGGCGTGTGGCCTCAGGCCGCCTGTTTCCCGTTCATCATCGCGTGTATGCGGTTGGGCGCCCGCCCTGCACCCCGCTGGAGCACGCCGCGGCCGCCGCGCTGGCCTGCGGCCCCGGCGCCGCCCTCAGCCACGAGGGGGCGCTTGCCCTGTGGGGCTTTGTCAAACGCTGGCCGTCCGCCTTCGAGGTGATCGTCACCAGCGGTGACCGCCGGCCCCAGGGGATCACCACCCACCGCTACCGCAACCTCCGGCCCCGCGACCTCACCGTCCAGCTCGGCATCCGCACCACCAGCCCCGCCCGCACCATCCTGGACTGCGCTCCGCGCCTGAAAAGCCGGCGCATCATCTCCGACGCCCTGTACACCCCCTACCTCACCCAGCGACAGCTCGCCGACGTCCGCGCCCGCTTCCCTCAGCACCCCGGCGCCAGGCTTCTGGACCCGTTCCTTGAGGGCTACAACCCCACCCGTTCGCCCTTGGAAGACGACTTCCTCGCCTTCTGCCAGCGACATGGGCTGCCTCGCCCGCTCACCAACACGATCGTCGCCGGGCACGAGGTCGATGCCCTGTTCCCGGACCAGAAGCTCATCGTCGAGATCGACAGCTGGAGGTTCCACGGTGACCGCCTCGCCTTTGAGACCGACCGGGCCCGGGATGCCGACACGCTCGCCGCCGGGCACCGTACGCTGCGCATCACCGACCGGCGCATGACCAGCCAGGGCGACGCCGAGGCCGCCCGCCTGCGTCAGATGCTCGGCATCCGCCCGTAGCCCGGCGGCGGCTACAGGCCGGCGGCGGCGCGCAGCGCGTCGGCCTTGTCGGTGCGCTCCCAGGTGAAGTCCTCGTCGTCGCGGCCGAAGTGACCGTAGGCGGCGGTCTTCTGGTAGATGGGGCGGTGCAGGCGGAGATAGTCGCGGAAGGCGCCGGGGCGCAGGTCGAAGTGCTCAGAGATGAGCTCCAGGATGCGCGGCCGGCCGATCTTCTCGGTGCCGAACGTTTCGACCATGACCGAGACCGGACGGGCGACGCCGATGGCGTAGGCGACCTGGACCTCGGCCCGGTCGGCCAGGCCGGCGGCGACGACGTTCTTGGCCACCCAGCGCGCGGCGTAGGCGGCCGAGCGGTCGACCTTGGACGGGTCCTTGCCGGAGAAGGCGCCGCCGCCGTGACGGGCCATGCCGCCGTAGGTGTCAACGATGATCTTGCGCCCGGTCAGGCCGCAGTCGCCCACGGGGCCGCCGATGACGAACCGCCCGGTGGGGTTGACGAGAAAGCTGCGGCCCAGGTCGGCCTCGGAATACATGTCGGACGGGAGGGTGGGCAGGACGACGTGCTCCCAGAGGTCGGCCCGGATCCGGTCCTCAACCCCCTCGGCGTGCTGGGTGGAGATGAGCAGCTTCTCGATCGCGGTCGGCCGGCCGTCGACATAGCGGACGCTGACCTGGGTCTTGCCGTCCGGACGCAGGTAGTCAAGGGTGCCGTCGCGCCGGACCTCGGACAGGCGCCGGGCGAGCCGGTGGGCGAGCGAGATCGGCAGCGGCATGAGCTCCGGGGTCTCCCGGGTGGCGTAGCCGAACATCATCCCCTGATCGCCCGCGCCGGCCTTGTCGAACTCATCGGCGCCGGCCTCCGCGGTGCGGCGCTCATACGCCTCATCGACACCCTGGGCGATGTCGGCTGACTGCTTGTCCAGCGCGTTGAGGACCGCGCACGAGTCGGCGCTGAAGCCGAGATCGGCGTCGGTGTAGCCGATCCGCCGGATCGTGTCGCGGGCGAGGGCCTGCACGTCGAGGCTGGCGGTGGTGGAGATCTCGCCGGAGACGACGACCAGCCCCGTGTTGACGAGCGTCTCGCACGCCACCCGGCCGTTGGGATCCTGGGCCATGACCGCGTCAAGAACGCCGTCGGAGATCTGGTCGGCGACCTTGTCCGGGTGACCCTCGGTCACCGATTCCGACGTGAACAGAAATTGTCTGGGGGAAGCGGCCATCGGCGGGCCTCGCTTTCTCATCGGCTCGTTTGGCGGCGGCCGAGCAGGTTAGCGGCCGCCGCCGCGCCGCGGCGGTTGACGGGCGCCGACGGTGCGGAGTATGTTCGACGTCGAGGGAGATCGGTCAGCCCGATGCGGCGCGCCGAGCCATGGTCCCTGACAGCCGCACGGGCAACGACGGTCCAGAAACCATCCCACGAGGAGAGGACGCACGTGCCCATCCCCACCGAACTCGTTGGCTCGCTCCCGCGGCCGATGAAGCTCCAGCAGGCCTTCGCCGACTACGACGAGGGCAAGATCTCGTTCGAGGAGCTCCAGGCGGTCCAGGATGCCGCAGCCGAGGATTCGATCAAGCGCCTGGAGGCGACGGGCGAGCCGATCGTCACCGACGGCGAGCAGCGCGAGTCAAGCTTTGCCACCTACAACCTCACCGACACGCTCGCGGGCACGGGGCTGGCCGAGGGACTGGCCGGCGACGGGCAGTTCTTCGCCATCTTCGATGACGGCCACCACCGCCAGCTGCCGCGCATCACCCAGGGCCCGTTCCACTACAAGACCTACGCGTCGGAATTCGTCTCCAAGAACAAGCAGATCGCCACGCACCCGGTCAAGCAGGCGGTGATCTCCCCGTCCATGATGATGCTGCTGTACCCGCTGGAGGGCGAGATCCCCGGCTACCCGCGCGAGCAGTTTCTCGAGGATTGCGTCAACGAGGCCGAGAAGGACATCCGCCAGTGCTTCGCCGCGGGCGCGGTCCGCGTCTCGATCGACTTCACCGAGGGGCGACTGGCCAACAAGAACGACTCCCGCAACCCGTGGACGGGCAAGAACATGCTGCAGGAGTTCATCGACCTCAACAACCGGCTGCTGCACCGGTTCAGCGCCGAGGAACGGCGCAACATCGGAATCCACACCTGTCCCGGCGGCGACTGCGACTCGGTCCACTCCAAGGAGGTGCCCTACGAGCTGCTGCTGGAGCACATGTTCGACATGAACGCGGGCTACTTCCTCATTCAGTGCGCCTCCGAGGAGGACCGCGAGCGCGTCTATGAACTGTGCGGCCGGTACCGGCGCGACGACGCCGACGGCGTGTCGCAGATGTGCTTCATGGGGGTCGTCAACCCGCTCTCCCCGGACGTGGAGACCCCGGAGCACATCCGCGACGAGCTGCTGGCGGCGGCGCGGCACATCCCCGCCGACCGGCTGGGCGCGACCGACGACTGCGGCTTCTCGCCGTTCAGCCGCGACGTCAAGCCCCGGCACGGCTCGCCGGACTTCGCCCGCGACGTGGCCATGCAGAAGATCTCGGCCCGGCTGCAGGGCGCAGCCATGGCCTCCGAGCAGCTGGGGATCTGAATACACGGGGGTCGCCGGCGACGCCGGCGACCCCTGCTATCTACTGATCGCGTGCCCCTTCGCGCGATGCCCCAGCCCGGCGCCGCCGTCCTCATCGACTACCTCGGTTCGACGGTTCCGGGCACGGTGAGCGAGGTCGCCGAGGAGGGGCGACGGCTTGAGGTGATCACCGAGGAGGGCGTGGCGCTCACCTTCACCCTGAACCGGGCGACGGCGACGTTCACCGCCGGGGGCGGGCAGACCGGCCCGCGCCTGCGCTTCGCCGACGCCTGAGGGTGCCGCGCGCCGCGCCGGCCGTCCTCAGCCGGCGGGCGGGCGGCGAAACAGGACGGCGTTGCGGTCGCCGCGCTCCCCGGCGAATCCGCCGGGTCGCCCGCCCTGGGCGTCGATGTAGGACAGCTCGCGGGCGATCTGACCCAGCCGCCCGTCGCCGGCGTGATCGAGCATCCATGTCTGGATCGCGACACCGCCCCCCGCCGTCTCGACCACGCGCAGCGCGCGGGCCTGCTGGGGGTAGTCGATGAGCGACGCGGTGCTGATGAGCCAGTAGCCGCCGGCCGAGGTCGGCCGCGCGGCGATCCGGTTGCGATGGGTGTGCCCGGAGACGGCGGCGATGACGCGGGGAGCCCGGTCAAGCTCGGCGAGCAGCTCCTCGCCGCCCACCGAGCCCTCCAGCGGCTGATGGGTGACGACGATGACCCAGCGGTCGCCGGCATCGCCGAGCCGACCCGCCAGCCAGCTGGGCTGCGAGCCGTCGACGAGTCCGCCGGAGCCGCCGGCACGGCGCACGAGGTCCAGCACGATGATGCGCAGGCGCGGCCCGGCATCCACGACGTAATCCAGGCGGGGCGAGCCGTCGGCTCCCGGCCGCGTCGCCGCCGCCGGAGCGCCCGCACCCGTCAGCCGCGCGAGGGCCTCGGCGAACGTCATCTCGCGCCGGGCCGGATCCGGCGGCACCCGCACCGTCGGCCCGGCGAGGGCCGCGCGCAGGAACGGGTCAACGAGCCCCGGGTCCGGCGGGCCGTCCGGGGACGCGGTGGCCTGCCGCCGCGCGCCCGGCGGAAGCGACAGCCCGGTCGGCAGCTGCCACAGGGCGCGGTCACCGACGGCCAGCGACATCGTCAGCGGCGTGGGGACGATCTCGCCGGCGACCAGCGCGTCGTGATCGCCGAACACCGGATACACCGGCGCTCGCACGCCGGCGCTGCGAAATGGCCGCACCGCCTGGCGCAGGAGACCGGGATGCCGGGGCGCATCGACGTCCGGGCGGTAGTAGAAGGGGTCGGTGTCGGAGGCGAGCTGCACGCCGTAGTACCCGCCGGGACCGCTGCCCGGTGACACGCGCCCGCCGCGCAGGGCGGCGAGGGCGTGGGTGAGCTCGTTGGCCTGGTCGTTGTCGATCAGATCGCCACCCTGGAGGACAAGCTGCGGCGCCAGCGCGCGCACCGCGGTGGCCGCGCCGGCCAGGACCTGGGTGGTCAGCGTCTCCTGGGGGCGAAACGTCGACTGAAACGGCGCCCCCAGCCGGTCAAGGAAGGCGACGCGGGCCGGCGAGGACGCATCCAGGACGTGCGCATCCGTGACGTGAGCGAGCGTGACCACATCGGCGCGCACCGCCGCCGCCGCGCCAAGCTCGGTCCGCGCGACCATCGGCTCGCCCGGCCCGGGGCGCAGCTGCCCGTCGCCGGCGGGGTCGATCCACGTGGCGTGAAGCGTCGAGCCGGCCGGTGGGGCCGCGCCGCCGGGGGCACGGCAGGCGTCCAGCACCGCCGCGACGGCAC
>DASSZQ010000092.1:0-2398 GCA_035702755.1 Solirubrobacteraceae bacterium | reverse complement strand
TCTGATGGCCACAGACGACCCCGCCATCATCACGTGCGCGATCTCCGGCGCGCTGGCCAACCGCGACCAGTGCCCGGCGATCCCCTACACGCCAGAGGAGTACGCCGCCGAGGCGCGGCGGATCGTCGACGAGGGCGGCGTCCACATCCACATCCACGCCCGCACCCCGGACGGGTCCCCGAGCGTCGAGGTGGAGGACTTCCGCGCCATCCGCGAGGCGATCGTGGCCGAGATCGGTGACGCGGCGATCATCAACTTCTCCACCGGGACGATCGGCGTGCCCGTCGCCAAGCGGGTCGCCTACCTGCGGGAGTGCCGGCCGGAGGTGGCGGCGCTCAACATGGGCTCGCTCAACTACGCCAAGTACTCGCGCTCGCGCCAGGACTTCGTCTTTCAGTTCGTGTTCGCCAACCCGTTTGACGAGATCATCGAGCTGCTGCGGGCGATGCGCGAGCTCGGCATCAAGCCCGAGCATGAGTGCTTCGACGTCGGCCATGTCGGCTCGCTGGCGCCGCTCGTCGACATGGGGCTGCTCGACGCGCCGCTGCACGCCGACTTCATCATGGGCGTGCTCGGCGGGGTGCCGGCGACCGCGCACAACGTCGCGGCGATGGCGGCCAACCTGGAGGCGATCCCGGGAGGGCCAGGAGAACCGAAGGTTCTCCCTAAGGACGGGGCGGAGCCCCGCCCCCATCACTGGGGGGTGATCGGCATCGGCCGTGACCAGTGGCGCATGGTGGCCACCGCGCTCACCCTCGGCGGGTCGATCCGCGTCGGCCTGGAGGACAACTTCTACCTGCCGGACGGGACCATGGCCCGCTCCAACGGCGACCTCATCGCCAAGGCGCGGCAGCTGACCGAGGACTGCGGGCGGCGGCCGGCGACGGTGGCGGAGGCGCGGCGACTCCTCGGCATTCAGGCACGTGAGCCTGCCGCTTGACGGCCTCACGGTCCTTGACCTGAGCCGCCTGCTGCCCGGCGGGTTCTGCTCGCTGCTGCTCGCCGACTTCGGCGCCGACGTGATCAAGGTGGAGGACACCGGCGCCGGGGACTACATCCGCTGGGCGCCCCCGCACTACGAGGGCGCGGCCCAGACAGCGTCCAGCGCGCTGTTTCTGTCGCTCAACCGGGGCAAGCGCTCGATCCGCCTCAACCTCAAGACCGAGGCCGGGCGCGAGGTCCTGCTCCGCCTCGCCGCCGACGCCGACGTGCTGCTGGAGTCCTTCCGGCCGGGGGTCATGGACCGGCTCGGCGTCGGCTATGAGCGCCTGCGCGCCGCCAACCCCGGGCTTGTGTACTGCGCCATCACCGGGTACGGCCAGGGCGGCCCCAACCGCGACCGCTCCGGCCATGACATGAACTACCTGGGGCTCAACGGCATCCTCGGCCTCACCGGCGAGGCCGGCGGGCCGCCGGTGCAGGCGGCGGCGCAGATCGCCGATCTCGGCGGCGGCGCGCTGATGGCGGCCGTCGGCATCATGGTGGCGCTGCGCGAGCGCGAGCGCTCCGGGGAGGGCCAGTTCGTCGACTGCTCGATGTTCGACGGCTCGCTGTCATGGCTGGCCATGCTCGCCGCCGAGCTCGTCGCCTCCGGGCGCGCGCCGCGCCGCGGCGAGCTGGGGCTGGCCGGGCGCTACAACTGCTACCGGCCGTACGCCTGCGCCGACGGGTACGTGACGCTCGGCGCGCTGGAGCCGAAGTTCTGGGCGGCGTGGTGTCACGGCGTGGGGCGGGCGGACCTCGTCGAGCACCAGTTTGACTCGCCCGGCTCGGACTCCCACGCCGAGGTGTGCGCCGTCTTTGCTCAGCGCACGCGGGCGCAGTGGGCGGCGTTCGCCGCCGAGCACGACTGCTGCCTGGAGCCGGTCCTTGACCTCGACGAGGCACTGGAGTCCGAGCTGGTGGCCGCCCGGGAGATGGTCGTTGAGCTCGCCCAGCCGGGGGCGGAGCGGCCGGTCAGGCTGCTCGGTGCGCCGATCAAGCTCAGCCGCACGCCGGCCGATCCCGTCCGGGCGCCGGGCCCGGCGCTCGGCGAGCACACCGATGCGGTGCTGGCGGGCGCCGGCTACTCCCCGGAGGAGATCGCCGCCCTGCATGAGCAGGGGGCGGTCGCCGGCTCCGATGAGGCCGCGACCGGCACGTTTCTGTCCAGCTGATGACCGCCACCGACGGGATGCTCAAGATGTCGGAGCTGGCCGAGCGCTCCGGGGTGAGCGCGGGCACGATCAAGCACTACCTGCGCGAGGGCCTGCTCGGCCCGGACTCCGACGTCGTGCGCACCAGCCGCAACATGGCCTACTACCCGGCGCAGTTCGTCGACCGGGTGCGGCTGATCAAGCGGCTGCAGGAGGAGCGGTTCATGCCGCTGCGCGTCATTCGTGAGGTCATGGCCGACGAC
>DASSZQ010000074.1:0-5521 GCA_035702755.1 Solirubrobacteraceae bacterium | reverse complement strand
TGCCCAGCGAGCCACCCACCTGCTGCGAGGCGTTCACGGTCGCCGAGGCCACCCCGGCGTCCTGGGGGGCGACGCCGAGCGTGGAGCTGTTCATCGCCGTGGAGAACACCAGGCCAAGGCCGGCGCCCATGATCAGCCGCGCGGGCAGGATCGAGCCGGCATAGGTGGAGTGCAGGCCGATCCCCCGCAGCAGGAGCATGGCGACCGCGCCCAGCGCCATTCCGGCGACCACCAGCGGCCGCGGGCCAAGCAGGCCGCGCAGGCGGGTGGTGGCGACGACGGCGGTGACCATGATCACGCCGGTCATCGGCAGGAACGCCAGCCCCGTCTTGACCGGGGAGTAGCCGCGGGTCACCTGGAGGTAGTAGGTCAAGAACAAGAAGACGCCGAACATCGCCGCCGAGGCCAGGCCCATCGACAGGTAGGACGCGCCCCGGTTCCGGTCGGTGACGACGCGCAGCGGCAGCAGCGGGTGCGGGCTGCGGCGCTCGATGGCGACGAACGCGGCGAGCAGGACGAGTCCGGCGGTCAGCGCGCCGAGCGTGAGCGGGTTACCCCAACTCGTCGTCTGGGCGTGGCTGAAGCCGTACACGAGCGCGAACAGGCCGAGCGACACCGTCGCCGTCCCCGGGATGTCGACCCGCGGCTTGTGGGCCGGCGCCTCGTTGTGCAGCAGCACGAGCGCGCCGGAGATGGCGACGATCGCGAACACCGAATTGACGTACATGCTGAAGCGCCAGTTGAGGTACTGGGTCAGCGCGCCGCCGAGCAGCAGGCCGATGGATGCGCCGCTGCCGGCGATCGCGCCGTAGATGCCGAACGCCTTGTTGCGCTCGGAGGTCTCGGTGAACGTCGTCGTCAGCAGCGACAGGGCGGCGGGCGCCAGCAGCGCGCCGAGGGCGCCCTGGAACGCGCGGGCGGCGGCGAGCATGCCGAACGACTGCGCCGCCCCGCCGATGGCCGAGGCGAGCGCGAAGCCGCCCAGCCCAGCGATGAACGTCCACTTGCGACCGAAGACGTCTGAGATCTTGCCGCCGAGCAGCAGCAGGCTGCCGAAGGCGAGCGAGTAGGCGGTGACGATCCACTGCCGGTTGTCGTTGGAGAAGTGAAGCGCCCGTTGCGCCGAGGGAAGCGCGATGTTCACGATCGTCGCGTCAAGGACGACCATCAACTGGGCGATGCCGAGGATCGCCAGGATGGCCCAGCGACGCTCGTGATGCGGGTTGGATGGGGGCATGGGAATCTCCGGGGTTGGGTCGGCTGGGACGGGGCGTTCCCCAGGTACCGACTAAGTGGATACGCCTTATCCGGTTACTCCGCGGACGATACCATGAAAACGGATATGGTCAATCCGCTTTCGCTGCTACCGTGACGCAGATCACGGTCACCGCCGACAACAGGCCCCTTCGCCGCGACGCCGAGCGCAACCGGCAGCGGATCCTGGACGCCGCCCGGGAGCTGTTCGCCCAGCGCGGGCTGTGCGTGACGCTCAACGACATCGCCCACCACGCGGGCGTCGGCGTCGGCACCGTGTACCGGCGCTTCCCGGACAAGGCGCACCTGATCGATGATCTCTTTGAGCAGCGCGTCGAGGAGCTCGTCGCGCTCATGGATCAGGCGAGCGCCGATCCTGACCCGTGGAACGGGCTTGTCGGCTTCCTGACGCGGGCGCTCGAGCTCCAGGCCCAGGACCGCGCGCTCAAGGAGATCCTCAACGAGATGCCGGACGGCGTGGAGCGCGTCTGTCGCATCCGGGACCGGCTGCTCCCGCTGGGTTCAGATCTGGTGCGCCGCGCTCAGGAGTCGGGCCGGCTGCGCGCCGACGCGGCCGCCACCGACATTCCGATCATCCAGCTCATGCTCAGCGCGTTGATGGACGCCGCCCGCGACGTGGAGCCGGAGCTGTGGCGGCGCTTCTTGGCGATCGTCATCCGCGGCCTGTCCGCGGATCCCGGACCGCCGGAGGCGCTGTCGCCGGGGCCTCTGTTGCCCAACGATGTGGATCTGGTTATGTCGCGGTCAAAGACGTCAACTCCCTGACCCGGCGCGTCGATTCGCGCCGCAACGATCTGCTTGTCTGAGGGTTTGGGCAGCCGTGATGTGGACTGAACGGCTCCGCGGGCACCCCGCACGGGATTTTCTTGAGCACATGACCGACGGACGGAAATCACAGCTGCGCCGCCTCCTGCTGGTTGTGGGGGCGGTTGCCCTGATCGCAGTGGTCGCCGGCGTGGCCACGTACGGGCGCGGCGGCTCGGCCCACCACGTCGTGGCCGGCCAGTTGGCGACCGACCCGCCCGCCGGGCCGCCGAGCGCCGGCGGCACGCTGCACGGCAAGCGGCCCAACATCGTGTTCGTCCTCACCGACGACCTCTCCATGGACCTGCTGCGGTTCATGCCCCAGGTGCAGGCGATGGAGACGCGCGGGATGACCTTCCGCAACTACTTTGTCTCCGACTCGCTGTGCTGCCCGTCGCGCGCGTCGATCTTCACCGGCAACTTCCCCCATGACACCGGCGTGTGGACGAACTCCGGCGCCCGCGGCGGGATGGGCGCCTTCGTCGCTCACGACGACGAGAACAAGTCGTTCAACCTCACCCTGCAGCGTGCCGGCTACCGCACGGCGATGATGGGCAAGTACATCAACCGCTATCTGGATGGCCCGCACACGATGCCGCTGCCGCCGACCTATGTCCCGCCGGGCTGGAGCGAGTGGGACGTCGGCGGCTGGGGCTACCCGGAGTACGACTACCGGATGAACATCGACGGCCATGTCCACTACTTCGGACATAAGCCGAAGGATTACCTGACGAGCGTGATCACCCGCCGCGGGGTGAAGTTCATCGACCGCTCGGCGTCCGCCCACAAGCCGTTCTTCCTGGAGCTGGCGACCTTCACGCCGCACACGCCATACGTGCCGGCGCCGCGGGACGCCCACAAGTTCCCCGGGCTGACCGCGCCGCACCCGCCGAGCTTTGACCAGATGCCGACCCATGCGCCGCCGTGGCTGGCCAGCCACCCGCCGCTCTCGGCCCGGCAGATCGCCCACATCAACTGGGTGTTCCGCCGCCGCGTGCAGGACGTGCAGTCTGTCGACCGGATGATCACCGCGGTGCAGCAGGCGCTCCAGCGCCACCACCTGCTCCGCAACACCTACGTCGTGTTCAGCTCCGACAACGGCCTGCACACCGGTGAGTACCGGATGATGCCGGGCAAGCTCACCGCCTTTGACACCGACATCCACGTGCCCCTCGTCGTCGACGGCCCCGGGATCGCCCACGGCAGCTCGACGGGCGCGATGAGCGAGAACACCGACCTCGCCTCGACGTTCACCGCGATGGGCGGGACGAGCCTCTCCAGCGACGGGGTGAGCCTCCTACCGATCCTCCACGGGTCCCCACCGGCCAACTGGCCCAACGCGATCCTCGTCGAGCACCATCATCCGGTCCCCTCGCTCTATGACCCGGACCTCCAGGCCCCGGTCAGCGGCAACCCGCCGTCGTATGAGGCGATCCGGACCAAGAGCTTTCTGTACGTCGAGTACGTCGACGGCGAACGCGAGTACTACGACCTGCGCACCGACCCGTTCGAGCTGCATAACCTCGCCGGCAGCCTCTCGCCCACCCAGCGCGCCCAGCTGCACGCGGAGCTGATGCGGATGGAGAACTGCCACACCAGCACGACCTGCTGGGCCGCCGAGCATGTGGCAAACGGTGCATAATCGGATCCCCACCGGTTCTTAACCGGACATACTTATTCGGACCATATGTCGCGGCGCGTAATTTGAACGCGCCCTCAGAAGGACACCGCCCCTCGGCCGGGGAGCGGCAGGTCATCCCGGTTCAACAAGCGAGAGGGGATCCTTTTGCACAGTCTCAAGCAGCAGCTCCGCGGTGCGCATGGCCGATTGAGGTTGGCGGCCGTCGCCACGGCCGCCGGCGCCGCGTTCGCTCTGTCATCGCCGGTCGCCGCCCAGGCGGCCGGACCCGTCAATGTCTTCCCCATCCCCGGTGGTCACGTGGCCGCCCCGCAGACGCAGATCACGTTCCGCGGCATTCCGGCGAGCCAGCTGGGGCCGATCGACGTCACGGGGTCCGCCAGCGGGCACCACGGCGGGCGTGTGCTCGCCGACTCCGACGGGCAGGGCGGCAGCTTCATTCCCAGCAAGCCGTTCAAGCCCGGCGAGACGGTGACGGTCAAGACCGGCCTTGACATCGCCGGCGGCACCAACGGCAGCTACTCGTTCACCGTGGCCAACCCGGCGGGGGCGATCCGGCCCTCGGCGCCGCAGACGGCCCCGCGCGTCCGGGGCGATGTCTGGCGCTTTGCGTCCGCGCCGCAGCTGTTCCCGGCCGCCGTGCACGTCACCCACCTGCCCAGGGGCGCCGCCCGCGGGGCGCTGTTCGTCGCCCCCCAGGCCGGTCCGGTCCAGCGCGGCCCTGAGATCCTCGGTCCGTACGGCGGGCTGATCTGGTGGAAGTCGGTCCCCAAGAACCAGAGCGCGCTGAACTTCCAGGAGCAGACCTATAACGGCAAGCCCGTGCTCACCTGGTGGCAGGGCGGCATCAACGGCGGCGTCGGCGTCGGCAAGGACCAGATCTACTCCAGCTCATACCAGCCGCTGGCGACGGTCCAGGCCGGCAACGGGCTGCAGGCCGACCTGCACGACTTCACGATCACCCGGCAGAACACGGCGCTGATCACCGCGTACTTCCCGGTCTACTGGAACACGGCCGGGATCAAGAACGGCTCTCCGCACGATCTCGTCTATGACGCGGTCGCCCAGGAGATCGACATCCCCACCGGGCTGGTGCTGTGGCAGTGGGACAGCCTGGACCACGTTCCGGTGTCCGACAGCTACCAGTTCGCGCCGCCGGAAGCCGGCCACCCGTGGGACTACTTCCACATCAACGCCGTCTCCGAGAACCCGGACGGCAGCTTCCTCATCTCCGCCCGCAACACGTGGGCGATCTACAACGTCTCCCCCCAGACCGCCGCGATCAACTGGACGCTGGGTGGGAAGTCATCGACGTTTGCGCTCCAGCACGACGCGCCGTTCATGTTCCAGCACGACGCCACCATGCTCAACGGCAACACGGTGTCGATCTTCGATGACGGAGCCGGGCCGCCGATCGTCCACAAGCGGTCCCGCGGGCTGGACCTGAACCTGAATTTCGCCAACAAGACGGCGAACATGATCCTCCAGGACGAGCATCAGCCGGGGCTGCTCGCCAACTACGAGGGCAGCGTCCAGCGGCTGTACAACGGCGACAACTTCGTCGGTTGGGGCCAGCAGCCGTACCTGACGGAGTTCAACGCCAAGGGCCGGCCGGTGTTCGACGCCCGGTTCGTCGGCGCCAATTCCAGCTACCGCGCCTACCGCTTCATGTGGCAGGGCATGCCGGTGACCAAGCCCTCGGTTGCCTCACGGGTGCGCGGTCGCACGACGACCGTCTACGCCAGCTGGAACGGGGCCACCCAGGTCGCCAGCTGGCGCATCCTCGGCGGTTCGTCACCGACG
>DASSZQ010000027.1:0-10347 GCA_035702755.1 Solirubrobacteraceae bacterium | reverse complement strand
GAGCTGGGGTCACCCGGCTTGACCGCGGTCAGCGCCTTGGTGAACTTCTCCAGGAACGGCTCGTAGAGCTCGTCGGTGACGATGAAGCGCTTGCCGGCGTTGCACGCCTGGCCGGTGTTCTCCAGGCGGGCGGCGACCGCCTGCTCCACCGCGGTGTCCAGGTCGCCGGTGCGCAGCAGGATGAACGGATCCGAGCCGCCGAGCTCCAGGACAACCTTCTTGAGGTTGCGCCCGGAGATCTCGGCGACCGCGGCGCCCGCGCGCTCAGAACCGGTGAGCGACACCCCGCGAACGCGCGGATCGCCGATCACCCATTCGATCTGGCCGTTGGTGGCGTAGATGTTCACGTACGCGCCCTCCGGGAAGCCGGCCTCGCGGAAGATCTCCTCCATCGCCGCCGCCGACTCCGGGCACTGCGGCGCGTGCTTGAGCAGGATCGTGTTGCCGATCACCAGGTTGGGACCGGCAAACCGAGCCACCTGGTAGTAGGGGTAATTCCACGGCATGATCCCCAGCAGCACACCGAGGGAGCTGCGCCGGACAACCGCCGAGCCCTCGCCGTCCAGGAGCTTGATCGGCTCATCGGCCATCAGCTCCTCGGCGTTGTCGGCGTAGAACTCATAGATGGCCGCCGAGAAGTCCACCTCGCCGGTGGCCTGCTCGATCGGCTTGCCCATCTCGCGCACGATGATCTCCCCGAGCCGCTCCCGCTGCTCGGTGTGCAGCTCGGCGACGCGCCGGATCAACGCGGCGCGCTCGGCCACCGTCGTCGACTGCGACCACTCGCGATGGGCCTTCTCGGCCTTGGCGATGGCATCGCGCAGCTCGTCGTCGGTGATCGTTGGGTACTCCTTGACGGTCTCACCCGTCGCCGGATCGACAACCGCATACACACTCATGTCGTACTCCCACTCCTTCCGTATCTGTCTGGCGCCGGGACCTGCGCGCGGCAGCGGAAACGTAACCCACCCGGCCAAACTACGGGTCTAGCAGGTCCGCATCCTCCGTGCCGGCGCATCTGACGACGCCGTCCGCTCCAACCGTCACAGATCGAGCCCCCGCGGCCGGCAGCGGGCATTCACCTCACCGCCGGTCCGGGGTCAATGCTGCCGGAGATCTCCGGCAGCCCGGCGTGCAGGGCCGACCGGTCAACGGCGGTCACCGACGTCTGCCCGGTGAGGGCGAGGGCGACATCCATGTCGGTCCGGATGACATCGAGGATGTGGCGCACCCCCTCCTGTCCGCGGGCGGCCACGGCCCACGCCCACGCCCGGCCGAGCAGCACCGCCCGCGCCCCCAGCGCGACCATCTTGACCACGTCGAGCCCGGTGCGGACGCCGCCGTCGGCGAGCACCTCAACCTCGTCGCCGACCGCGTCGACCACCGCCGGCAGCGCCCGGGTCGTCGACGGCACCGAGTCAAGCTGGCGGCCCCCGTGGTTGGAGACGATGACCCCGTCAACGCCGGCGTCGACCGCCCGCCGGGCGTCCTCGGCGTCGAGCACGCCCTTGACGACGAGCTTCCCGCTCCAGTTGCGCCGCGCCCAGGCGAGATCGTCCCAGGTGACGCTGGGGTCAAACTGGCTGTCGACCCATTGCTTGAACGCCACCGGGGTGCGGCCGCCGGGAACCATCTTCTCCAGGTTGCCGAACGTCAGCGGCCGTCCCCCCACCGCGACATCGCGGATCCACCGCGGGTGGCCGGCGATGTCCAGTCCCCGCAGCACCGTCGCCCGCAGGGGCGCGTCGCCCGCCATCCCGTTGCGCGTGTCGCGGTGCCGGGCGCCGGTGACCGCGAGGTCGATCGTCAGGATCAACACCGGGGCGCCCACCGCCTGGGCGCGCGCCATGAGCTCCTCGGCGTAGCCGCGGTTGCGCATCACGTACAGCTGAAACCACGGCGGCGCCGATGTCGCCCGCGCCACCTCCTCGATGCTGCAGATCGACACCGTCGATTCGACGAACGGGATCCCCGCGGCCTGCGCGGCGCGAGCCGCCTGCACCTCGGCCCGCGGCGCGAACATGCCGCCGAGGCCGACCGGCCCCAGGATGACGGGCAGCGCCAGCCGCTGACCGAGCACCTCAACCGCGGGGTCGCGCACCGAGACGTCGCGCATGACCCGCTGGCGCAGCAGCACGCGCTCCAGGTCGCCGACGTTGGCGCGCATCGTCACCTCCTCGTGGGCCCCGCCGTCGATGTAGTCAAACAGCTGGCGGGGGAGGCGCCGGCGCGCCAGCTCCCGGTAATCGAGCACCGTCGCGGGGGCAAGCCCCAGCGACCGGTCTGGACGGATGCGCACGAGGCGAGCCTAAACGATCGCCGCGGGCCGGCGGGGCAGGCGGGCGGGTGCGGTCGGCGGGCCGGCGAGTCTACGATTCCCCGTCACCGAACTCTCCGGCGCCGGCCTCGGCCGGCGCCCCGCGAAGAGGAGCACATGAACGGCGCACAGGCTTTGATCCGCACACTCGTCCAGGCGGGGGTGACCACCTGCTTCAGCAACCCGGGGACCTCCGAGATGCACTTCGTGGCCGCGCTGGACTCGGTGCCGCAGATGCGCGCCGTGCTCGCCCTGTTTGAGGGGGTGGCCACGGGCGCGGCCGATGGCTACGCGCGGATGGCCGACGCCCCCGGGGCGACCCTCCTGCACCTGGGGCCGGGCCTGGGCAACGGCCTGGCCAACCTGCACAACGCCCGCAAGGCCAGGGTGCCGGTCGTCAACATCGTCGGCGACCACGCCACGTACCACACCCAGTACGACGCCCAGCTGCAGTCCGACATCGAGACGGTGGCCCGCAACGTCTCCAGCTGGGTGCGCACGTCGGCGCGCACCGAGGACCTGCCGAACGACACGGTGCAGGCCATCGCCGCCGCCGCCGGGCCGCCCGGCCAGGTGGCGACGCTCATCCTGCCCGCCGACGTCTCGTGGGGCGAGGGCGCGGAGCCGGCGGTGCCCGCGCCGCCCGTGCCCGCCCCGCCGCCCTCCGGGGAGACGGTTGAGGCCGTCGCCGGCGCCCTGCGCAGCGGGAAGTCCAGCGCGCTGTTGCTCGGCGGGCGGGCGCTGCGCCACGACGCGCTGATGGCGGCCGGGCAGATCGCTGCCGCGTCCGGCGCCCGGCTCCTGGCCGAGGTCTTCCCCACCCGCCTGGAGCGCGGGGCGGGACGGCCGCCGGTGGAGCGGCTCGCCTACCTGCCGGAGCTCGCCTCCGTGCAGCTGCGGGGCATCAAGCACCTGATCCTCGTCGACGCCAAGTCCCCGGTCACCTTCTTCGCCTACCCGGGCAAGCGCAGCGACCTCGTCCCGGAGGGCTGTCAGGTGCATGAGCTGGCCGGCCCGGCCGCCGACGTGGCCGGCGGGCTGGACGCGCTCGTCGAGGCGCTGGGCGCCGGAGCGGCGCGGCCGGTGCTGGCGCCGGCGGGGCGGCCGTCCCCGGCCGCCGGGTCCCTCACCGCCGAGACCGTCTGCCAGACGATCGCCGCCGTGCTGCCAGAGGGCGCCATCGTCTCTGACGAGACGCAGACCTCCGGCGTGACCCTGATGGCGCAGACCGCCGGTGCCCCGCCGCATGACTGGCTGACGCTCACCGGCGGCGCCATCGGCCAGGGCCTGCCCGCGGCGGTGGGCGCCGCCATCGCGGCCCCGGACCGACCGGTGCTGGCGCTGGAGGCCGACGGCTCGGCGCTGTACACCATCCAGGCGCTGTGGACGATGGCGCGGGAGGAGCTGAACGTCACCGTCGTCATCTTCAACAACCGCTCCTACGCAATCCTGAACCTGGAGCTCGCCCGGGTGGGGGCGGAGGCGACCGGCGACCGGGCGGCCGCCCAGCTTGACCTGGGCCGGCCGGACGTCGACTTCGTCACGATCGGCAACGGGTTCGGTGTCCCGTCGCGGCGCGTCGACACCACCGAGCAGCTGACCGAGGCCCTGGGGACCGCGCTGCGCGAGCCGGGCCCGCACCTCATCGAGGTCGTCATCCCCAGCACATTCTCGCCGCGCCGGCTGCGGGCGATGCCCTACGCCCTGCGCGGGCTGGAGAAGCTCCCCCGCCCGCTGGCGGCCGCCGTCAAGCAACGCTTCTATCCATGAGGCTGCGATCTCGCCGGACCTCCGTCCTGCTGGTGTGCGCGGTTGTGCTCATCGTCGCGGCGATCCCCGTCGTCGGCGTGCTGGCAATGAACGGCGGCGCCACACCGTCCGGCCGCGGTGGCGCCCGGGCCCCGTCGGCCGCGCCCGCCGGGGCGGCCACCGGCGGTGGTCCGGCGGCGCCGCGCGGCACGCCGTTCACCGCGCTGGGGCCGGGCGGGCTGCGGATCCATGCCTGGGCGACCCCCGCCCGTCCGGGCGCACCGACGCTCGTCGTCATCAACGGCGGCCCCGGACTGTCGCATGCCGCCGCGCCGCCGGCCGGGGTGCTGGCGCCGCAGTTCCGCGTCGTCGCCTATGACCAGCGGGGGACCGGGCTGTCGCGCGCGCCGGAGAACACGGCATTCGACCTCCCGGATCAGGTGGGCGATCTGGAAGCGTTGCGCCGCCGCCTCGGCGTCGCCCGGATCGACCTCCTCGGCCATTCCTGGGGCGGCCTGATCGCCGCCGCCTACGCGGCGAGCTTCCCCCGGCACGTGGGGGCGCTTGTGCTCGCCGACGGCGAGCCGATCGATCCCGCCGCCGCCTCGCGGGGGACCGGGCTGCTGATGCGCCGCATCGGCACCCTCACCGCGCACGGTGTCATCCCCGCGCAGGTGCCGTCCCCCAGCGGTGACGACTGCACCGCCGGGCTGAACGCGCTCGCCCCCGCCTACGTCGCCAACCCGCGCCTGTCGGTTGCACCCATGCCGCCCCACACCTGCAGCGAGACGGTCTCAACCCTCACCGCCAACGCGCAGACCCCCTCCCTCCTGCGCACGGTGGCGTCCGCCCTGCATCACTACCGGGGTCCGGCGCTCGTCATCTTCGGCGGCGAGGACCCGTTTCGCCCGGCCTTTGAGCCGGCCGATGTCGCCGAGCTTGCCGCGGCCCGCCTGCGGGTGACCGTCCTCCCCCACGCCGGGCACATGGCGTGGCTGGAGTCACCGCGGTTCTGGCCGGACATCCGCCGCTTCCTCGCGGGCGCGCAGTAGCAGCGGAGCGGCCAGCAGCGCGAATCCGGCAGCGGCGGCGATGCCCTCCGGGATGCCGCGCTCCAGCCCCTCAATCACGGAGTGCTCGGCGTGCGCCGCAAACACGGTCATGGCCAGCCCGGCGAGCCCGGAACCGATCAGCCCCAGCCGCCAGCGGCCCCGCCGCAGCCAGGCCGCGCCCGGAATCGGCAGGTCGTCGAACACGTCGCCGGGGGCCCCGGGCTGCTCGCACACCACCACCGCCGTCCGGCTCAGGCCGCGCCCGGCGGCGAGCAGGGCGCCGGCGCCCAGCGCCGCCATCCCGGCGACCAGCCCCACCCACCAGGCCGGCAGCCGCACACAGAAGTTCACGACGTAGAGCCCCAGCCCGGCGACGGTGGCAAGCCCCCCGCCGAGCGCCACCCGGCAGCGGCGGATGATCAGCGCGATCTCGGCGGCGGGCAACAGGTGCGCGGCGCGGCGCCGGACGACGCGCAGGACCGCCAGGCAACCGGCGACAAGCGCCACCTGAGGTCCGAAGAACATCCCCAGCGCCGCCGGCGCGAACAGCCCCACCGAGAGGCCGTGGTCAAAGCCCGGATAGCCGCCGGTCCGGGCGATCGCCAGCTGGGAGACGACGAGCGCCACGGCGGCCACGGCCAGCGCCCAGAAGGTCCGCCAGGCCGACCGGCGGGCGCCGGTCGCCGCCAGCTCGTCGGCAAACAGGGCGGCGAGCCCGTCCGGGTCCCCCAGGCGCTCCTCGCAGCCGGGGTCGCACGCGATGTGGTCGGCAAGCTCCAGGGTGATCCGCGACCGGGCAGGACCGGCGATCCCCCGGGCGGTCAGTGCCTGCTCCAGTTGCGAGAGCCAGCTGCTCATACCTCGGAAGATTAGGCATAGCGTCGCTAGGTGTCAACGCCGGCTGTGATCCGGTTCGCCGGCGGCGACGGCGCGCGGCCTGATGCGCCGTCTAGGAGCGGCCAGGGCGCGAGGCAGAAGGGCCCTGGCTCGCGGACGCCCGGCGGATGCGCCAGGCGACGGCGGCGAGGACTATTCGGCTCCCTCGCCGAGGCTGCGCAGGGCTGCGTCGACCTCCTCGCGCGCCCCCTTTGATTCTCCGGCGCCCTCTTCCTGAATCTCGACGTAGACCTCTTTGCGAAAGACCGGGATGTCCCGCGGAGCCTGAATTCCGATGCGCACCTTCTCCCCCATGATCGCGAGCACCGACACCTCGATGTCGTCACCGATCATGATGCTTTGATTGGACTTGCGGGTGAGTACCAGCATGGTTGCCTCCCTGCATTGGCCGCTAGAAACGGGTGCGTCATGCCACGCTTAGCGCAACGCCTGCCCTGGGCCGGAGCATACCCATATGCGTTTTTGCTTTTCAACCAAACGGGGGCATTTGCACGACTAAAGCGGGCCTCAGCCGACACCTGTACTAGTCTGCGCATCGATATGGCACGCCGATCTCTCAGACCTGAGCTGAATCGCATCCGCGCCTGGGTCCGCCAGGGGCGCACCGACGCGTGGATCGCCCATCAGCTCGAGGTGACTGTTCAACAAATCCAGGCCTTCAAGCGCGAGCAGCAGCTCGACGCCGGCGACGAGACCGATGGTCACGGCGTCGCGGCCGACTACGACGAGGACATCGACCTGCGCGCCGAGGACGACGCGCTGATCGCTGCTGAGCTGGACGCGGCCGCCGCGGAGGAGGCCGACGAGGACGAGGAAGAGGAGGACGAGGACGCCGAGAAGCCGGCTCGTCGCCGTCGCAGTCGCCGCGGAGGTCGCGGCGGTCGCACTCGCCGCCGGTCGTCGGCCCCCCTCGAGGCGACTTTTGACCACGGTGATGAGGGCTACGGGCTATGGCTCGATCCTGCGGTGCAGGACGACCCCATCTACGCCGAGTACTGGGCGGGCCACCGCCCGGTCGAGGTCGCAATCGAAGAGGATCAGATCGTCATCCGGCGCGCCGGAACATCCGACGCGGACGACGACTGAACAAACCCACCTCATTCCGGCCCCGCGCCGGATTCGTCAGACAAGGACCGCCGGTCATCTCCGGCGGTCCTTCGTTTTTCTGAGGCCGCGTCAGCTCTCGGCGGTGCGCCGGCCGGTCGTGTAGTCGCTGGCCTCGCGGGCGTACCGCGCGAACGCCGCGCCGGCGACGGTCGGCATGTCCCACGCGGCGGGCTGCGCGGGCGCCACCCGGACCGCGATGTCAAAGCACCAGTCGGTCCCCCCCTCCAGGTACAGCGCGGCGAGCTCCTGGACGGTGAACGGCCCGCCCAGCCGGCGGCGCAGGGCCACGACCAGCTCGTCGACGACCCGTTCCATCGCCGTGCGCTCGCCGGGCTCAGACCGGGAGATCCGGCGCTGACCCTCCTGCCACAGGCCGATCAGGTCCTCGTAGCGGACAGGGCCCCGGCTCACGCCGCCTCCCGAGGACCGCATCCGATGGCCGCGGAGATGAGCGCCCTGAGGCGATGCGTGGGGCCCGCTAGTGGTTCTGGGAGCCGATGACGACGTACGGCTGCTCGCCGGGCCACATCATTCCCAGCTGCCGGGCATCCCGGATGATCGTGGCCGAGTTGCTCAGCGACTTCTGCTCCTGCAGCAGCTGGGCGTTCTGGCGCGAGAGTGACCGGACGACGGCACGCTGCTGGTTGGCCTGCGCCCGGGTGGAGACGTAGGCGAGCGTGTGCTCCACGTACAGGCCGAGCACGATGGCGAACACCACCAGCAGGCCGATGCGCCCCACCCGCTCCCAGCGCACGCGCAGCCGCGGCGGGCGGGAGATGAGACGCGGGGGCCGGCGCGGAGACGGCCGGGACTGGGCGCGGCGCGAGGCGGCGGTGGCGGTGCGGGCTGGCGGCATCCCTTGCCGCCTTCGTTCGACGCCGCCCGGCTCCTTCCTCCCGCATGAATACGTGCATGTGGCGAGGCCGGCCGATTGAGGTCATCGGCCGCCCCATACCCGCTGAGCGGCCGCAGTCCTCAGTGCCGGAATGCCGAACGACCGGGGAAGCTCGCCTCGGAGCCGAGCGCCTCCTCGATCCGCAGCAGCTGGTTGTACTTGGCCACGCGGTCGGTCCGCGAGGGCGCGCCGGTCTTGATCTGTCCGCACCCGGTGGCCACCGCCAGATCGGCGATGGTCACGTCCTCGGTCTCGCCCGAGCGGTGGGAGATGACCGCCGCGTAGCCGGCCTCGCGGGCCATCCGGATCGCGGCGAAGGTCTCGGTCAGGGTGCCGATCTGGTTGACCTTGATGAGGATCGCGTTGGCCACCCCGGAGTCGATGCCGCGCTTCAGGCGCTGGGTGTTGGTGACGAACAGGTCGTCGCCGACAAGCTGGATGTTCTTGCCCAGGCGCTGGGTGAGCCCGGACCAGCCGTCCCAGTCCTCCTCGTCCATCCCATCCTCGATGGAGATGATCGGATACCGGCCGCACAGCTCGGCCCAATAGCTGGTCAGCTCAGCGGCGCTCAGCGTCCGGCCCTCGTTCTCCAGCACGTAGCCCTGCCCGTCCTTGTAGAGCTCGGAGACGGCGGGATCGAGCGCGATCGCCACCTGCTCGCCCGGCTCATAGCCGGCGGAGCGGATGCCGATCATGAGCGCCTCCAGCGCCTGCTCGTTGGATTGGAAGTCCGGGGCAAAGCCGCCCTCGTCACCGACCGTCGTCCCGTGGCCGTCCTCGTGCAGCGTCTTCTTGAGGTTGTGGAACACCTCGGCCCCCATCCGCAGGGCCTCGGAGAAGCTCTGGGCGCCGACCGGGACGATCATGAACTCCTGAAAGTCGACGGCATTGTCGGCGTGAGCGCCGCCGTTGACGACGTTCATCATCGGTACCGGCAGGATGTGCGCGCTCTCCCCGCCCAGGTAGCGCCACAGCGGCAGCCGCTCCTCGGCGGCCGATGCCTGCGCGGCCGCCAGCGAGACGGCCAGGAGCGCGTTGGCGCCGAGGCGGGACTTGTTGGGCGTGCCGTCCAGCGCGATCAGCATCCGGTCCAGGGCCGCCTGTCCGCTGGCGTCCTGGCCGCGCACCGCGGTGGCGATCTCGCCGTTGACGTTCTCGACCGCCTTGCTGACGCCCTTGCCCATCCAGTCCGATCCGCCGTCGCGCAGCTCGGTGGCCTCAAACTCGCCGGTGGAGGCACCGGACGGCACCGCGGCCCGTCCCCAGGCGCCGGATCGGAGGCTGAGCTCCACCTCCACCGTCGGGTTGCCGCGGCTGTCGAGGATCTGCCGGGCGTGCACGTGCTCGATCTGGCTCATGTCTGGTGAGGGTCTCCTTGGCTCAGGCGCGCCCGCGCGTAGTAGGCGAGCTGCTCTTCAGGCGCAAGATCGTCCCAGCTTCCGCCGTCCGATGCCGCGAGCTCGCCCGCCGCGGTCACGCGGCCGCGGAATCGGCGAGAGGCGGCGCGCAGCGCCAGCTCCGGATCGACCTTCATCTTGCGGGCGACGTTGACGACGGCAAACAGGAGATCGCCCAGCTCGTCGAAGCGCTCCTCGTTGGTCTGGGCCGCCTCCAGCTCGGCCAGCTCATCGCGCACGCTCTGAAGCGGACCGGCGACGTCGCGGAAGTCAAAGCCGGTCGACGCCACCCGGCGCTGGAGCTTGCGCGCGTGCAGCAGCGCCGGCAGGTTCTCCGGCACCTCGCCGAACACGCCCGGCTCCCGCCCCGGCTCCCCGCGCTTGATCTCATCCCAGTTGCGCAGGACATCGGCGGCGTCGCGGACCTCGGTCTCGCCGAAGATGTGGGGATGGCGGCGGATGAGCTTCTGGGTCACATGCTCGGCGACCTGGCTCAGGTCGCCGGCGCCGCGCTCCTCCAGCAGCAGCGAGAGGAAGTGAACCTGGAACAGAACATCCCCCAGCTCGTCGAGCAGCTTGCGGTCATCGCCCTGCTCGGCGGCGTCGGCCAGCTCGTAGGCCTCCTCCACCGTGTGGGGGACGATGGAGCGCTCGTCCTGTTCGCGGTCCCACGGGCACTCGCGGCGCAGGCGCCGGGTGATGGCATCAAGCTCGGTGAGGGAGCGTGCTGCGTCCTGGCCGGCTCCGGGGGAAGAGTTGCCGCCGGACGGCACCGGCTAGGGCGCGGCGGTCGTGGCCCCGCTGGCGCCGGGGGCCGAGCCTGAGGTGGAGGACTTCGGCGCCTTGTACCCGGCGCAATCGGCCATCGCATACAGCGACTTGCAGTTCGTCTTGCTCTTGAACTGCTGCGAGGCGTGGTTGTTGACCTTCGTC
>DASSZQ010000002.1:0-5516 GCA_035702755.1 Solirubrobacteraceae bacterium | reverse complement strand
CGGGTGCCAGCGCTTCGCCATCCGGCGGCGGGCGAGCTGCACCTGGCGCTTGTCGAACGGCGCCTCGAGCTCGAGCAGCAGGAGCGCCTGTTCGAGGTCCAGGATGCGGGGCATCGCGATTAAGTTAGCGGCCCGTCGAGGCGCCGGAGGCGGTCCCCAGCCCTCCCGGTGGATGCTGGGGGCGGCCCGGGCGAACGCTCTGTGCCAACTCTGTGTCAACCGCGGGCGGGCCCGCCTCGGCGGGGGTACGGTGGCCCGATGCGAGCGACGAGGAGACGATCCGGGGGCGCGCTGCTGGGGGTGATGCTGCTCGCCGGCGGCTTTGGATGTGCCCTCCTGCTCGCCCTCGTTGCCTCGGTCGGCGCGCTGGCGGGCGGCCTTTCGGTCGGCGCCGGCTGCGGCGTGGGCGAGACGGTCGGTGCCACCGAATACGGCGGACCGGGAGATCCTTCCAGCGGCAGCGTCGGCGCCTCCGGCGTCAATCTCGCGGTGGCGCCCGACAGCTTCGCGGAGCTCGGCGGCACCAGCTTCGCGACGGCGACCGCGCTCGGCGGCCTTCCCTACGGGACGCCGCTGCGGATCACCGTCGGGGGCCGCTCGGTGGTCGCCGAGAAACAGGACATCGGCCTCGGGGGTGGCCCGATCGACGGCCGGCCCCGGGCGATCGACCTCTGGTGGCAGCTCGCGCGAGCGCTCGGGCTCCCCTACGAGGACGGCCGCTGGGCGGGCACGGTGACCGTCGCGTCCCCCGACGGCTCGTGCGTGGGTGGGGCCGCCGCGGTGCTCACCAGCGGACCCCGCGCCCGACTGCTGCCCAACGGGCTGGCCACGGCGCCCGCGTCCGCGCCGCCGGTGGTCGCCGCGGTGATCGCGGCGGGCAACCAGATCGCCGGCCGTCCGTACGTGTACGGCGGCGGCCACGGGTTGCCGCTGAGCGTCCTCGCCCCCGCCTACGACTGCTCGAGCAGCGTCGCCCACCTGCTCTACGGCGGCGGGCTGCTGCCGGCCGACGGCGACATGACCTCGGGCGAGTTTGCGGCCTGGGGCGCGCCGGGCCCCGGCCGGTGGATCACGCTCTACGCCAACGCGACGCACGTCTACATGTACGTCGCCGGGCTGCGCTGGGACACCTGGAACGCGGCGGGGGCGGCGGACGGCAGCGCCGGGATCGGCTGGCACCCGCTCGTGCGCAGCGACGCCGGGTTCGTCGCCCGCCACCCCCCGGGCTGGTGAGCGCCCGCCATCCGGCGGGGTTGGTGAGTGCCCGCGGGGGCGCCGGTCAGCGGACCGGCGCCGACGCCCCGCTAGTCTGATGCGCTGTGTCCTCCCAGTACATCTACACCACCTACAAGCTCTCTCGCCGGCACCCGCCGGACAAGCAGGTCCTGACCGACATCTCGCTCTCCTTCATGCCCGGGGCGAAGATCGGGGTGCTCGGGTACAACGGCGCGGGCAAGTCGACGCTGCTGCGCATCATGGCCGGACTCGATCACGACTATGACGGGCAGGCCCAGCTCGCCCCCAACGCGACCGTCGGGCTGCTCGAGCAGGAGCCGCAGCTCGACCCGAGCAAGGATGTGCGGGGCAACGTGGAGGACGGGGTCCGGGAGACGAGGGCGCTGCTCGACCGTTTCAACGAGCTGGCCATGAACTACTCCGACGACACCGCGGCGGAGTTCGGCCGCCTGCAGGAGCAGATCGACGCGGCGGACGCATGGAACCTCGATACCAAGCTCGACTACGCGATGGACGCGCTGCGCTGCCCGCCCTCGGACGCCGACGTCACGACGCTCTCGGGCGGGGAGCGGCGGCGCGTCGCGCTCTGCCGGTTGCTGCTCTCCGAGCCCGATCTGCTGCTGCTCGACGAGCCGACCAACCACCTCGACGCCGAGTCCGTTGGCTGGCTGGAGCGCCACCTCCAGGACTACCGGGGGACGATCGTCGCGGTCACCCACGATCGCTACTTCCTCGACAACGTGGCCGGCTGGATCCTCGAGCTCGATCGCGGTCGCGGCATCCCCTACCAGGGCAACTACTCCGGTTGGCTCGAGCAGAAGGAGCAGCGCCTCGAGCAGGAGCAGCGCAAGGATGTGGCGCGCCAGCGGGCGATCCGGGACGAGCTCGAATGGGTGCGGATGAACGCCAGCGCCCGGCGGGCCAAGCCGAAGGCGCGGCTGAACGCCTACGAGGCGCTGCTCGCCGAGGACCGCAACGTCAAGCTCGACCAGGTGCAGATCCACATCCCGGCCGGTCCCCGGCTCGGGGACCTCGTGGTGGAGGCTAAAAACGTCCGCAAGTCCTTCGGCGAGAAGCTGCTCATCGACGACCTCAGCTTCAACCTGCCGCCGGCGGCGATCGTCGGCGTGATCGGTCCCAACGGGGCGGGCAAGACGACCCTGATGCGCATGATCACGGGGGACGAGCAGCCCGACGAGGGCACCTTCCGCGTCGGCGAGACGGTAAAGCTCGCCTACGTCGACCAGTCGCGCGAGGCGCTCGATCCGGACAAGACCGTCTGGGAGGAGATCTCGGGCGGGCTGGACCAGATGGTGCTGGGCGAGCGGACGATCGCCAGCCGCGCCTACGTCGCCGGGTTCAACTTCAAGGGCTCCGACCAGCAGAAGAAGGTCGGTGGGCTCTCCGGCGGCGAGCGCAACCGCTTGCACATGGCGAAGCTCTTGGCCAGCGGCGGCAACCTGCTGATCCTCGACGAGCCGACCAACGACCTCGACACCGACACGCTGCGGGCGCTCGAGGAGGCACTGCTCGCCTTCGCCGGCTGCGCCGTCGTCGTCTCCCACGATCGCTGGTTCCTGGACCGGATCGCCACCCACGTGATCGCCTTCGAGGGCGACTCGCACGTGCGTTGGTTCGAGGGCAACTTCGAGGCGTACGAGAGCTTCCGCCACGAGCAGCTCGGCGCCGAGGCGGACCGTCCGCACCGGCTCACCTACAAGAAGCTGGTTCGAGGCTAGGGTCATGCCCGTCGGGCCGGGAGCGGCGCAACCGCGCGGCGGCGCTCACGGGTGGCGGTACCGGCTCGCCGTGGTCGCGACGCTCGTGGCCCTCGCCGCCCTGGTGGCCGCGTGCGGCGGCGGCCACCCCATCCGGGTGGTGCGCCGGGCACGACGCCCCGCCAGCGTCGACGGGATCACCGGTGCGCTGCCGCCCGTCGGTCGCCCGGCCCGCGGCGGCACGATCGCCGTCGGACAGCTCGCCGGGCAGACGCCCAGTGACATCCTGCCCCTGATCGACAGCGCGAGCTGCACGACGCCGACGCTGAACTTCGTCGGGGACCTGTACATCCCGCTCTACGCGGGTCCCTCCGGTTCGACGCCCGCGATCAACGAGCGGCTCAGCGCCGCCGAGCCGCCGAGCTACTCAGACGGTGACCGCACGGTGACGATCCGCCTGAAGCCCGGGCTGCGCTGGTCCGACGGCAAACCGGTGCAGGCGCAGGACGTCGTCTTCTCGCTCGACCTCCTGCAGGCGGCCCTCCGGGAGACGCCCGAGAACTGGTGCCAGTACTCGCCGGGGGCGTTTCCGGAGAACCTGGCCGGGGTCACCACGGTGGGCACGAGCACCCTCGTTCTGCATCTCACGCATCCGGTCAACCCGGCCTGGTTCACGGCCAATCAGCTGCAGGACACAGGAGCGGGGATCTATCCGCTGCCGAGCGAGGACTGGAACGTGGACAGCCCGGCGGGCCAGCACGTGACCGACTGGGCCACGAATCCGGCGGACGCCCAGCGCATCTACGACTACCTGCACCAGCAGGGAACCGACCGCGTGACGTTCGCGACCAACCCCCTGTGGAAGGTGATCGACGGCCCGTTCGGGCTCGAGAGCTTCTCGCCGGCGGACGGTGCCTACGCGCTCGTGCCCAACCGGTCCTACGGTCTGCGGCCGCGCGCTCGGGACGCCGTCGTCGCCCGCACCTACGCCACCCCCGCCGCCCGGCTGCGCGCGCTGGAGACGGGCGCCGTGCAGATCGCGCCGCTGGACTGGAGCCAGCTGGGCGCGATCCCGGGTCTGCGGCGGCGCGGGATCAGCGTCTTCGGCGGGCCGGGCTGGGGCTGGTTCGGCGCCGTGATCAACTTCCGCGACCAGACCGACCACTTCGGCAGCGTGATCGCGCTGCCCTACGTGCGCCGCGCCCTGGCCGAGCTCGTCGACCAGACGACGATCATCCGCCGGGTCTACCACGGCTGGGCCGTGCCCGCGCACGGGCCAGCGCCGGTCTGGCCTCGCTCCCCCTACCTGACGGCGGCGGCGACGCGGGCGCCCTGGCCCTACCACCCGGCCGCGGCGGTCGCGACGCTGCGCGCCCACGGCTGGAGGGTGCGGCCGGGCGGAGAGACCACCTGCCGGCGGCCCGGCACGGGGCCCGGGGAGTGCGGTCCGGGCGTGCCCGCGGGCACGCCGATCCGGTTCGTCTGGGCCAACGTGGGCGGGTCGTCGGTGGGCGCGCTCGAGTCGGCGATCTTCGCCGCCGATGCACGACGCTTCGCCGGCGTGGACGTCCGCTTCGTGACCGGCAGCTTCAGCTTCCTCACCGCCGAGTTCAACGACCAGAATCCCGCCGCGGCGGCCCACGTCAACGACTGGGGGGCGAACAACTTCGGCGGGGTCGACACCGACTACTACCCGACGCAGGAGGGGCTGCTCGGGCTCGGGGGTTCGCTCAACCTCGGGGGCTACGCCGACGCCGTCGCCACCCGGCTCATGGCGGCCTCGGTGACCAGCCCGAATCCGCGGGCGGTGAGTGCCGAGGTCGTCCACCTGAGCCGGTCCTATCCGGTCCTGTACCTCCCCGACCAGGACTGGATCGTCGCGGTGAGCCGGCGGCTCGGGGGCCCACCCGCGGCCTTCCGCGCCATGACCCAGCAGCAGTATCCGCTGCAGTTCCTCTACCGGCTGCGCCGCCGATAGGCCCGCCGTTTTGCAGCCGATCGTGCGTCTGGAGCAGTTGTACAACGCGGCGGTGGCCGGTTAGACGTTCTGCCCAAAACACCAGCAGGCGCAAGGCCTTACGCGTCCACGGTCGCCTTAACGGAATATTTTTGCGTAAAGCCGGGGAGGAGGGGAGCGATTAGGTACATGTTAGGCAGCGAAAAATTGTGTAAAAACTGCATCATCGTGCGCCACGCTAGGGCTACTCGCCATGGCCGGTGGCGTCCATTTCGTCCCTAACAACTCATAGAGGGGAAGCTGTATATGAGGTTCAACCCCACATCGCGCGCCGGCGGCGGCCGCCTCTGGCAGCCGCGCCTGCTGGGCCTGATGGTCGTGCTCGCGGCGCTCGCCGCGGTGGCCGTCAGCGTCACCGGCGCCGGCAGCGCGAAGAACACGGCCCACGCGGCCTCGGGCTCGTCGCTGGCGGCCCATGTCATCGACGGCACCCAGATCAAGGGCACGCTGCCGGCCAACGGCAAGCCGGCCAAGGGTGGCGTCATCACCATCGGCCAGATCCAGGGCCAGACGCCGACCGGCATCAACCCGATCATCGCGGGCGC
>DASSZQ010000330.1:0-3023 GCA_035702755.1 Solirubrobacteraceae bacterium | reverse complement strand
GCCCTCGGTCATCTGGACTGAGTCACCGAACAGCTCGGCCTGGCTCTCCACCCAGCACTCGCAGATGCGGTCGACCGAGAGCTCGCCCTCGGACCGCCGCCGCGTGTGGACGAGGTGCTCAAAGCGGTTCATCGCCATCTGGCGAAAGACCGTGGCGATCGCCCCGTCGATGCGCTCGGCGAGCAGGCTGAGCCGCGCATCGTCATCCGGCGCCGCCTCCAGCATCCGGCCGAACGTCAGCGCCTCGCCGAACACCGAGGCGGTCTCGGCCAGGGTCAGCGGCGTTGACTGGTGAAAGACCCCCTGCGGCTGGGCGAGCACGGCGTGCAGGCCGTGCCCCAGCTCATGGGCCATCGTCAGCACGTCTCGGCGGCGGGCGGTGAAGTTGAGCAGCACATACGGGTGAACGCTTGGCACGGTGTAGGAGCAGAACGCGCCGCCGCGCTTGTGGGGGCGGACGGGGGCGTCGATCCAGCGCTCGTCAAAGAAGCGGCGCACCACCCGGCCGGCGTCCGGCGAGAAGGACTCATAGGTGGCGAGCACGAAGTCGCGGGCCTCGCCGTAGGAGAAGGAGACATCCTCCGGCAGGACGGGCGCTGACCGGTCGTAGTCGGCGAGGGCGCCCAGCCCCAGCAGCCGGGCCTTGAGTCGGTACCAGCGCTGGGGGATGTCAAAGCGGCCGCGGACCGCCTCAATCAACGCCATCACCGACTCGTCGGAGACCTCGTTGGCCAGGTTGCGCGCCGCCAGCCAGTGGGGATAGTGGCGCAGGCGGTCCTCGACGGCCTTGTCGTGCACGAGCGTGTTGTAGATGAACGCCCGCGTGCGCAGCCCGGGCTCCAGCGTGCTCGAGACGGCCTCGGCGACCGTGCGCCGCGTCTCCCGGTCCGGGTCCTGCAGGCGGCTCAACGCAACGTCGAGGGGCACCTGATCCTCGCCGACCGACACCCGCAGCGCCGCCACCAGCTCGCCAAACAGCCGCGCCCACGCCGATTCTGACGAGATCGACTTCTCGGTGAGGATCGTCTCCTCCGGCTGGGTCAGCAGGTGGGGGCGGTAGCGGCGGGCGCTGCGCAGGTAATGGGCGCAGAAGGCCAGCTCCTCGCCGGCGAGCAGCTCCTCGGCCCGGGCGTCGTCCAGCGCCGCCCACTCCAGCTCAAAGAACAGCAGCTTGGTCTCGATCTCGGTGGCGCTCTCCTGGACGCGCTGGAGCAGCGCTCCGCGCGCCGGGTCGGCGGTGTCGGTGGAGAACTGAAGCGAGGCGAACGAGCCGCCCTTGCCGATGAGCTCGTTGATCGCCGCCAGCTCATGCATGGCGGCAGCCAGTCCGGCGGGGTCCAGGTCGGCGACCCGCCCCTCATGGGCGGCGGCGAACTCCTCGCTGCGGCTCAGGGCCTCGGCCAGCTGCCGCTCAACGCCGTGCTCCTCATCGCCATCGACGAGCGCGGCCAGATCCCAGGCGGCGTCGCGGAGTTCCGGGTCGGCGAGGTTCTCGGCGGTGGTGGACATGTGAGGCACCAGATTAGCCGCGCACGGGGGCCGCAAACCGCAGTCGGCCTGCAGACGTCGACCAATTTCCGCCGCCACGCATTAGGGTCTGCGCGCCATGTCCTCACCGCCCCCCGCCCAGGTCCGCCCGGTGCGCCTGCTCGCCGCCGGCGGCACGATCTCGATGCAGGGCGAGCGCGCCGTCCCCGCGCTCGACGCCGCCGCCCTGGTGCAGGCGGTGCCGGATCTCGCTCGCTTCCCCCAGCTGAGCGCCGAGAACGTGCTGGGGCTGCCCGGGCCGCAGGTCTCGCTGTCTCAGGCGCTGGAGCTCGCCCGCCGCGCCGCCGATGCGGCGGCCGCCGGCGCGGGGGTGGTGATCACCACCGGCACCGACACGATGGAGGAGCTGGCCGTCCTGTGCGCCCTCCAGCACGCCGGAGAGGCGCCGATCGTCCTCACCGGGGCCAACCGCACCGCGAGCGCACCCGGCGCCGACGGGCCCGCCAACCTGCTGGACGCGATCACGGTGGCGGCCGCCCCCGCGGCCGAGGGCCTGGGGGCCGTCGTCGTCTTCGGTGGGGAGATCCACGCCGCCACCAGCGTGCGCAAGGTCGACAGCACCGGGCCGGCGGCGTTCGGCTCGCCCGTCGCCGGGCCGGTGGGGCGGGTGTTTGAGGGGCGGGTGTGGCTGCACGCGCGGCCGCTGCGCCCGACGGCCATCACCACCACCGCGCTTGAGCATCGCGTGCCCATCCTGGTGGCCGCGCTCGGCGAGGACGGCGCGCTCATGCGCAGCGCGGCCCGGGCCGCCGACGGGCTGGTCGTGGTCGCCTTCGGCGCCGGGCATGTCACGCCCGGGATGCTCCACGCGCTGCGCGACGCCGCCCAGCGCATCCCGGTGGTGCTCACCTGCCGTCCGGAGCGCGGCTCGATGCTCCACGCCACCTACGGCTTTGAGGGCTCAGAGCGCGACCTGCGGGCCACGGAGGCGATCTGCGCGCCGTTTCTCTCGCCGGTGGCGGCGCGCGTCGTGCTGCTGTGCTGCCTGGGCGCCGGGCGTGACCGGGAGGCGACGGCCGCCGCCTTCGCGCCCTGGGACGCCTGATTACATACGGCCTTCACCCATGCGCGCCTGGCCCCAGCTGCTCATCGCCCTCGCCGGCTGCGCCGTGCTCGCCGGCTGTGGCGCGGGCGAGAACAACCGGTCCATCGGCACGCGCGACGTGCCGCTGCCGACCGGGGCGCAGATCGCCACCCGGGTCCGTGTCTGTGACCGCGGCGCCAACGCCTACTGCGCCGAGCAGCTGGTGATCGTGGGGCCGCGCTACGCGACCAGCGCCGACCTGCTCAACGCCGAGAACCGCCGCCTGCACAAGCTCGGCTGGAGCGATCACCGCGGGCAGACCGGCAAGCAGCTCGCCGCCCAGCCGCCGGGCAACGAGGTGCGCCTGTACTTCAACACCGCCTACAACGATCTGCTGGCGCTCGACATGGGCTGGATCAAGCGGACGAAGACGATCGGCCGGGCGCTGTCG
>DASSZQ010000272.1:0-11924 GCA_035702755.1 Solirubrobacteraceae bacterium | reverse complement strand
TGCGTGGTCATGAAGATCGTGATCTCCTCGCGCTCCTGGAGCTCGCGGATGTAGGTCCAGATCGAGCGGCGCGTCTGGGGGTCAAGGCCGATCGTGGGCTCGTCCAGGAACAGCACGCGCGGGGAGTGCATCAGCCCGCGGGCGATCTCCAACCGCCGGCGCATGCCGCCGGAGAACGTCCCGACGACGTTGTCGCGCCGCTCCCACAGCCCCACCATCTCCATCACCTGCTGCATTCGCGGGCGCACCAGGTCCGAGCGCACGCCATATAGCTCGGCGTGCAGACGGAGGTTCTGGGCGGCGGTCATGTACCCGTCAAGCGTGGGGTCCTGGAACACGAGCCCGATATTGCGGCGCACCGCATCCCGCTGGGTGACGACGTCGTGCCCGGCGACGCGGGCCTGACCGGAGGTCGGCTTGGCCAGCGTGCACAGCATGTTGATCGTCGTCGTCTTGCCCGCCCCGTTCGGTCCCAGAAAGCCGAACACCTCGCCGGCGGCCACCTCAAAGTTGACCCCTCGCACCGCCCGGACCTCGCCGAACGTCTTGACGAGGTCACGGACGACGATGGCGCGCGGCGCCCCGGAGGTGTCCGGGGCGCCGGCGGCGGGATCGGAGTCGATCAGCGGCATCTGCCGTATTACGTTAGACGTCTGACGCGTCGGCGTCATCGGCCTCCTCGGGCTCCTCGGGCTCCTCGGCGAGGATCCGGTACAGGCCGCGGCGGGTCTCGGTGAGCAGGCGGACCGCCTGGTCGCGCTGGGCCTGATCGCCGACCGTGGCCACCTGCCACGCGGCCTTGCCGATCTGGATGACGAGCGGCCCCAGCTCAGAGAGCGCGTTCTCGCCCTCCCGGTCGCTCGGCTCCCAAGGGTCCGGCTCCTGAGCCCGCGTTTCCAGGTGCTCGCGGCCGGCGTCGGTGATCGCGTACAGGCGCGACCCTTCGCCCTCGGTTGAGCGGATCAGCCCCTCGTCCTCCAACTGGGAGAGCGTGGGGTAGACAGAGCCCGGGCTGGGGCTCCAGCGCCCGCCGCTGCGGGTCTCGATGGTCTGCATGAGCTGGTAGCCGTTGCGTGGCTCCTCGGCGAGCAGGCGCAGAAGCGCCAGCCGCACGTCGCCGCGGCGTGCCCGGCCCCGGCCCCGGCCGTGGGGCCCGCGGCCGAAGCCACCCGGCCCGCCCGGGCCGAACGGGCCGCCGCGCATCCGCCGCCACGCGATGAGGTCCTCGATGCGCTCGAGATCCTCCGGATCGATGCCGTGCCGGCGCGCCTTGGCCAACAGCCAGCCCGGCATTCCCTCATGGCGATGGTGGTGCGGCCGGTCGGACTCGCGCCACTCCTCGCCGAACTTCCCGCGGCCCCGGCCGCCGCCTGCGGCGCCCCAGGCCTGACTGAACTCCTTCCGGCCCCGGCCGCCGCTCGCAGCGCCCCAGGCCTGACTGAACTCCCTGCGGCCCCAGCCACCTCGGCCGGGCCATGGTTGTGCGAATGAATCGCCTGGCATGTGGTCCCTCCACTTGATTGGTGTGATTCTCAAACGATGCGTCAACGATATATCGTGATGTGTCGTTTGTCAAGGGTCGCGGGTGGGGCCGTCCGTCTCTCCCGCACCGGATCGCGGGTCGGGCCGTTCGTCTCCCCGGCACCGGATCGCGGGTGGGGCCGTCCGTCTCCCCGGCACCGGGGCACGCTGGTCGTTGGGGGTGGCTCCGGGTTCACCCGAGTGCCGGGGAGACGAAGACCCCACCCGCTCCGCCGACCGCCCGTCCCGCTCTGCTGGCCCCGGCGACGCGCCGCCAACCCTGCGGCGCGCCGCCAACCCTGCAGCGCGCCGCCAACCCTGCAGCGCGCCGCCGACCCCGCGCCACTCGCCGCGCCGAAGGCCCCAGATCGTTCGAAATCCGGCGGCGGCTCACTGATTTCGCCCGTGGGCAACGAATAGCGACCGATCCGTTCGAGAGCAGAAACGCGGTTTCGGATTTCGAACGGATCGGTTCCTCGCGGGGCGCGTCGCTGGCTCCGCCGGGTGGTGGGCGCCGCCGGGGTGGGCCGGGCCGCCGGGGTGGGGTCGCGCCGCGGGGCGTGGGTGGCGCGGTCGGCGGCCCGGGCTCCGCCGGGGTGGGTCGCGCCGCCGGGGTGGGTGGCTCCGCCGGCGGCCCGGGCTCGGCCGGGGTGGCTGGCCCCGTCGGCGGTCTGGGGCTTCGCTGCGCCCGGTCGCCCGCCGGCGGTTACTGGCCGGACTGGCCGCGCTTGCGCAGCCAGTCGGCGAGCTGCTGGCTGACGTCGCCGACCTGGGAGCCGAGGGTGGTGACGTTCTCGCCGAGGTCGCGGAAGAGGGCGCGGAAGCGTTCGGCGTAGAACTCCATCGCGTCGCCGGCCTCCTCGCGGACGTTGGTCTGCTCGCCGCGGCGGCGGTACTCGCCGCGGATGATGCGGTCGTATTCGCCGCTCTGGACCCAGCGCATGACCTCCGAGACGCGGCGGACGGCGTAGGAGTGGGTGGCCCCCAGCTCCAGGAAGAAGCGGCGCACGCGGTCATGGGAGTCGTCCCAGCTCTCGTACTCCATCGCCTGGGCCATGAACGCGTCGAGGTTGAGGGAGGCGTGTGGCATGCCGGAGGCGGTGACCATGAGGCTGCGGCAGACGATCCGCGGGTCACGCACGGCAAGCGTCGCCGCCCGGTCGCAGCTGAGCTCGGTCGCCCGGCGCCACTCCAGCAGGACGGCCCGCACCGCCCGGACGGGCATCCCCAGCATCAGCGGCAGGTTGCCGGTGCCGGCGAGCAGGATGTTGAGCGCCGTCATGTACAGCACGTGGTCAGAGAGGATGTGGCCCAGCTCATGGGCGATGACCGAACGCTGCTCGCCCGGTCCCAGCTGCTGGAGCACGTGGGCGCCGAGCACGATCATCGGCTTCTGGGAGCCGATGGCATAGGCGTTCCACGGGATCGCCGAGGTCACGTAGACGTCGTAGTCATCCGGCATGTCCAGGATGCGCCGGACGCCCTGGTAGGAGGCCCACACGTCCGGCAGCTGGCGCTCGTTGATCTGCACCGAGTTGCCGAGATAGAACTGGCGCAGCGCGCGTTCGTAGCCGAACTCGACGAGCTTGCGGACGACGGTGTCGAGCATCGGCACCGCCTTGAGCGCGGCGGTGGCCGCGCGGTCAGCCGGATGCTCGTACGCCTTGGACGAGATCTCCGGATACGGCTCGACCGCTTCTGGCAGGTTGTCGGTCATTGCCCGCGGCGGAGCCTACTCTCACGGGGGGTGCATTGGAACCGGGTGACGGCGACGGGGGAGGGGAGAGGTGCCTAGACTCCGGCGGGCCCGGCCGCCCGGGCTCCGTGACCGTCTCAACCCGCAAAAAGCGAGGAGAGCATGTTCGTCTTCAAAGCTGCCGTCGTGGGTGCCGGCACGATGGGGGGCGAGATCGCGCAGACGATCGCCTCCGCCGACATCCCGGTCGTGCTCAAGGATGTCGAGGAGCGGTTCGTCGATCAGGGAGTGGCCAAGGCGCGGTCGCTGTGGCAGGCGCAGGTCGATGCCGGCAAGCTCGACGCCACCGAGATGGAGCGCCGCGCCGGCCTGATCACGCCGGCGACCGACTACGCCGGCTTCGGCGACGTCGACTTCGTCATCGAGGCCGTGCCGGAGCAGATGGAGGTCAAGCAGGTGGTGTTCGCCGAGCTTGACACCGTCACCCCGGGCCACGCCATCCTGGCCTCCAACACCTCGTCGCTGTCGATCACCGAGATGGGCGAGGTCACCAGCCGGCCGGACAAGGTGGTGGGCTTTCACTTCTTCTATCCGGCGTCGGTGATGCGGCTGATCGAGGTGATCGAGGGGGAGGACAGCTCAACCGAGACCGTGCAGACGGCGATGGCCTTCGCCCAGGCGATCCGCAAGCTCCCCATCCGCTGCGGTGAGGCGCCCGGCTTCGTCGTCAACCGGATTCTCAACTCGGCGGTCTCAGAGCTGTGGCGCGTCCAGGAGGAGACGGAGATGGACGTGACCGAGCTTGACCGGGTGGTGGCCGACTCCAAGGTGGCGCCGATGGGCCCCTTCTACCTCTCGGACCTGCTGGGGCTCGACACGGTCCTGCACGTCGCCGAGTACCTGCGCGAGTCCATGGGGGAGCGCTTCTTCGTCCACAGCGGGATGCGCGACCTGGTGGCCGCGGGCAACCTCGGCGCGAAGACGGGCAAGGGCTTCTACGACCACGGAGGCAACCGATGAGCACCGCAGCCGATCCGCAGGCGGCCGCGCTGGTGCAGCGCTTCACGCTCAAGGCGTTTGTCGAGAGCTGCCTGGTGCTGGAGGAGGGCGTCGCCTCGGCCAGGGACATCGACCTGGGGATGATGGCCGGCGCGGGGATCATGCCACCGCCGCTGGCGCGCGCTGACCAGGAGGGGCTCGACGAGGTTCTGGCCGCGCTGGAGCGCGCCGCGGCGGAGTGGGGCCCTGACTTTGAGCCGCCGATGATCCTCCGCCGACTGGTCGCCCAGGGCCGGCTGGGGGTCAAGAGCGGTCAGGGCTTCTTCCCGTATGCGCGCCCGGACGCGGGCTGGGAGGAGCGGCCGGTCAAGCTGGAGAGCCGCGGCGAGGTGGCGATCGCCTGGCTGGATCGCCCGCCGGCGAACTCGCTCTCCCCGGAGGTGATCCGGACCCTGCAGCAGCTATGGGACGAGGTCCGGGCCGCCGGCCGCGTCCGGGCCCTGGTGTTCGCCTCGGCCAACCCCATGCTGTTCTGCGCCGGCGCGGACATCAAGGCATTTCAGACGATGGACGCCGCCGACGGCCGGCGGCTGCTCGACGAGACCCACGCGCTGCTGCGGGGGATGGAGACCTCCGGGATCGTGACCATCGCCGCCGTCAATGCGGCGGCGCTCGGGGGCGGCTGTGAGCTGGCCATGGCCTGCGACGTGCGCCTGGCCGCCGACTCGGCGAGCTTCGGCCAGCCGGAGATCAACCTGGGGATCATCCCCGGCTTCGGCGGCACGCAGCGGCTCCCCCGGCTCGTCGGCGAGGCCAAGGCGCTTGAGCTCAACCTCAGCGGCGATCCGATCGGCGCCGCCGAGGCGTTTGAGTACGGGCTCGTCAACCAGATCGTGCCGGATCACGAGTTGCTCGACGCCGCGCTCGCCTGGGCGCGCAAGCTGGCCGGACAGGCGCCGGTCTCGGTCGCCCAGATCAAGCGGGTCTCGGCCCACGCCGACCTGGAGGCGGGCATCGAGGCCGAGAAGGCCGGCTTCACCACCGCGTTTGCCTCCGCCGACGCCCGCGAGGGCATCGCCGCGTTCCTGCAGAAGCGCACCCCGCGGTGGACGGGTGAGTGAGGCGGCGCGCCGGGGACCCGCGTGAGCGGCGGCGAGGCGGCTGGTGACGCGGCGCGGGCCGGCGAGGCGGCCGCCGAGGCGGCCCGGGTGGCCGAGCTCATCCGCGCGGCGGACTCGGTGGTGGCGCTGACCGGCGCCGGCATCTCGGTGCCGTCCGGCATCCCGGATTTCCGGTCGCCGGGGACGGGCCTGTGGGCGAACGTCAACCCCATGGAGGTGGCGCACATCGATGTGTTCCGCCGCGATCCGGCCCGGTTCTGGCGCTTCTACGGCGAGCGCTTCCAGACGCTGGAGAGCAAGCAGCCCAACGGCGCGCACGCGGCGCTGGCGCGGCTGGAGGAGGCGGGGCTGCTCGATGCGGTCATCACCCAGAACATCGACCGCCTCCATGCGCGGGCGGGAAGCCGGGAGCTCATCGAGGTCCACGGGACGATCGATCACTCCTCCTGCCCGCGGTGCGGCCGGCGCTACCCGCTGGCCGAGGTGCGCGAGCGCCAGCGCCGCGACGAGGAGGGGATCCCCCGCTGCGACTGCGGCGCGCCGCTCAAGCCAGACGTCGTCCTGTTCGGCGAACTCCTGCCGTTCGACGCGATCAGCCGCGCTCAGCAGCTTGCCGCCGGTGCGGACGTGCTGCTGTGCATCGGCTCCTCGCTGGAGGTCTACCCGGTCGCCGAGCTGCCGGATCTGACCCTGAGCGCCGGCGGCCGGGTGGTGATCATCACCCAGGGCGGCACGCCGTTTGATCGCCAGGCGGCGATCCGGCTGGGCGGCGACGTCGAGCAGGAGCTGCAGGCGCTCGTCGGCGCGCTTGGCCTGGGGTAGGCCGCCCGTCCGGCCGCGTCGCCGGGGGCGACCCCGTCCGCGTTCTCAGGCCCCGGCGGCGGCCCGGGCCCGCAGCGCCGCCTCCAGGCGCCCCAACGTGAACGTCACCGCCTCCAGGTGCTCGGCGCCGGGCGGTCCCGCCAGGGCCGCCTGGGCGGCGGCGGCGACCGCGTCACCCTGGGCGCGCAGCTCGGCCAGGCGGTCGGTCAGCTCCGGGGCGCGGGGGTCGCCGGCGAGCTCGGCGAGCGCGGCGTCGAGGGCGACGCGCAGCTGGAGCGCCGCCTCGCGCGGGCGGCCGGCGTCGAGGTCGGCCCGGGCGCGCAGGGCCAGCTCCTCGCAGACCAGCGGTGCCTCGCGGGCGCCGAGCAGGGCGGCCAGGCGGGCCTGGGGCGCGAGAACCCGTGCCCGCCGGCGCCGGTGGTGCGGGGGAGTGAGCGCACGGGCGGCGGTCCACTGGCCGTCGGCGACCTGCTCGCCGGCGCCGAAGCCGACGCGGGCGACGAGCGCCTGCCGGCGCCCCAGCGGCCCGGCGTAGGGATCGGCGGCGGCCAGCCGGAAGGCGTGCAGCGCCCGCTCAAGGACGAGCAGGCCCGCCTCCAGCTCGTCCTCGCCGGCGGCCCGCAGCCACGCCTCGCCCGCCGCGGCATCGGCCAGCGGCGCGCCGGCATCGATGATCGTCGCCCGGCCGGTGGCGACGGGAGCCGGGTCCGGCTCCGGCGGGATGGCCCGGGCGCGGCCGCGGCCGGCCCGGCGCGGGCGGCGGCCGGCGCCGAGGGTGGCGAGCACGACGACGTGCGTCGGCGCGCCGTTCGGATCGCCGGGCGCGCGGACCAGGTAGCGGCCGTCCGGAGGGCCCAGCGGCCACGGGTACTCGACCTGGACGAAGCGGAAGAGGACCCCGCCCGGCACCCCGTCGCTCACCGGGTCAGCGGCCGACCGCAGGCCTAGCCGTGGTTGGTCCGGATCGCGTACTTGCTGGGGGCGATCGGGACGACCGGCTCCGGGATCTGGCTGATGCGGTTGATCAGCTGGATCCACTGGCCCGGCTGGAGGATGCTCTTGATCTGCTTGGAGAGCTTCTTGTTGGCGCCGTAGTCCGGCGTGAACGTGATCTGGATCCGGTTGCGGTGATCCGGCAGCGCCAGGGTGGTGTTCTGGTCCTTGTAGGACATGTCGCTGACGATCTGCGCCGGCGCCATCGCACCCTGGAGGGTCAGCAGCCGCCGGATGGTGATGTCGGTGATCGAACCGGGACCCTGGTGGCCGAGGATGGGGATGTCGTTGATCTTGGAGATGTCGACGCTGGAGCCGGTGACGCCCGCGGCATCGACGCCCGTCGAGCCGTTGGTGCTGTGGCCGCACTCCAGGCCGGTGACGTCCGGGTCAAGGCCCGAGGCGGAGAGGAACTCGATGGTCGCCAGCACGCGGCGGTCGATCAGGCCGGCCTCGATGTCGCGCCGCCCGCAGGGATAGATCTGGACGCGCGGGTCGGCGAGGACCCGGTTGGCCAGTTGCTGCTTGGACATGAGCAGGACCTGGCCGATCGTCGGATTCTTGGCCCCAGGGCCGAAGAACGGGTCGACGCCCTTGGCGCGGTAGACGGCGGTCGCCTCCAGGAGCTTCCAGCCGTCGAGGATCGGCTTGGGATCGATGTACGGCGCGTTCTTGCCGGCCGGCTGGATCATGAAGTACAGGTGGGAGGAGACCCCCTGGGAGGGGCCGCCGATCCGGCCCAGAATGGTGCCGGCGACGACGATGGAGCCGGCGCGCAGGTGCTTGAGCGTGTACTGGTTGCGGGCCAGGTGCAGCGTGTCCGAGAAGTAGTTCTGGAAGCTGGAGATCTCCTGCTGGGCGGCCTTGACCTGGAGATCGCCCCCGGAGGCATAAGACTGAGGACGGTTGGGGTGGGCGAAGAGCCGCTCCTTGACCATCGGGGTGGCGACGTTCTGCGCCGGCGCCTGGCTGGGGGCGGCCGCGGTCTGCGCTCCCGCCGAGGCCGGCGTCGTGACCTTCGCCAGCGCCGGGCCCGTGGCGTTCTTGGCGCGCGGGACCGTCTGGGTGTGGGTGCCCGCGCTCGCCGGCGTCTTGGGCGGCGCCACCTGGGTGCCGGCGGAGGCCGGGGCGGTGGGCGCCTTGCTCGCCGGAACCGAGAACTCCTTGATGACCTGCTTGCCGGAGATCTTGACCGCCTTGGGCACCGGGTACATCCGGGACACCGATCCCAGGTGGGCGTAGGTGTAGATGTTGCCGGTCGCGTCCTGCAGTTCGATGTAGCGGCCGAGCTGCGGGCTGGTGCCGACCTTGACGATCCGCCCGTCGTTGACGGCGATCACCGGGGAGCCCTGCTTGGCGAAGATGGCGGTGCCCTTGGTGGCCGGGTTGGAGTTGATGGCGATCGCGGCGTTGGAGCCCTTCACCTTGTGCTTGGCCAGGGCCACGACGTTGTCGTCGGCGTACTTGGCGGCGGCGGCAACCGGGAAGTGGCCCTCCACCAGGCCGTTGAGCGCCCCCAGCAGGCCGGAGGGGATGCCGCCGATCAGCTTCGCGCGCAGGAGCACCGACTGGACATACCAGGTGGCGTGGTTGTAGGCGAAGATCGCCTGGGCGAGGTTCGACGAGGCGCCCGCGGCGTGCAGGTAGCGGGCGGCGGTGAAGATCGCGTCGACCGGGTTGTAGGGATCGGCGACGCCGTTGCCGGTGGCATCGACGCCCCACTCCTTCCACGTTGAGGGCAGGAACTGCATCCAGCCGACGGCGCCGGCCGAGGAGACCGAGAGGTTGCGCCCGTAGTCGGTCTCGATCTCGTTGATCGCCGCCAGGACCTGCCACGGCACCTGGTACTCGATGCCGGCCGCCTGGTAGATCGGCAGCAGGAACGGCGGGATCTGGAACGAGTTGATGAAGAAGTTGGGCACGCCGATCGGCGACGGCCCGGGCAGCGACAGCGAGAAGGTGGGGTTGTTGGCGCTGGGCACGCCCTTGCCGGAGGGAAGGTTGCTCGGCTTCTTGGTCTTCTTCTTCTTGGAGGACTTGGACTTGGCCTTCGCCTTGTGCTTGGCCGACCCGGTGCTGGACTGCGACTGGGGATGGGAGGAGGGCTTCTGCCCGTGGCCCTTCCCGCTGGGGCCGGGCGTCGTCGACGAGCGGGTCGTCGACGAGCTGGAGGATGAAGTGGAGGTCGAGCCTGGAGTGGTGCTCGACGAGGTGCTGGACGAGCCGGGGGTGGTGCTGGAGGAGGTGGTGCTCGACGAGCTGCTCGAGCTCGACGAGCTGGTGGGCAGCGGCAGCGAGGGCGTGGTGCTCGTCGTCGAGGTGGAGGAGCTGCTGCTCGACGGCGTGCAGGACTGAGACACGATGGTGGCGCCGGGGGGCAGGAGGCTTGAGACCGACGACCCGGCGGGCACGTCGAGCGTCACCGTGTGCTGGCCGGTCAGGTCGGTGTATGTGACCGTGCACGTGTCGGCCAGCGCGGGCGCGCTACCGAAGATCAGCGCCATGAGGGCGGCGCCCGTCGTCGCGAGCGCGCCGATCAGCTTGCGGCGGTAAGTCAAGACCGCCCTTCTCCTACGGCCATCATGTTCGTGCGCACTCCAATGCGGAAACGGAAGGACATGCGTAAACGGAAGGACCCTGCGGCGTCGAGACGGAAGCTACTGACTGAGGTGGCGCTTTGCAATTTGGAACCGAACCCCACTCGTTTTTGGGGTTTTGCTGGAAGTGATCGGCAGCAGCCCGGACCAGCATGAGCCAATTGCCGAAGTCCAGCATCACCTTGTTCGGGTGTCTCAACCTCCACCTGAGCCTTACCTCTCGCGTCCTGCCCGGATGACGGAGCTTTTTCTACCCCGGTCGCGCGGCTTCGATGCGGCATTACCGCACCTTGAACCCGCCGGGCTGCGGATTGATGCGGCGCGCTGCCTGCGCGGGGTTTGCTGTGGCGCCTGCGCGGTAGAGTCAGCGCATGGCAGACGACACCAGCTTCAAGGGGCGCGTGACCCGGCAGGGGGAGGAGGCGATTGGGCGGTTCGCCCAGGAACTGCTGGAGAATCCGGCGGTCAGCCGGGCCCTGTCGGCCGCGTTTGAAACCCGCGAGCGCGCGGTGCGCGCGCAGGAGCTGGCCATGGGGGCACTCAACCTTCCCTCGGCGTCTGACCTGGAGCGCCTGACCCGGCGGATCCGCAGCGTCTCGCAGCGCCTGGAGGGCATCGAGGACGGGCTTGACCGTCTGGACGAGCGGCTGGGCCGGGGTGCCGGCACCGCGGCCATCGAGGAGCGTCTGGACCGCATCGAGGCGGTGCTGGCGCGGCTGGAGGCCGCCGTTCCGCCGGACGCGACCCGTCCGGCGACACCCGTCCCGCCGCCGACGCTCAGATCCGGGACGCGCAGCTCCCGGGCGTCGTCTCCCCGGGCCGCACGGACGGCCAAGCCAAACCCGGAGGCATAGGCGCGCGCGGGCGCGCCCGCCGATCAGACGCCGTCAATCGACAGCGCGGCCAGCGCCAGCTCGCCCAGCCGGTGCTCGGCGTCGCGCAGAGCCTCGGCGTCGATCCGGCGGCGCTCCGGGAGGACGATGTCGGAGACGATCAGGGCAGCACCCGCGCGCAGGCCGCGGCGCCGGGCGAGCGCAAACAGCGTCGCCGTCTCCATCTCCACCGCCAGGGCCCCGGCGGCGCGCCAGCTCGCCTCGGCCCCGTCCTCGCCGTCGTAGAACAGGTCGCTGGAGACGATGGCGCCGCTCGCCCCACCGTCGCCGGCCGCCGCCCGCAGCCGGGCGAGCACGTCCGGGGAGGCACCGATCCGGTCCCCGGCGCCGAGTGCCCGGCTGGTGCCGTCGGCGGCGAGGGCCTCGGTGACGACGAGCAGCTGACCCAGCGCGAGCGATCCGTCAAGCGCGCCGCAGGTGCCGACGCGCACCAGCGTGCTGGCGCCCAGAGCGGCGAGCTCGGCGATGACGATGGCCGCGCTGGGCCCGCCCATCCCCGTGCTCTGGATGGTGAGCGGCCGCCCGTCGGCCGCCTCGCCCGTGTACCCCCACAGACCCCGGTTGTGGTTGAACATCTTCGGCTCACGGAGCAGCGCCTGGGCGAGGAGCAGCGCCCGGCCCGGATCCCCGGGCAGGAGCACGCGGTCGGCGAGGGGCGCCGTCGGATGGAGATGGATCGCGGTCAGGCCGGCGAGATTAGACTCCGGGCGGCGAGATGACGGCTTTCAAGTCAGCCAAGGAGTTCCGGGAGGTCATGGACCGCACCTTCGGTCTGATGAGCGAGGACCCGGACATGGGGCCGAAGCTGCGCGATGCCGACACGCCCCAGCGCTTTGAGTTCACCGACCTCGATCTTGTCGTCAACATCCGCGCCGGCGGCCCGGACGAGCCGAACCTCGCCTGGGTGTGGACCGATGACATCGACTGGGAGCCGAAGGTGCGCATGGCGATGAGCTCAGAGATCGCCAATCGCTACTTCCAGGGCAAGGAGAACGTCGCCATCGCGATCGCCCGCCGGCGGATCAAGGCCGGGGGCGACATCAAGGCGGCGCTGGCGATCATCCCCATCACCAAGCCGCTGTACGCGCGCTACCGGGAGATGATCGCCGCCGAGTACCCGCATCTGGAGATCTGACGGCGGCGGAACTTGGCGGCCGTTGCCGATTTACAACTTCGGCGGTTGACAGGCGGCACGATGGCGAGTAGACCTACGACACGACGCAAGGCAACAGGCCGGAGCGTGGTTGCGCCCCACGGGCCGACCGCGAGGCGCCGCCGGAAA
>DASSZQ010000220.1:0-3136 GCA_035702755.1 Solirubrobacteraceae bacterium | reverse complement strand
TCGGCGACACGGGTGTCCTGATCGGGCTCGTAGGGCACCGCCGCCGGACGGCGCGCGCGGGCCCGGTGCTCGTCGACCATGCGCGCGTGCGCGATCGAGAAGGCGAGCTTGCGCAGGCCGGGCACCCCCCCGGTCGCTCGCGGAAGCTGGGGCAGCAGCGCGAGGAACACGTCGCTGGTCACCCCGTCCGGATCGGTGACCCCTTTGGCGCGCAAATATCCGAGCACTGCCGGGGCGAGCCATTCGTACACTTCGCGTAGCGCCGGACCGTCCCCCTGCCGAGCCGCGGCGAGCACCTCGTCGGTGACGCCAGCAGTGCCCATCTCGCGCATCCTCCTCGCAGCCGGGGGCAATCGTGAGCGACCAAGTGTGGAAGTCGGGTAACCCCGCGTCCAGAGTTGACGATGACAAGGCTGTCATGTCGCAGGCGACGGACCGGCGTCCAAGGGAAGCCGTCCCACGGTACCGGCCGATGTTCTCGACATGGTCGGACCTGACGCAACCCCCGAGCGGAACGGAACCAGCATGAGACGTCGAACCAGAATTGTCACTAGCGCGGCCGCGGCCGGCGCGGTCCTCGCCGGAGCCGGCGTCGGTCTCGCCGCGATTCCGACCAGCCAGCCCCTGACCAGCCCCGCCTCACGGCCGGTCGCCAGCACCCAGCACACCTCGGACTCCTTCCTCGCAGCCGTGCGGGCCGAGTCGGCGGCCGCCCAGGGGCGGGTCGCGGAGCTTGACCGCGCCATCGCCGCCGCCCAGGCCAAGCTGCGCGCCGAAGCGGCGCTCCGGGCGGCCCAGCTTTCCGCCGACCCGACGCCGACGATGAGCCAGTCGCCGACGGAGGAACACCTCACGCCGACCTCGCACGCCCCGGAAAGCCCGGAGCCGATGTCGAGCGAGAGCAGTTCCGCGGAGCCGTCCGAAACCCCGGAGGTTCACGCGACCACCGGCGCCAGCGGCGGATCGGGCGCTCCGCACGGCGACGACGGCTCGAGCCACGGATCCGGCGGGGATGACTGAGCCGCTGGGCGGGGGTAGCAGGTGACTGACGCCCTCGGGCGGCGGGCCAGGTGGACGGCGGCGCTGGTCGTGGCCCCCAGTGCCGCGGCGCTGTTCGGGGTCTCGGTGTCGTGGGCCGATCACGCCCGGCCCACCACGGCTCCCGTCCCGAAACCACGGGCCGTGCCCGGGGTAGCGACCACGGACACCGCCGCGGCATCGGCGCAGCGCGCCTCTGCCGCGCTGCGCCTCACGCTGGCTCAGCGCCAGCGGGAGGCCGCGGTGCTCACCAGGCAGCTCGCCACCCTCCGGCAGCAGCTGGCCGTCCAGGCGGCCGCCGCCGCGGCGTCGCGTAACTTCGCCGCGGCGAACCGCGGCGCGGCGCCGAACTCGGGCACCGGGCCAGGTGCTTACCTCGCACCCGCGCCAGTACCGGCAGCGGCCGCCGCCGCGCAACCCGCTCCGGCTGCCGCGCCCGCGCCGGCACCGGTCGCCGCCGCCCCGGCACCGCCTGCCGTCCAGGTGACGACCGGTGCCTCCGGGGCGCCGCCGTGACCGGCCCGGCCGCGATCCCCGCTGTCGGTCGAGCCGCGCCGCAAGCCCTCCCCGTGGGGCCGTGGCGCGGCTCGCTGCGGGCCATGGCCTCGGAGGTGACCGTGCTCATCGGGGCCGGCGCCCGGGAGCCGGAACGTGCGCTCGAGCTGATCACCCCAGTGTTCGCGCAGGTCGAGGCCGAGTGCACCCGCTTCGACGCCGACAGTGACCTCATGCGCGCCAACCGGGCCGGCGACGAGTGGTGCGCGGTCGGACCGTGGTGTTACGCCGCCATCGTCGAGGCCGCGGCGGCGCACCTGCGCACCGGTGGCCTGTTCGATCCCCGGATCCTGGACGTGCTGCAGCGCCTCGGCTATTCCCGCTCGCTGCCGTTCGCGGGCGGCGCCGTCGAGGTAAACGACTCGACCGCGCCGCCCGAGCCCGCGGCCGCCCCACCACCGCAGTGGGCGCCGCAGTTCGATCCGGACGCGCAGGCGGTGCGGATCGGTCCGGTTCCGATCGACCTGGGCGGGATCGGCAAGGGCCTCGCGGTGCGCTGGGCCGCCGAACAGCTCGCCCCGCTCTACCCCGAGTTCGTCATTGACGCCGGCGGGGACTGCGCGCTGCAGGGCGCCGGGCCCGACGGCGACGGATGGCACGTGGGCATCGAAGACCCGCGCGGCGGACCGCATCCGGTGGCCGTCCTCGCGCTGCGCGAGGGCGGGTGCACCACCTCGTCGATCCGGCTGCGGAGGTGGCGGGCCGCAGGGGTGCCCGTCCACCACCTCATCGATCCGCGTACCGGTGTACCCGGCGGCGCGGGGCTACTGTCGGTCACCGTGGTGGGCCCGGACCCCGCCGAGGACGAGGTCTGGAGCAAGGTGCTGTTCCTGCAGGGCCGGGACGCGATCGCCGAGGTGGCGACCGACCGGGGGCTGGCCGCGATCTGGGTCGACGAGGACGGGGCGGTGGCAATGACCGAGGCGGCTCGCCGGTTCGTCATCTGGCGAGCGGCGGCCGAGGGATCGGCGTGAGTGCGGCCACTGGAGGCGGCTTGCGGCGCGGGGCGCGGGCAGTGGCCCTGCTGGTGGCTGTCGTCGCCAGCACCGGGCTGACCTCGGCGCTGATCGGGCGCGCGGTCATTCAGGTGTCCGGAAACCGGATGGCGCCGTGGATCATCGCCCGTGCCGCCGGGGTGTGCTCCTACGTGCTGCTCGTGGTGCTCGTGCTCACCGGGATGGTGCTGTCGCATCCGTGGCGCAGCCGGGTGCGCCGGCCCAGCACGGCGTTCCGGATCCGGCTGCACATCGCCCTGGCGGCGTTCACCCTGGCCTTCACCGCGCTGCACGTCGTCGTGCTCGCCACCGACCGCTACGCCGGGGTCGGCTGGGTGGGAGCGCTGCTGCCGATGCACGCCAGCTACCGTCCGGTCGCGACCACCTTCGGTCTCGTCGGGGCCTGGTCGGGCCTGCTCGCCGGGATCACCGCCGGGTTGGCGGGACGGCTGCGGCCGTGGCTGTGGTGGGGCATCCACAAGGTGGCCGCGGTGTCGCTGGTCCTGGTGTGGCTCCACGGTGTCCTGGCCGGCGGCGACACCCCCGCC
>DASSZQ010000197.1:0-28999 GCA_035702755.1 Solirubrobacteraceae bacterium | reverse complement strand
CCCCGGCATCGGCGGCCCCACCCAGGGCACCGCCGACAGCTACGCCGAGTCGGTCACCGCGACGGCGGCGACGCTCACCGGCGGGGTGTACCCCAACGGCAACGACACCACGTACTGGTGGCAGTACGGGCCGACCACGGCATATGGCGAGCAGACCCCGGCCACGGACGCCGGTGCCGGAACCGCCCCGGTGGCGGCCTCCGGCACGCTGTCCGATCTCCTTCCCGCCACCACCTATCACTACCGGCTCGTCGCCGCCAACAGCGCGGGGACGACGTACGGCTACGACTACACGCTGACCACGCCCAGCGCCGACTCGGCCTCCAACGACGCCCAGCCCGCGTCCGGGGGGACGGGCAGCGGAGGGTCGACGTCCGGGAGTGGCGGGTCGACGTCCGGCAGCGGCGGGTCGACCTCCGGCAGCGGAGGCTCGTCCTCCGGCAGCGGCGGCTCGGGATCCGGCGCGGGCGGGTCGACCTCCGGCGGTCAGTCCGCGCCCGCCACCGGCACCGTCTCTCCTCCCGCGGGTGGGGCACCGGCTCCGGTCCTCGCCGCGCCGCAGCCGGCGGCGCGTCCCGCGACGGCGGCGCCGCAGATCGCGGCCGCCCCGCGGTTGACCGGGGCGGCGCGCGCCGGCTCACGTCTGACGGTCCGTGGTGGCAGCTTCCGCAACGGCCGGCTGACCGCGGTGTGGTTTGAGCGCTGCGCCCGCACATGCCGGGCCGTCACGCGCGGCCCGTCGCGCACGTATCGGCTCACTCGCGCCGATGCCGGCTACTACATCCGCGCGCGCATCACCGTCAGCGGCCCCGGCGGACAGGTTGTCGCCTGGGCGACCGGCGAGCGGGGTCCGGTCGGCTCGCCGCAGGCCGGGTCAGCGAGCCTCCGGGCCGGGGCGCGGATGATCCGCGGCACCCGGGGACACGCGCTGGTCCGCGTCAGCCTCGGCACCCGCAGCCCCGCGCACCGCCGGGCCGCCCGCGCCGCCCGCGGCGCCGCCCATCGCCGGTCGCGCACGACGGTGCATGTGACCCGGGCGGGCTTCCGGGGCCCTCTGACGGTGTGGGCCTGTGCCCGGCGCGGCGGCGCGGTCTGGTGCACGCCTCCCCGGGCCATCGATGGTCAGCTGACGTTCAGCATGGCCCTGGACCCCGGCGAAGCCGTGGCGCTCATCGCCGTCGCGTGACCCGGGTGGCCCGCGCCGGATCGGCGCGCGGCGTCACGCGACCTGGGAGCGCTCGGCGGTTCCGGGAGCGCCGGCGGCGGTGGCCACATCGCGGGGGAAGCGGCTGCGGCCGTGGGCGAGGATGAGGGCGCTGAGCAGCAGCGTGCTCAGCATGATCAGAAACGCGCCGTCGAGGTCGCCGTGGTTGGTGGTGGTGCCGCTGAGCACGTTGCCCACCCCGCGGGCGACAAGCAGGTTGGAGACAAGGCCGAACCCAATCGGCGCCAGCGCCGTCGCCCCCTGGCGCAGCAGGGTGCGCACCCCCTCCGCGCGGCCCCAGATGAGGTCCGGGACGACGTCGAGTCGCGCCGCGTCCAGCGGGGGGTTGGCGGCGGTGACCGCCCCGGCGCCGACGACGAACAGAGGGATGGCGACAACGAGCGACGTGGTGCCGAACGCCGGGATGAGCACGACCACGGCGACGAGGTAGCAGACGACGGCAACCGTCACCCGTGCGCTGACGTGGCCGGTCCGCACCCGCCGGTCAGAGACGCGCCCGCCCACCAGCACGCCGACGACGGCGCCGATGGCGGCGAGTCCGATGAGCCCGCTGGCGGCCGTCTGCCCGACGCCGAAGCGCTGCTCGAGCAGGACCACGGCGAAGGTCTGCACGCCGGTGAAGAAGAAGTAGCCGAGCGCGGAGGCGAGGATCAGGACCCGGTTGGTGGGGATCGACAGGACGTAGCGGATGGCGGCGAGCAGCGACATCTCGCCGGGGTCCTCGTGAAGGATGAGGTCCGGGTCAGGCTCGACGCCCTGCTCGCGCACCTCCTCGCGCACCGTCTCCGCGTCCTCGTCAGGCGCCTCCGCGGCCAGGCCGCCCTCGGCGACGAGCCGGTCGGCGCCGCCACGCGCCGGTTCCGGCAGCTTGCGCCACAGCCCAACGGCGAGCAGCACGGCGGGGATCGCCAGCGCCAGGAACGAGGCGCGCCAGGACAACAGCCCGGCGATCGCGCCGCCGCCCACCAGGCCGAACGCGGCGCCGGCCATCTCCCCGGACTCGATCCAGCCGTACACCTGGGCCCGCTCGTTGGGTGCGAACAGGTCCCCCATCAGCGAGGCGAGCGTCGGCCCTGACGTCGCCGTCACCACCCCCAGGGCCATGCGGCTGATGAGGAGCATCTCGTAGGAGCTGGAGAGCGCGCTCATCACCATCGCGCCCGCCCACAGCACAACCGACACCATGAGCAGGGGCACGCGGGGCACCCGGTCCGAGAGCGCTCCGACCGGGACGGTCGCCAGCGCGCCGACGATTGCCGTGGAGGTGGCGAGCAGGCCCACCTGCACATTTGAGATGTGCAGGTGGCGCTCAAGCTCGCCGGCGACGGCACCGACGGTCGCGAGGTCGGCGTCCGAGATCGCCAGGCTCACCGCGAGCAGCACGATCGCCCACGCGCGCCGGTCGCCGCCGACGGCGGCGCTCAGCCGCCGCACGGCGGTTCTCGCGCAGGATCAACGCTGCTGTGGGGAACCCAGGACACCTGCGATGGGTCTATCCGGCAGCGGGGGGCGCCACACCGGCCGTGTCCGGGCGCGCACATGGCCGCACGGGCGTGGACGGCATCGCCGCGGGGCCGCGGAGCGACCGGCGGCTACGCTGGATCCATGGCCGGATCACCGCCAGACCCGCCTCCGGAGGCCGGCGCCCCACCGGCGGGACGGCTGGGCCGGACGGCCCGGGTCGGCAGCCTGGTGACGGGCCAGAGCCTGCGCTGGGCGGGTATGCGGACCGCCAATCGGCTGCGGACCCCGGAGCGGGCGCAGGAGGCCCGCAACGAGCGGACCGCGGCGCTCGTCGACGAGCTCGTCGAGCAACTCGGCCGCATGCGCGGGGCGGCGATGAAGCTCGGCCAGATGATCTCGATGGCCGAGCTTGACGGCCTGCCGGACGATCAGCGCCAGGTGCTCCAGGCCAAGCTCGCCGCGCTGCGCGACGACGTTCCGCCGATGCCCTTCTCCGAGGTGGAGCGCGTGGTGCGCGCTGACCTCGGCGTTCCGCTGCGCCAGGCGTTCTCGGAGTTCGACGAGCGGGCCGTGGCCGCCGCGTCGATCGGCCAGGTGCACCGGGCGGTGACGCGGGCCGGCGACGTGGTCGCCGTCAAGGTGCAGTATCCGCGCGTCGCCGAGGCCGTCGAGACCGATCTGCGCAACGCGATGCTGCTGGTGCCGCTGCTGCGGCGCGTGGCCCCCGGGCTCGATGCCAGAGCGCTGTTCGCCGAGCTGCGCGAGCGCGTCTCGGAGGAGCTCGATTACGAGCTTGAGGCCCAGCACCAGCGGCGCATCGAGCGGCTGGTCCGCGCGCACCCCTTCATCTCGGTGCCGCGGGTCGACACGGCGCTGTCGACCCGGCGCGTTCTGGTGACCGAGTACGTCGAGGGCCTGCGCTTCGACGCCGTGTCCGATCTCGATGAGCCGGTCCGCGATCGGTACGGCGAGATCGTGTTCCGGTTCTTCTTCGGACTGCTCTACCGGGACCGGATCGCCCTCGGCGACCCCCATCCCGGCAACTACCTCCTGCGGTCCGACGGCCGCGTGGCCTTCCTGGACTTCGGCCTGCTGCGTGATGTCAGCGCCGAGCGCGTGGGCGCCGAGCGGGCGCTCGCCCGGGCGGCGCGCGACCGGGACGCCGCCGGGCTGATGGCGGCGCTGACGGCCGCCGGGTATCTCCCGGCCGACCGGGCGCAGGACAGCGACCCGGAGCTGGTGCTCCGGATGGTGCGGCGGGCGAGCCGGTGGTACGCGGTTCCCGGGCGGCACCGCTTCGGCGGCGGGCAGCCCGGCCGCGACCGTCACCGGGAGGCGGGAGACGAGGAACGCTCCGCCCGCGCCCGTGAGCAGGTGCACCGGTTCACGATGCCGGCGGACGCTGTCCTCATCCGCCGGATGCACGGGATCGTCGCCGTCGTGCTCGGCCGGCTGCGGGCCGCTGCCGACTGGGGGGCGATCGCCGCCGAGTACCTGCACGGAGCGGCCCCGGCGACCGACCTGGGCGAGAGCGAGGCGATCTTCCTGGCGGCGCGCGGCCGCAGCTGAGCCCCTCCCGCGCCGACCGGGGATCCAGGCTCCATTAGTTGCTAATATAACTTTGTGACGCAGTCAGGCTGCGGTTCGCCGAGCGTGTGCTCAGAGCAACCGCCCCCGGGGCCGGGGGGACCGCGTCGATGTGCCTGAAACACGTGCTCGCCGTCCTTGAGGACGACGAGTCGCGGCTGTGGAGCGCGCTGGACCGGGCGATTGAGCTGGCCGATGCCGAGCGCGCCCGCCTGACCCTGGCCAAGACCACGGATCCCGGCTGGCTCATGCGCTGGTTCGCCCCCGCCGGGCTGCATGCCATGTGCGTCCCGGCCGAGGAGCTCGACACGCGCGTCGCCGCCAGCCACAAGCTGGCGCGGGCGGCTGAGTTTGTCCCCGCGTGGATCCCGGTGACGACGCTCCTGCTCGGCCAGAGCACGGCCCACGCGCTGGCGGAGATGGTGCAGCGCGGGTGTTATGACGCCGTCGTGACCCCTGAGGGGCTGCTGCGACATAGCCGGCGGTTGCGAACCGAGCTGCGGCGGCTCGGCATCGAGACGGTGGTGGCCGGCTGCCGTGCCTCCTCTCCGGTGGGCATGGCGACCATGAACTCACAGCGCGACCTGCGAGGAGCGATTCATTGAGCAGCCCGTTCGGCGCCGTCAGGGATCGCCTTCATCACCACCGCGCCAACCCGGAGCACTACAAGTGGGTGGCGCTGTCGAACACGACGCTGGGCATCCTGATGGCGACGATCAACCAGTCGATCGTCATCATCGCGCTGCCCGCCATCTTCCGCGGCATCCGCCTCAACCCCCTGGTGCCCGCCAACACGAGCTACCTGCTGTGGATGCTGCTGGGGTTCATGGTTGTGATGGGGGTGCTCGTGGTCAGTCTCGGCCGTGTCGGCGACATGTTCGGCCGGGTGCGCATGTACAACCTCGGCTTCGCCGTCTTCACGGTCGGCTCCATCCTGCTGTCGGTCACGTGGATGACGGGCAGCGGGGCCGCCATGTGGCTGATCATCATGCGCATCGTCCAGGGGATCGGTGCGGCGTGCCTGTTCGCCAACTCCTCGGCGATCCTCACCGACGCATTTCCCGCCGATGAACGGGGCCTGGCGCTCGGCATCAACATGGTGGCGGGCATCGCCGGCTCGTTCATCGGCCTCGTCCTCGGCGGCGTGCTCGCTCCGGTGGCGTGGCGGCTGGTGTTCCTCGTGTCGGTCCCGTTTGGCGTACTCGGCACGGTGTGGGCGTACTACATGCTCGAGGAGCGCGGGATCCGGGTGAAGGCGAAGATCGACTGGCTGGGCAACCTGACGTTCGCCGTGGGGCTGATCGCGCTGCTCGTCGGCATCACCTACGGGATCCTCCCCTACGGCGGGCACACGATGGGGTGGACGGCGCCGGGCGTCATCGGCGCGATCGGCGGCGGGCTGCTCGTGCTGCTCGCCTTCCTGGTGATTGAGTCGCGGGTCAGCCAGCCGATGTTCCGGCTGCCGCTGTTCCGCATCCGGGCCTTCTCCGGCGGCAGCGTGGCCACGTTTCTGTCGGCACTCTCGCGCGGCGGGCTGATGTTCATGCTCATCCTCTGGCTGCAGGGCATCTGGCTGCCCGAGCACGGCTACAGCTTCGCCGACACGCCGCTGTGGGCGGGCATCTTCATGCTCCCGCTGTCGGTCGGCTTCCTCGTCGCCGGGCCCGTCTCCGGCCGGCTCGCCGACCACTACGGCGCCCGGCCGTTCACGACCGGGGGAATGATCGTGTCGGCGATCGGGCTGCTGGCGCTCGTCGTGCTGCCGGTGAGCTTCACCTATTGGACGTTCGGCCTGGTCATCTTCGTCATCGGGTTTGCCATGGGGCTGTTCGCCGCCCCCAATCAGACCGGCATCATGAACAGCCTGCCGCCGGACCAGCGGGGTGCCGGGGCGGGCATGACCGCGACCTTCATGGGCTCGGCCTCGGTGCTCTCGATCGGCATCTTCTTCAGCCTGATCATCGCCGGGCTGTCCGCGAGCCTCCCGGCGGCGCTGCTGCACGGTCTTGTGCGCCACGGCGTGCCGCAGAGCTACGCGCTGAAGGTCTCTCACCTGCCGCCCGTCGGCACGCTGTTCTCGGCCTTCCTCGGCTACAACCCGATGCAGACCACGCTCGGACCGGAGCTCGCGCATCTGCCGCACGCCACCGCCGCGTACCTCACCGGTCATCGCTTCTTCCCAACGCTCGTCTCGCAGCCGTTCGCGAGCGGCATCCATGCCGCCTTCTACTTCGCGGCCGGCTGCTGCGTCGTCGCCGCGGTGGCATCCTGGCTGCGGGGCGGCAAGTACTACTACACCGAGCCGGAGCCCGATCGCGATGAGATGGAGGCCGAGGTGGCCGCCGTCATGTAGTCGCGCAGATCCTCAGCGCCGCCTCAGTACCGGCTACGGATGCCGGCGGCCGCCGGCGCGGTGAACATGAGGTGCGGACGGTGCCCCTCAACTAGGATTTGAACCCATGCTTGGACTTGAGAACCCTCTTCACATCCTGATCGTGCTGCTGGTGGTGCTGCTGGTGTTCGGCGCCAAGCGACTGCCTGAGCTCGGCCGGTCCCTGGGGAGCGGCATGCGCGAGTTCAAGGACTCGCTCTCGCCGGGCGCCGCCGAGACACCGGCCGCGGAACCGCCCCGGATGGCCGAGGCGACGCGGCAGCCAGAGGCGCCGGCTCAGACGCCTGACGCTCACTGAGCGTCGACCTCGTCATCGCGCCGGACGCGTTTGAGCGCCTGCCCACGCGGGTGGGTGGCGCCGCGCTGGTCGTCATGGATGCGAACACGCGTGAGGCGGCCGGCGCCCGGGTCACCGCCGTCCTGGGCGCGGCCGACGAGCTCGTGTTTCACCAGCGCGCGGGACTGCGCCCGGGCATGGAGGAGGTCACAGCCGTCCGCGAGCGGCTGGGTCCCGGCATCACTCCGGTGGCCGTCGGCTCCGGGGTGATCACCGACATCGTCCGCTACGCCGCGCACCTCTCGGATACCGACTTCGTGAGCGTGCCGACCGCGGCGTCGATGGACGGCTATGCCTCCGGCGTCGCGGCCATGGAGGTGGAAGGGGTCAAGGTGACCTATCCGGCGCGCCCGCCGGTGGCGATCCTCGCCGACCCGGGGGTGCTGGCCGCCGCACCCCCAGAGCTGACGCGTGCCGGGATCGGCGATCTCTTGGGCAAGGCGACGGCCGCGGTCGACTGGCTGGCGGCCCATCTGCTCTACGGCGAGTCATACGACGAGCGCATCGCCGAGCGGGTGCAGGCCGTCCTGCGGGAGACGACCGCCGGCGCCGGGCGGGCACTGGCCGGCGAGGCGGACGCGCTTCGCGCGTTGCTGGCCGGACTGGTGCAGTCCGGGGTCGCCATCGCGCTGGCCGGAAGCTCACGCCCGGCCAGCGGCTGCGAGCACCATGCCTCGCACTTCTGGGATCTGCTCGCCGCGCAGGGACGGCGGCCGCACGCGCTGCACGGGTTGCAGGTCGGCTACGCCACGTGGTTCGCCATGCGCCTGCAGCGCTTTGCCTACGCGGGCGGGGTGCCGGCGCTGCGCCGTCCGGCACCCGCCGCAGACCCGCTGGGTCCCGCCGCCCGGGAGTGGCTTGGCCAACCGACCGCGGAGATCGTCGCCGCGGTGGAGGAGAAGCGGCGATGGACCGCCACGATCGGTCCGCGGTGGCCGGAGGACGCGCGGCGCTGGCATGAGGTGTGCGCGACGCTGACCGCCGCGATGCAGCCGTTCCCGGCCGTCGAGCGGGCGCTGGCGGTGGCCGAGATCCCGGATGGCCCCGGGTTCCTGGACGTCGATGCGGCCACCCTGGCCGCGACGTTTCGCCACGCCACCCGGCTGCGGGCGCGCTATACGGTCGTCGATTTTCTGGAGGGGCAGGCGGCGCTCGACGCTGCACTGGCCGTCGCCCTGCCGGCCGGGTGCGGTGTGACGTCCGGACCGCCGCCCGGACCGCCGCCCGGGCCGCCCCCCCGGGCCGCCCCCCGGCAGCCGTGAGCGGCCGGGGTAACGGTGGGTTGCCCCGGCTCGCCTCCGGGATTCGCGCTGATGTGCGCGCCGCAGCGGCGAGACACGATGTCGGTGTTGACGGGGGCCAACACACGCGGGGCCCGGCGCGGAGGCGATCAGCGCCTCCGCGCCGGCGGGGCCGCCCCGGCGCCAGGGGGCGCGACGGCCGCCGGCTCGCCGTCAGCGCTGCAGAAGCGTGACCAGCGGCCGCCCGGACACCACGGACTCCGGTCGCTGCGCGGTGATGTCCGACCCGGGCCGGGCGTGCTCATCGCGGCGCTTGATCAGCAGCCACTGCGGCTTGTCACCGGCGCGGGTGCGCTGGAGGGCAAAGCCGCCGCGGAGCTTCTCGCCGTGGAGCACAAAGACGGCATGCCCGCGCGCCAGCGCCTCGGGCCACGGCACCCGGCCGCCCTGCTCGTAGACCCCGCGATCCCAGATGATGACCCCGCCGGTGCCGGTGCGCCCCTCAAAGTCGTTGTGCCCCAGGCCGTGATCCTCCACCTGCACGGCGAACCGCTTGATCGCCGGGTCCAGAGAGGGCCCCTTCGGCACCGCCCATGAGCGCATCACGCCGTCGACCTCAAGCCGGAGGTCGAAATGGTGGGCGGTCGCCTGATGCTCCTGAACGACGAACACGCCGGCCGGCACACCGCGGACCGCGAACTGCTCATGGCCCTCGGCCTTCACCGTCCGCCGGCTCACCGCGTCGACGTCGTCTGCCGATTCCAGCCACCGCGCCAGGTCCTGCACCGCAGCCTCATCGCCCTCGGCGTGGACGCTCAACGTGCCGTCCTCCATCAGCCGGACCCAGCCGGTCACGCCGAGGTTCCGGGCCCGGGCGCGGACCGCCTCGCGCAGCGCGGGGGCGCCCACCTCACCGGTGAGGCCGAGGCGCACCGCCGCCGTCGCGGTCATGCGGGCGGCCGGCGCGGCCGGCGCGGGCGGCGGGGGACGATCACGATCTCAGCATGACACCGATGTGCGCACCAGAGCGCCTTGGCTAGCCTGACGGACATGCGGATCGTCATCGCTGGAGGACACGGCAAGATTGGGCTGCGGCTCACTCGGATCCTGGCGGCGCGGGGGGAGGAGGTTGCGGGCCTGGTCCGCAACCCTGACCATGCCGCCGATGTGACCGCCGCTGGGGGACAGCCGGTCATCTGCGACCTCGAGCACGCCACCGCGGACGAGGTGGCGGCGGCGGTCGGGCCGGCCGATGCCGTCGTGTTCGCCGCCGGCGCGGGAGCGGGCAGCGGGGCCGAACGCAAGCTGACCATGGATCGCGACGGGGCGATAACCCTCCTGCGGGCGACGGCGGGCGCCGCGCCGCGGTATGTGATGATCAGCGCCGTCGGCGCCGAGGCTCCACCGGCCGGCGACGGGGTCTTTGAGGTCTACCTGCGGGCAAAGGCCGAGGCCGACGCCGCCGTGATGGGCTCGGATCGCGACTGGGTCATCCTCCGGCCCGGGCGGCTCACCGACGAGCCGGGGGCCGGGACCGCGCGCATCGACATCGAGCCGTTTCGCGGCGAGATCAGCCGCGACGATGTGGCCGCGGTGCTGGCGGCGGTTCTCCAGGACCGGCGGGCCGACGGCCGGATCCTGTACGTGAACGGGGGAAGGGACTCCATCGATGAGGCGCTGGCCGCCGCCGTGGGCTGACCGCCGGCGGGGCCTGACCGCCGCGGTGGGCTGACCGCCTACGGCGAGCTAAAGAAGCGGCTGGCCATGATGAGCATCTGATCGACGCGGGGAGACCAGAGGTTCCAGCTGTGGCCGCCCCGGTAGATCGCGGAGCCGACATGGGCGCCGACGGCCCGCAGCGCGGCCGCCATCGGCGGCGTCTGGAAGCGGTCGGAGTCGTGGGTGCCGGTGTAGATGAAGATGCGCAGCGGATAGCGCTTGAGCGTCGGTCCCATGGCGTACGCGTACTCCAGGGGGCTGTTGGCGGAGAGCTGCGCCGGGGTGGCGCGGGCGAACACGCCGGTTGGCGTCTGGAGGAAGTAGCCGGACCACACCTGGATGAGGCCGAAGAGCGCCACCTGGTGCAGGCCGACATTGGCGGCGCCGTAGGCGCCGGCCGACAGGCCGGCGATGGCGCGGTGACGGCGATCGGCCAGCGTTGCGAAGCGCTGGTCGACGTTGTGGACGACGTCGACGACGTAGCTTTCAAAGCGCCCGGCGCGGGTGTTCGCCCACTCCGAATCGGTCGCCGTGCGCCCGCCGATTCGCCCGTCCGGGAACACGAGGATCATCGGCCGGACCTCATGCAGACGGATGAGCTCCTCCAGCTTGGACTCCGTATGCGCGTTGAGAGTGAACGCCATCGGCCGCCCGGGCATCCCGTGGAGCAGATAGAACACGGGTAGCCGCCGGGACGGGGTGTAGCCGGCGGGGAGGTAGACGAGATAGTCGGCGCGGCGATGCAGGGCCGCGGAGTAGAAGTAGACGGTGAACAGCCGTCCCGGTCCGCGTGTTGTCGGCGGCATCGGTGGCTGCGGCGTCACCTGCCGCGTGCGCTCCGCCACGCGCCGCTGCCCTCCCGGGTGCCGGTGGGGGGTGGCGCCAGCGGACAGGGCCACGCCGGCCACCACGGCCACGACCACAAGGAGGATCGTTGCCTCCAGCCCGCGCCGTCTCACCCGCCGTGAGCTCACCGGGCCCGCCACGGCGCACCTGAGAACATCCGGTGAGGATGAGAGCTGTCTCGGTTACCCGCGGTGGGCGGCCGACCCGCCCCGGGAGGGTGACGCTGACCGCGGCCGCCGCCCTCCTGCTGACCTCGTGCGGCGGTGGCTCGCCGGCGCGCGCGGTGGTCAGCCGCGTCTCGGCGCCGCGGACCGTCTCGATCGTCTGCCGGTCGCCGGCGCTCGACGGCCGGCTCCCCGCGCGGGTGTACCTGCCCGCCGGCTACGGCGCCCGCGGCCGCCGCTTCCCCGTCGTCTACTTCCTGCACGGACTGCCGGCCGGCCCCACGTCCTACACCCAGAACATGTTCGTCGCCCGGGCCCTCGCCTCGGCCCACGCGGCGGCGATCGTCGTCGCCCCCCAGGGGGCGCGGTCGAGCGACAGCGACCGCGAGTATCTGGACTGGTCCCCCGCCGAGGATTGGCCGCGGGCGGTCAGCCACGATCTCACCGCGTGCGTCGATCGTCGCTTTCTCACGATCGCCGGCCGCCGGGGACGGGCGCTCGTCGGTCTGTCGGCCGGCGGCTACGGGGCGATGGACATTGGGCTGCGCAACCTCGCGACGTTCGGCGCCGTGGAGTCCTGGAGCGGCTACTTCGTCGCCACCGATCCGAGCGGCTACCACGTCCTCAAGCTCCCGTCGGCCGCCGCGCAGCGGGCGGCCATGGTGCCCCGCGGACCTGCGCTGGCCGCCGACCTGACCCACCACCCGGCGCTGATCGCCTTCTACGTGGGCAGCGCCGATGACCGCTTCGCCGACGTCAACCAGGCCTACGACGCGACACTGCGCCGGCAGGGCATCCCGCACGTGTTCCGGCTGTATCCCGGTGGCCATTCGGCGGCGCTGTGGCACCGGGAGGCGCCGTCCTGGCTGACGATGGCGCTGACGTTCCTGGCGAGCGGGCGCACCATCCTGCGCCGGCCCTGAGCGGGCGCGTCCCTGTCGGCGGCCGCGGTCGGTCATCGTGGCCTCACGCGCGAGCCCGCGGGTGGACGGGTCGGTGCTCGGATCGCTCAACGTCGTTGGGGACTGGCACGTCAGGGCCGAAAGGGTGACGGGAGGCGGGGGTGATTTGGATTACGCAACCCCGACCGTTGCGTTAGCGCGGCGCGCGGACGACGCGCCGCGGCCGCCGCGCCGAACCAGAGGGCGTAGTCTGCGAGCATGACCGCCGAGGGTGGGGCGAGGCGCTGGATTTGCCGGCGATCTCCGGCGGTCCCGGGACGGCCACCGCGTGGCCGCCGATCGCGCGGGACGGCAGTTGTGGTCATCGCCAGCCTGGCCGCCGGGCTCGCCGGTTGCGGCGAACAGAGCCTGCCGCCGGCCACGCTCGCTGCCCAGAGCTACCTCAACGCGCTGGCGGAGGGCAACTACTCAAACGCCTGCGCGCTCATCGACGGACGGACGCGCCGGCGGGTGGCGCGGTCGCTGGGGCGCCGGGTCAGCTGCCCGGGCGTCTTTCGCCGGTGCCTGCCGGACAAGGCCCAGGTCCCGCAGCATGATCAGTCCCAGCTGCTGTTCGCCGACGTCCAGGTCGAGCGGCACGGGAACCGGGCGGTGGCGGCGGTGAGCGGTACCGCCGTGGCCACGGCGATCCGGCAGGTCACGCTCGCCAAGGAGGGCCGCCAGTGGCGGCTGACCTCCTACGGGCAGGGACTGCGGGGATGCCCGGCCGGGCGCCGGCGGGAGCGCCGGTCGGCGCGGGCGCGGGCTTCGGCCCGGACTCGTGGGTCGAGCCGGTCAGGAGCCTGACTTCGCCGGACGGTCACCCGCGCAACTTCGCCGCACCCCGGCTGTTGTGTGCAGGTGCCGAATCCCTGGGAGCGCCACTCCCGGGAGCGGGGAACCCAACTTCCCTGGGGCGAATCCGGTGGTGATCCACCGGTAGCGCTCAGCCAAGAGCGCGAGCCCGTCAGCTAACCCCGCAGGCGCCCGGCAGTCAAGTCAGCGTCAACAACCGCGGGGTTATTGCGTGCTCGGATTCAGAAACCAGGTCCTCCTCGGCTCCTACGCGGGCGGTGCCCCCCGCACTGGGCAGATCCTCTGTCTGCTGCTGCTCGCCGCCTCGGCGATGTCGCTGCTGGTGCCCGGCGTGTCGCGCGCCGGTGCGCGCGCGACGTCGATTCACCGGGTGCTGCGGGTCGGTGACCGAGGCGGCGACGTGCGGACGCTGCAGTCGTGGCTGACCGCGGTGGGGATCCCGACGGCGCCGGACGGCAACTTCGGACCGGCGACGGCGGCGGCAGTGCGGAGGTTTCAGAGCGACGCGCACCTGAGCCCGGCCAGCGGGACGGCCGGTGCGCACACCGAGCAGACGCTGGACGACTGGGTCGGTGCCCACCGTCGGGTCGGCGGTGCGGCGCGGACCACCCGCCGGCGTCGCGTCCACGGCCAGACCGCGGGCGTGCGCCGCGTCCTGCGGGTCGGTGACCGAGGCCGCGACGTGCGCACGCTGCAGTCCTGGCTGACCGCGGTGGGGATCGCCACCGCCGAGGACGGCGACTTCGGACCGGCGACGGCGTCGGCGGTGCGCGAGTTTCAGACGGACGCTCATCTGACCCCGGCCAGCGGCACGGCCGGGACGCTCACCGAGCGCAGGCTGCACTCCTGGGTCGCCCACGCGACAACGGTGCCCGCGAGCTCGCCGGCGCCGACCACGACCCCCGGCGGCAAGGCGACGCTCGTCAACGGGCAGGCCGTGGCGCCCGCCGACGCCCCGGCAGCGGTCAAGCAGGTGATCGCCGCCGCCAACTCGATTGCCACCAAGCCGTACATGTACGGCGGCGGTCACGGGAGCTGGAGCTCCGCCGGATATGACTGCTCAGGGTCGGTGGGGTTTGCGCTGCACGGCGGCGGTCTGCTGGCCCAGACCGAGGACTCCGGGCAGATGGAAAGCTACGGGTCGCCCGGTCACGGTCAGTGGATCACGCTGTGGGCAAATGCCGGTCACGTCTACGCCAACATCGCCGGCCTGTGGTTCGACACGGCGGCTCAGAGCTCGGCCAACGGCAATGACCGGTGGTCGACCCGGCGGGTGTCCCCGCTGAGTGGCTACGTCGTGCGACACCCGGCGGGGTACTAGGACCCCTGGTCAAACCGGAGGGCTAGTACCGGCGCTGGATGCGCGCCAGCCGCTCGGCGGCGCGGGCGTCCCAGGCGCGGTCGACGGAGCGGTGGGGCCCGTGGCTGCGGCCGCCCGCCGCCCCCGGCGGACACGCCGGGCGCTCCGGCGGATGCGAGGCGGGACGGAAGTGGCTCGGCGGTGCGAAGGGCGCCAGGCGCCGATCGGCGGCGGCGAGCGCGGCAATCAGCGCCGGTGCGTGCTCGGCGTGGCGCTCCGGAATGCGCACCCGCCCGTCCGAGCGGATGTAGAAGAACATGACCGGCCGGGATGGGACCTGCTCGGCCCACTGGCGGTGGGTGGCATCGCCCTCCGGCCAGGTGCAGACCAGCCCGGACTCAAACAGCACGCCGCGGCCGCGGGTGCCGGGCGTCCACCACAGGCGGTGCTCGTGGGCTGCCGGTTCGGCGCTGTTGGGAGTTCTCATCGTTCGTAGATGTCGGCGCGATCGGCGCGCGCTTGAGCGGTGGAGGCGGACAGCCCCCTTGGGCACATCGGGAGACGCGGGGTCGCGTCCGGCGGTGGAATGCGGCGTCCGGCGCTCCGGTGACGTCGTCATCAGCCGTCCCCCTTCACTTTAGAAGGGTCGCGCGGCGCCGGGCCGCCGGGGCGTGAGCCTCACACCTCGCCGGCGTAGTAGTCCTCCTGGCCGTTCGCGCGCCTGACCATCAGCCGGTCGCGCGCGTCAGGCGGGAAGACGCCGATCTTGTCGCTGTCCGGGTAGACGGCCACCGCGGGCTCTCGGGCGCTTGAGAACATCAGCACGTGCGCCGGGGCCCCGGCGCGGTTGGTGAGCTTGTGGGCGCCGTCGGGACCGGCCGGGAAGCACACGAGCGCGCCGCGGCCGATCATCTGCTCGTCCTCCGGGGTGCGGAGGACCAGGTCGCCGTCGAGCACGAGCAGCCACTCCTCCTCGTACTCGTAGTGATACGGGCACAGGCTCTGGCCCGGGGGGATCTGGTAGAGCTTGACCGCATTGGCGGTTCCGCCGGCGTCGCGTCCCACGAACGCCGCCCCACAGCGATAGCCCTCCGGATCCTCGTCGTCGTATTGGAATTCCGCCTCAAACAGGTTGACCATCAGCCGATCCTGCCACGCGGCCGGGACGTGCAACCGCTGCCTCCGTCCATTACGCTGTACTGACGCTTGTTGTTGTCGCAGTGAGGGAGGTGCCGACGTCATGTCGTCACGGCCGCTGTTGATCGCCGGGATCGTGGGAGGAGTCGTGGCGGGGGTCGCCCTGTTCACGATGGCCCTCGACGTGGTGGCGACCGAGAGCACGCGATTGAGCGCGTCGACGATGGCGCTGCTCGTGGTGGGAACGGCGCTGGGCTGGGTGCTGGACGCGACGTGGCTGTGCGTGGCCGTGGGCCGCCTCACCCGGCGCGATGACGGCGGGGACGGGGACGACGACGACGGCGGTGACGGCTGGGGCCATCCGGGGCCTGACCCGGCGCGTCCATGGCCTCCGCCGGCGGACCCGGATTGGTGGCCGGAGTTTGAGCGGGACTTTCGCCGCCATCTGGAGGATCGCGAGCGTCCTCCCGTCGCCCCCTGAGCCGTGGCGCCTGGCGGATGAAGCTCAGCGCGGAGGGGCTGGCCCGGGACGTTGCCGCGCTGGTCGGTGTACCGAGCGTCACCGGCGACGAGCGCGCCGCGCTGGAGCGCCTGGGCGAGCTGGCCGAGCGCCTGGGGCTGATGCCGACCCTATACCGGCACGACCTGGACGGGCTCCGGAGCCACCCGGAGTACCCGGGCGAGGAGACGACCCGGTCAGAGCTGTGGGGACTGAGTGTCTCCGCGCCCGGTGCCGGAGGCGGTGAGCGCCCGCGTCTGGCCCTGGCGGGCCACGTCGACGTCGTGCCGGCCGGCAGCGAAGCCTGGCGCTACGGCCCGTGGAGCGGCGCCATCGCCGACGGCTGCGTGTGGGGGCGGGGCGCCGTCGACATGAAGGGCGGTGTCATCGCCGCGCTGCACGCCCTGGCCGTGGCCGGACCGGAGGCCGCGTGCGAGACGGTGCTGGTGGCCGTCTCCTCCGAGGAGGACGGCGGCCTGGGCACGTTCGCCGCTCTGCAACGGGACGCGGCGTTCGACGCCTGCCTGATCCCGGAGCCGGTCGGCTTCGACGCCGTCTGTGCCCAGGCCGGGGCGCTCACCTTCCAGGGGGTCGTGCACGGGGTCGGCGCCCATGCCGCGCTCCGCCTGCAGGGTGCCTCGGCGATCGACCGCTACCTTCCGGTCCACGCCGCGCTCGCCGACCACGAGCAGCGTCTGAACCGCGGAATTGAGCATCCGCTGATGCGCGATCTCGACCTGCCGTACCCGGTGGTGGTCGGTCGCCTGACCGCCGGCGAGTGGTCAAGCACGGTCCCGGATCGACTCGTCTTCGAAGGGCGCCTCGGCGTCCGGGTCGGCGAGTCGCTTGGCGACGCCCGTCGAGAGCTTGAGGAGGCGATTGCGGCGGCCGGCGGCGGGGCGGTTGAGGTGCGCTGGACCGGAGGCCAGTTCGCCAGCGCCCATACGCCGACCGACCACCCATTCGCCGAGCTTGTGCGCGACAGCCTCAGTGCGGAAACGGGCCGTCCGGCCCGGTTTGCCGGCATCCCCAGCGGCACGGACATGCGTCTGTTCACGGCGCGAGGGATCCCGTGCGTCATGGCCGGGACGCCGGGGCTGGAGCGTGCCCACGCGGTCAACGAGCACGTGCGGATCGACGACCTGCTCGTTCTGGCGCGCGTTCTCGCCCGCGTCGTCGGCGGGTTCACGTCCCCCGCTCGGTCCTGACGCGTCAGACCGCCGCCTGGGCGCGGGCGGAGATCTCGGCCGCCGTCAGCTTCTCGAGGCGGGCGCTCAGCATCCACTCCTGTCCGAACGGGTCGATCAGGCGGCCGCCGCGCTCGCCGTAGAACTGATCGGCGAGCGGGTGCAGGACCCGGGCGCCGGCACCGAGGGCGCGCTCCCACGCCGCGTCCACGTCCGGCCAGTAGGTGCACAGCAGCGCCTTGTAGCCGTCTCCCTGGGTGATCATCACGACCGAGTCTCCGATCCGGACTTCGGCGTGGATCAGCGTTCCATCCGGGGCGCAGTGGCGCTCGCCCATCTCCTCGGCCGCGAACGCGCGGGCGTAGAAGTCGATCGCGCCCGCGCCGTCTGCGACCACCAGCCGGGCCGTCACCGTGTGCAGATGCTCAGGCACAGGCGCGACCGACGCTGCGGCTCCCGCCGGTGCCGGGGTGGGCCGGGTGAGCGCCCGCCTCGTGTCATGCCAGAGTCCGAGCACGTTCCCCGCGGGATCCCGGAAGATGGCGACCGTGAGCCGGCCCTCCGGGAACGGGTCGGTGACGATCGCGCCACCATGGGCGACGATGCGCGCGACCGTCTCCTCGACGTCGGCGACGTAGATGTACGGGAGCAGCCCCGGCCTGGAGGTGGCCGTGCAGTCGCCAAGCCAGGCGCCGCTGAGGCCGCCGCCGGCGTCGCGAAAGCTCGGCCGGTCGCTGTCCGCTCGGTCAACCGTCCAGCCGAAGACGTCGCGGTAGAACGCGGCTGCCCGGCGAACGTCGGCTGCCGCAATGTGGAGATAGGTGACCGCGCCGGGACGGGCGAGTATGTCCGGCACGCTGTGCCCGCCGTTGGCCGGCGGCCGCCGGTTGGCCTCGTCGCTCATGATGTCCTCCGCCGGTGGGGGGTCGATGTGCTGCAGCGCGCTGATCCGCTCGTGGTCGGTGCCGGCGCCGGAACGGTGTCAGTCGCCAGAAGGAGACTCTGGACGCTGTCGACAAACCACGTCTCAAACTGATTCGCGGTCCAGCCCCGGTCTCCAGTCAAGGCGAGGAACCCATGCGGGTCCATCAGCAGCCAGACCGTGTCGATCGCCTGCTCGCGGGTGATCTGGGGCCGGAGCGGTGCGCGGGCGATGAGGCCGTCGACCAGCCAGGCGGCGGTCTCAGCCCGCTGGGCACGGAGCTGATCGGCCAACGCTGACATCGACTCGTCGTGTCTGGCCGCCTCAAATCCGGCGAGGATGAGGCCGGCTGAGCGCTGCTCGCCTTCGACCAGCACCCGGGCCACGATCGCCAGGAAGGCGCCGACCGTGGCTTGCGCCTGAGCCCGTTGCGCCCACGGCCGCGCGAGCATCGGAGTTGCCTTCGCATCTCCGCGGATGGCGAAGCTGACAGCGGCCCGCAGCAGCTGCGCCTTGGTGCCAAAGATCAGCTCCACCGTGGCCACCGATACGCCCGCCGCCTCGGCGACCGTCCGCACCCGGGTGGCCGCGAAGCCGGTCTGCTCAAACTCGGCGCAGGCGGCGGCGAGGATGCGCGTCCGCGTCTCGGAGGCGCGCCGCGCGCGCTGCGCCGACCGGTACCTCCGCCTGGGGGGCGCTGCGGTCCGCGTGCTCGCCACGGCCGTAGTATTGACTATGGCAGCCCCCTAGTCAATTTGAGCGGGTCCCTGATGGTGCCCGAAAGGGCACAACTTCGGCCGGCCAGAGGCACGGGCTCAGGGCAGCCCTACGATGTCTCATCAGGCCCGGGGGCACGCGCCGCGACCCGCGGCGATCGCATCGTCCGAGGCCGTGGTGGACGGATCGGGTGGCAGGCGCGGGAAGAGACCGGATGCGCCGGGCCGGGGCGAAATGGCTCGCGGCACTGTCAGTGATGTCGCTGGCGCCGGTCTCGATGGCGCCGGCCGCAGTGTTCTCCCATGTGCCTCGTACGCGTGGAGAGACGCTCGCTCAGGCAAAGCGGGCGATCCGGCGGGCTCATCTGAGAGTGGGGCGCGTCACCTACACGACCCGCGGCGCGGTCAAGCCGGGGCGCGTGACCGGGACGCGGCCCCACGTCGCGGCGCGGGTCAGGCGAGGGTCCAGGGTGGCGATCACGGTGGCGAGGCGGGCCCGGAGGAGGGCCGTCGCCCCGGTGGCGCGCCCGGTGCAGGTCCTCCCGCCGCCCCGCCTGCCGACGGTGGGGGTGGCCAACGTCCCCGGCTGCCTGACCGGAAGCGACCCATCCCCGTACATCCGCCTGTACGGCGCGCAGATCCTGCGGGTCGTGGTCAATCCCAGCTGGGGTGCCGCCGGCCAGGCGTTGCCGTGCATCCGGGCGGCCGTTGCCGACGGGGTCAGGTTCCACCTCTCCATCCAGTACTGGAACAGCTGGACGATCGCCCAGCAGGTGGCGTTCTTTGCGCAGGTGCTCGGCTATTACGGGCCCTACGCGTGGGCGGTCTCAGTCGGAAACGAGCAGGAACTGGGGCACCACGGGTTTCCGCAGACGCCGGCGCAGTACGCGGCGACCTGGCGCGCCACGGTGCCCGTGATCCGGAGCATGGATCCGCAGGCGATCCTCGTCGCCGGCGAGATCTCCCCGTGGGGGGAGAGCTTTCTGAAGAGCGCCTACGCCGACGGCCTGCCCGGCGTTCAGGCGATCGCCGCCCACGCGTACTGGGCCCCCTTCTGCTTCTCAATCCCGGAGCTCGAGGCGTGGGCAGCGGCCCACCAGCTTCCGCTGTGGTTCACCGAGGGGCTGCTCGGTCCGGATGCCTGGGGAGCTCCCGGCGACAAGACGCTGCAGCAGTTGGCGGGCGCGGCCGTGGCCGATGCCTGGCTCTCAGGCTGACGGCGGCAGGCGGGTGTCAGCGCCGGATGCCGGCCACAAGCGCGTCCCAGTTGCCGGAGGCGATCCGTTCCTGGTCGCCCCGATCGAGGCCGGAGGACTCCAGGAAGTGGGCGACGCCGCCGTCCGGGCCGGACCGGTAGGGGTAGTCGGTCGCAAACAGGATGCGCTGCACGCCGACCACCTCGGCCGCCCACCGCAGGTAGCGCTGGCTGTAGACGCCTCCGGCGGTGATGTAGGCGTTCCGGCGCACGTACTGCGAGAACGGCCGGGGCAGGTTGGCCTGCGTCGCCAGGCCATCGGCGCGGTCGAGAAAGAACAGGACGACCTCGCCCCAGTGGCCGAGGATCACCTGGAGGTCAGGGAAGCGGTCAAACACGCCGGCGAGGGCGAGGCGCAGAAACTGCACCCCCGCCTCGTAGTGCCAGCCGATGCCGAAGGTGGAAAACGCGCGATCGACGTCCTCGCCGAAGCCGCTGTACAGCGCGGCCCGGACCCCGGGCGGCGGGACCTGGGGGTGGATGTACAGCGGGGCGCGCAGCGACGCGGCCACCTCGAAGATCGGCCAGTTATCCGGATGGTCGAGATTGGTCTGGCCGGTGCGACCGAAGAGAAGGGCGCCGTGCAGGCCGAGCTCGGTGACCGCCCGCTCAAGCTCGCGCGCCGCGGCGCCGGGCGCGGGGGTGGCGAGCGTGGCGAAACCCTGGAGCCGGTCCGGGTGGGCGCGGACGAGCTCGGCAATGCGGTCGTTGGTCCTGACCTGGAGGGCGGTCGCCTCGTCGGCGGGCAGGTTCTGGAGGCCGGGCGAGGTGAGCGAGATGACCTGAACGTCCAGTCCCGCCTCGTCCATCGCCGCGAATCTGCGCTCTCCCACCTCGTGCAGCCGCTCCCCCAGCTCCCCGGGGGGCGCGTTGCCCGGCGATTGATCGCGCGCGGGGGAGGGGAGCCGGCTCCACGCGGCGGCGACCTCGTCGGTGACGAAATGTTCCTCAGTGCCGATCGTCTTCATCTGCAGGCCTGCCTTGTCTTGGTGCCGGGGTCCGGTGCATCGTCTCGCAAACGCCGGATCAGCGGGACTGGTGCCAGTCGATCCGGGCGAACTGGTGACGGAGCTTCGCGCCCCGCTGTGGGTTGAGCGATTCGACCCAGGCGATGCGTCCGAGCAGGTGGGCCGGGAAGTCCGGGACCGCCTGGCGGTTCTGCGACGCCGGCCCGTGCCGGCGGGTGTTGTGCAGGATGGCCTTGAGCACGTCGTACTCGCGGCGGGCGACGTTGAGGTGCTCGTTGACGACGACGCCGCAGATGCGCTGGCGGCCGGCTCGCGTGGCGAGCAGCGATTTGAGCTCGTTGACCCTGAACCCCTCCTCCCGCGCGATCTCGGCGACGGCACGACGGAGCGTGCTCGCCGACCGGACCAGGCGCGCCGGCCCGGAGAACGTCAGGTCATCGGCGTAGCGGGAGTAGCGGATCTCAAGCGAGGCGGCAAGGCCGCTGAGCCGCCGGTCAAGGCGGAACGCGGCGAGGTTGGCCAGCGCCGGTGACGTCGGCGCGCCCTGCGGGAGGTGCGGTGTCGCCAGCCGGCGGCCGAGCCGGTGGTGCGCGCCGATCTGCCTGTGCTCGGTGGGGCGCGGGAGAGACGCCCACAGCACCGACGGGACGACATTCGTGGTGAGGGCGGTCAGCGAGTAGGCCACGGACTCCGGATAGCCGGCCGTGCGAAAGATGCCGTAGACGCGACCCGCAGCGATCGAGGCGAAGAAATCCTCCAGGTCCAGGCGCACGATGACGTACTGGCCGGTGTGCCCGTGCGCGTGGGTGCGCACGGATCGACCGCGGGTGAAGCCATGGGCAGCGTCGTGGGCGGGCATCCAGTCGAGGATCTCGTGCAGGAGGCACCGCTGGATCCCCTTCAGCCGGTGCTTGGGGGCCTCCAGGACGCGCACGGGCCGCCCGGGTCGGCGGTGGGTGACATACCGGTAGTGCCGAAGCCGTGCGTCGGCCACGGTGCGTTCAAGTCCGCGTGCGTCGGCCAGCCAGGCAAGCTCGCCGTCACTGACGCCGAGGAAACTCGCCAGTGCCCCGACGGATGCGATGTCCGGCACGGGCCAGCGCCGCCGTCCCATCTGCGACTCCGGGACGAGCCAGCGGCGAACCTGCGGGGGCCCTGGGTCGTCCGCGTCCGGCGGGCGCTCGCGCAGCGACAGCTCGATGAGGCGTGCCAGCTCACGTGGTCGGTCGGACGGCGGCCGGTGATAGGTGGCGAGCACCTCGCGTGCGACGGGCAGGACCCACCTCGGTCGTCGATCAAGCGCCCGGGCGGCGCGGTCGACGAGCGCCCGCTCGGTCCAGGCCCCGGCGAGGAAGGCGTCGGCGACGCAACGGGACAGGTAGGCGCGCGTGCGGGCGTCGTACACCGGGCAATCATCGCGACGTTGCGCGCCGACTGCACGCCGTCGTGCGCGCCCGGAGCTGCTTTCGTCCGGACGCAGTCGAGGGCTCGCGATGCACTGCCGTGGTCATACGGTGTCCCCGGGGTAGCCCCGGAGAGGGTCAGCGCCCAGCGGGCGCCCGTACCCATCTCGGTCGCGCAACGCCGCGGCGCACGACGGTACCACCAAGAAAGTCCCGCTTCAGCCGCGGTCATGACAGCGACCTCGTTCGCCATGACCCGGCGGTCTGGCAGCTCCCACTGCGCGGCCGCGGCGTGAGCGAAGATCCGTAGTTGCGCCGTATCATCCGAGGCGCCGGATCCGGTTCTGTAGCGGTGGAGTACGGGTTAGCGTTGGGATCGGCATCCTGGAGATCGAACAGCGCCTGGTCATGGAAACGCCGAGCAGCAGCGGCTCAGAGGGCGGAGTTCACGCTCACGCGGCGGTGATGCATGAGCGCAGCGCGGCCCGCCATGCGGCCGCCGCTGCCGGCTGGGAAGCGCGCGGCGACCCGGAGTGGGCCGAATTTGAGCGGGGGTGTGCGGCGCTGGAGCAGCGGTCGGCCGCGGTTGAGGTCGATCGGAACGCGCTGAGCCGGTTGCGCGCCCGGGTGCTCGATGAGGGCGATCAGGTGGCGCGTGCCGAACTGGAGCGCCTCAGTTCCGACATCAAGCAGCGGGCGGCGCAGCTGAAGGCCGATGACGAGGCGCTGGAGCGCGAGCGGGCCCGGCTGCGCGGCCAGCGTCAGCGGCGTCGCGCCGGCCGAGGGACTTCCGGGGTGGCGGGAATGGACGACGAGCGCGAATCCATGGCGGATGCCCGTGATCAGGCGGCGGACAAGCGCGACCAGGTGGCCGATGAGCGCGATCAGATCGCCGATGAGCGCGACCGGATCGCCGACGAGCGAGAGCGGACTGCCAACCATCGCGAAGAGGCGGCCGATCAGCGTGACCAGGGGGCCGCCGAGGACGAGCCACCGGGCGGGCGCTCCCTGCTCGATCGTGTGGGAAATCTCCGCAGCCGGGTTGAGGAACGGCAGTTGCGCGAGCAGGCGCGTGGTCAGCGCGAAGAGGCGCAGGTCCGGCGCGAGGCCGCCGATCGCAGCCGCCTCGCCGACCATGCCGCGCGCCATACGGTGCAGACGGCGCTGCGCCTGGCGTGGACGCTAAGGCAGGCCGCCGACGCACTTGATGCCAGCGCGCTGCTCGCCGAGGACCATGCCGTCAGGCAGGCCGGCCGGAGTGAGAAGATCGCCGCCCAGGAGCGAGAGGCGGCGGCGCGCGCCCGGGAGGCGGCCGACCGTGCCCGCCGGCAGGCGGACAACTGGCTTGACGTTGCCGCAGGTGCGACACGAACGTTTCGCTGACGGCGGCCGGGCGCCGCCGGGGGTGCCTCGACTGCACACCCACTGGCCCGCCGGGACACTAGTCTCCCGGCGATGACGGAGCTGATTTCCCGAGCGGCCGAGGACTTCGCGGCGGCCCACACCACCCCGTTCGCCGGAGCGTTGGCCGCGGCCTCTGAGTGGACTCGTGACAACACGCCGTGGCCGGGAATGATGGCCGGCGTGCCGGAGGCGCGGCTGCTCGAGGCGCTGATCGTCATCTCCGGCGCCCGCCTGGTGCTTGAGCTCGGCACGTTCACGGGCGTCGGCGCGCTGGCGATGGCCGCGGCGCTGCCCGCGGACGGCCACGTGGTGACGCTGGAGCGCGATTCGGACAACGCGGCCGTGGCCCGGCGCCACATCGCGGCCAGCGAGCATGCCGACCGCATCGAGCTGATCGAGGGGGATGCGCGCGAAACGCTCCCGCACCTACCGGGACCGTTCGATGTGGTGTGGATAGACGCCTGGAAGGCGGACTACCCGCGGTACCTTGACCTCGTGCTGCCCAAGCTCGCGCCCCGCGGGATCATCGTTGCCGACAACCTGTTCCGGGACGGCGCCACCCTGCCGCCGGCCACCACCGACGACGGGACCCGGGGGATGCTGGAGTTCGCCCGTCGGATCCAGGATGACGAACGGCTCCACAACGTGCTTCTGACCGTCGGCGACGGGCTGCTGCTCGCCTGGCCGGCACCACAGTAGAGCCCGGCAAACCCGTCCCACCCCGGCGCTGCCGGGTGCCGGGCGCCCTGTATTCTGATCAGAGATACGCGGCCATCGTGGAGGTCTCGGATCAAGCCGCCAATCGACAAGACCGAATTCGGCTCGATCACGATCGGGGGCGTCGTCTACGACCACGACGTCCTGATTCGCCCTGACGCTGTCGTCAAGCGCCGCAAGAAGAAGCTCTCCAAGGCCGTCTACGGCACCTCGCACACCATCTCGCTGGCGGAGGCGAAGTACGTCTACGGCAAGGGCGGGGGCGCGGACCGGCTCATCATCGGCGGTGGCCAGTACGGGAGGGTCCACCTCTCACCTGAGGCGGCCCGGTACCTGGCCGGCAAACGATGTGAGGTGGTGCTCCTTCCCACGCCGGACGCGATCCCCACCTGGAACAAGGCCAAGGGCCGGGCGATCGGCCTGTTCCACGTCACCTGCTGAGCCCGGGACCGCCGGGGGGTGAAGATGCGCCGAGGCCCTCAGGTGGGCATCCGGTCGGATCGGCTCAGGCGGCTCGCCGGAATGGCTCCGCTCTGGATGCGCCCGCTCCCCGGCGCTCCGCGGGTCGGCCATCCTGCCTCCACGTCCACGCGGTGGGCCGGGGCGGGACGGGAGAGAACGAACGGCGGCCCATCAATCAGGAGCCCGTGCCGCTCGATATAGGCGCGCACCTCCTGGAGGGCACTGCGGGTGAATGCCGGGACCTCGTCCTCTTGGACCTGGGCGCGAATGGTGAGGACACGCTGGAATGCGCGCTGGCGCCCGGCGGGCGCGGCGTGCAGGCGATGCACGACCTCGGCGCCGACGCGCCCCGGAGTGTGGACTCGGTGAGACCGCGCCTGTGGAGCTGTCATCCGCGTCTGGGCCATGGCAGGACTCCCGGATCACGCTGCCTTGCGCAGAGACTCAGGTTGGTCGGCCCGCGGCGTGTCGATCAGGTCAAAGCAGCGAGCGACGGCGCCACGGACGCTGTGCATCCCAAGGCTGAGGTCGACCATTCCGTCAAAGCCCCAGAACGTGCGCTGCGCCAACAGATACAGCGCGACGAGGGTCCCGGCGTGGTGGCTGCCGGCGAACGCGGCGACGACGACGACCGCGATGGGTCCGAGCTTTGCCAGTCCGCCTGAACCCTGCAGGTTGAGGGCCTGAAGCCACCCGTACCGCACCTCGGCTTTCATCACCCTCTCCACGGCGGTGCGAAACCGGCCGGAGGCCTGCGGATCGTCGCCATGCTCCAGCTCGCGCGAGATCGCTCGTGTCATCAGCTCAAGTTCTTCCTGGCGACGGTGTCCCGCCGACGCGGCGGGCTCCTGGGTGCGCCGGGTGACGATCCAGGTGCCGGCCAGGAGCGGCAGCACGGCAACCACGCCCCACGGCTCAAGGATTCCGAGCGCCACCATGGCGCTGACAAATTCGACCAACGTCATCGCTCCGGTGTCGAGCAGCGACATGGTGATCCGCTCAATCGTTTCGGCGTCGGAGATGAACCGGGACGCGAGGCCGGTGGTGTCCTGACCGCGACGCGACCGCCGAACCGCGCCGGCAAACATCTGCATCCGGAGGTTCCCGTACAGGCGGCTCGCGTTCTGCGCGTACATGCCGTCCGACAGGATGTAGGCGGTCGCCTCAAGCACGACCGCCAGCGCAACCAGGCCCGCCAGCAGGAGCGCCTCCGGCTTGTCGTTGCGCTCCACCAGCGCATTGACCAGGACGCCGAGAGCAAGCGGGGGAACGAGTCCGATGAGGACCCCGGTGACGCTGAGAGCCACCATGCCGGCCACTCCGCGCCAGATCGGCCGCAGCAGCCCGGTCACCCGCCGCCACGGGATCGGAGGCGGAGACGTCTGCGAACCGTCGGTCATGTCGTCGTGCTCTGTCATCGGCCCTCACCCGCACCTAAGGCGCCGCGGGCGGCATCTTGGCCACAACGGGCGGACGCCGCCCGGGGCACGTGGGCTACGAGCGATCAGCGCTCGCGCTTCTCCTTGCCACTCTTCTTGATGTCCTTCTTCTCCTTGTCCTTCTTGGCCATTCCGTCTCACCTCCTTTGGGAGTTGTGTTCTCCGCGCTGCGCGGTCACCACAACGCACGCAGCACACTCCCAAGCTCACAGGAGACGGCCCGCCGCGTCATCGGGGAAAGCCTGCGAGGCCCGGACGTCCACAGTACGCAACGCAAAGCGCCACAATGCGCACCGAGAACCGGAGGTGCGAGCAGGCCGGGCGCGCGGCGCCCCTGCTTGTGCAGGGCCTGCGAGGCCAGTGGGGCCTCAGGAGCGCCGCCGGAGCCGGAAGGCGCGTTACGCTCCGCGGCCATGAGCTACGCGAAGAAGAATCTGCGGGACGTTCAGGACTCAGCGCCGAAGTTCGGTCTCTCCGACACGCAGGAGGCGCGCTTTGCCCGCGAGGAGTTGGGGATGCAGCAGACCGGGATCAACTATCTGATCGTCAAGCCCGGTCAGCGCGAGGCCTTCGCCCACCGCCACCGCGAGGCCGAGGAGATCTATGTCATCCTCGCTGGAAGCGGCCGGGTCAAACTTGATGACGACGTCGTGGATGTGGGCCGATTGGATGCGGTACGGGTCAGTCCCGGCACCGCCCGCCGTTTCGAAGCGGGTCCTGACGGTCTGGAGGTGTTGATCTTTGGGTCGCGTGTGGAGGGGGACGGGGAGATGGTGCCGGGCTTCTGGGACCGGTAGCGCGATCGCGACCCCGCCTCTCCAGATCAGCCTCTGTCCGGCTGCCGGCGACCGGCCGGGGCGGCGGGTGTAGTCTCGCGGGGACGTGAGTCATCCGCGGGTCGGTTGTGCTGTTGGTGCCGTGCTCCTGCTCACCGGCTGGGCGGTCGCCGGGTGTGGCAGCTCGAACCCCGCGGCTGGTCACGGCACGTCGGCGGCCACCACCACGCGCCGGAGTCCAGCCGTGAGCACAGCATCGCCGCCCGCGGTCCGATCGACCCCGGCCGCACACCGGCTTGAGGTCGCACTGACGTCCCAGACCGTCCCTCCGCGGCCCACCTCCGCGTCATGTCGCCCGGCGACCGCGGCGCAGCGAACGACCGCCCCGTTTGGCTCGACCACGCTGCCGGTGTTCGTCTGCCTCGTCGACACCGAGGGCCACCAGAGCACGTTCGACGTCCAGGTGCTGAAGAACGGGTGCTACGTGGCCGAGCGGACGCCGGCCGGCCAGGCGATCTACGGCTGCGGCGCTGGGTCCTCCTAGGCCGTCCGAATCGCCTGAGCCGGATCCGGTGATGGGCTGGCGGACACCCACCGCGCAAGGTGCTCGTGCCGCTCCTGAGCCGATGCAGCGCCTCCGGCGCGCGGTCGCGTCATTCAGCTAATCGGCGCGAATGCCGGGAGCGCCCGCGATTGCATCCGCAATGCGGCGACGACGTGCCTTGATGCGCTCCCAGCGCCGCTTGGCCCGGGCCATCTTGCGCCCGGCGGGGTCATACCGGCGCCGCGCCCACCAGGAGTCCGGAGCGGCCAGGCGCGCCAGCCCCACCAGCGAGATGAGGGGGATGAAGATTCCGACCAGCCCCGTCAGGAGTTTGCCCTTCAGAATGGCCAGCGAGCTCAACGTCACGGCGATCAGCGTCGCCGCTGCGATCGCGGCCACCGACGCGCCCTCGTTGGGAAGATCAAACGGGGAGACACCGAGAACGATCAGCCCGCCGAGCAGCGCGGCGACCACGACGGCGTCAAACGACGCGCGCCCCTCTTCCTCCCAGTAGACGTCGCGCAGGTGGATCCACAGGGCGAACTCGTCGAGCGTCAGCCCGGCGCCGATCCCAAACCCCGCAGCGAAGACGTCGTTCCAGGCGTTCGTCGCACCGGTGGCGAACCCCAGGAATCCGGTCAACAGCAGGAGCACGATTCCCCACACGAGATGGTGCAGGTGCAGGCCGCCCCCGGTGGTGACGCTCCCCGGCCACCAGGGCACCTTCGGACTGCGCATCAGCCGGGCGCTGGTGCGGATGAACAGAAACGAGACCAGGAACGCCGCCAACACGACGAAGCCCGCCCGCGGCCCGCTCACGTCCAGGAAGCGCTGGGGGAAGTGGAACTCGAAAACGATCGCGGTCCTCACCCTGTCCGGGAGCGTAGTCCAGGAGCAGGTGCCGGCGGTCGCGACCGCGCGTGCGGCGGCTGAGGACTTCGCTGGCTAGGGCACGAACAGTCGACCGCGCATGTTCTCCTCGCTCTGGGGGCGGAAATCCCACAGTCGCTTCAGTTGAGCGCGGAGATCGGGCCGGCAGCCGCTGGACGCCGTGGTGGTCGATTACATCACGGTCTACAACCCGCTGCCCGGGGGCGAGCCCAAGAAGGCATCGCTCGCCGAGCACGCCGGCGGCGCCGTCTGAGGTTCCCGGCGGCGGCGCCGCGGACCCGCCCCTGGGAGACCGGAGCGCGGTCTGCTCGGTGCCGACCGGCTACCGCGTCGAGCGCTTGAGTCGGCTCTTGCCGCGGCCCTTCGTTGACCGGCCTTTCCCGCGCAGACGCGCGGCCTTGCCCTTGGCCTGATTCTTGCGGCTTCCGGTCAGCTTCCCAACCATCTCCATCACCGCACCACCAATACGATCAAGCGCACCTTCGGATCGATCCCGCTTTGCGCTTTTTGGCATGAGCTCTCGCTCCTTTCCCTATCTCTGGGCCATCGCTTCCCCCGCCGCGCACAGGGGAAACCTTCCGCGATGCCGCTCGCACGCGCGTGGTCTTCATGCAGGTCTCAACAGGCGAAGGCCGGCCTCACTCGAT
>DASSZQ010000160.1:0-11013 GCA_035702755.1 Solirubrobacteraceae bacterium | reverse complement strand
CCTCATCGACGACATGGGCTTTGATCCCGTCGATGCCGGCACGCTGGCCGACGGCCGGCGCCAGCAGCCGGGAACGCCGGTCTACAACAACCCGGTGGGCGCCGATGGCGTGCGGGCGGCGCTCGCCGCCGCGTAGGCGGGGCTGATGCGCGCGCTCACAGCTCCCGCTCATAGAAGTAGTTGACCGGCCCGTCCGGCTTTCCCTCATGGTTGTCGAACCCCAGGCTCTCGTACAGAGCCCGGGCGGCGCGGTCGTCCTCGCTGGTGCCGAGGTCCATGTGGTCGGCACCGCGGGCCCGGGCGGTCGCCATCGCCTCCTGCATGAGCGCCCGGCCGATCCCCCGGCCGCGGCGCTCCGGGGTGACGTAGAGCTCGGCGAGGTAGCACTCCAGCCCGCGCGTCCAGATCGACAGGCGAAAGCGCAGGACGGCGATGGCGCACGGCGGCGTGCCCGCCAGGAGGACCGCCGTGTCGTCGCCGGCGAGCAGCTGCCGCAGACGCTCGGCGAGGGCGCCCGGCTCCGGCGTGGGCTCGTCGTACTCGCGGTTGAACCGGTGCAGGAGCTCGGCCGCCGCGCGGGCGTCGTCCAGTCCAGCGTCGCGAATCGCCACCTCCATCAGCGGCCGCCCGCCGGTCCCTGGCGTCGCCGCAGCCGTGCCTCCGATTCCCGCCGGCGCACCGCCGAGCGGCGGAGGAGCTCGCTGCCGAACACGACAGCGAGGACGATCGCCACCACGTAGACCACCAGTCCGACGCCGTGCACCCACCGGAACGTTCCGGTCCGCGGCGCGTTGGCGGCGATGGCCGACGCGATCAGGATCCCCACCACCACGATGCCGAGCGTCACCGTGCGGGCGATGCCGCGCAGCTCGTCCATCCGCCGCTCAAGGTCTGAGGTATCGAGCTTGACTTCAAACCGCCCCTTGCGTGCCTGGCGCAGCCACATGTTGGTGGCCTCCTGCAGGGACGGGAGCTGCTGCAGCGCCTCACGGGCCGCATAGGTCGCCTGCTTCTTGGCGAATGCTGTGACCCGCTCCTCGGTCAGCGTTCCCGAGGCGAGGTCCTGCGTCATCTCCATCGCCTTGGCACTGAACTCGCTGGAGCGACCCGCGGGGTAGAGCGCCTTCATGAACTCCGATGACTGCGTCAACGCCTTCATGGCGAGCGACAGCTGCGGATCCGGCCGGTAACCGGCGTCTCGCAGAAGATCCAGCGAAGTCGACATCACCTCGGCGAGGTCGAGCTTCTCGCCCTCCGGGGCATCCATCAACGGCCCCACCCGCCGGCTGAAGTCGGCGTCAAACGCGTGGGGGTCGGTCTCGCGGAAGGGCTGGCTGAGCGAGCGCAGCGACTGGGCCATGGCGAGCGGGTCGTTGCGGGTGGATGTGTACAGCAGCCCCACCAGATTCAGCCGCTGGCGCAGGCCAAGCTCGCCGACCATCCCGGTATCGATGAACGTCAGGGTGCCGGTGTCCAGGTTCACCAGCACGTTTCCGGGGTGGGGGTCGGCGTGGAAGAACCCGTCGAGCAGGACCATCTTGATCGCCGCTCGCACCGCGTTGTCGGCGACCTGCACCGGGTCGAGTCCGGCGGCGATGATCGCCTCGCGATCGTTGGCCTCGACCCCGGGGACAAACTCCGCGGTCAGGACGCGCTGGCGCGACAGCTCGCGGATCACCTCCGGAACCGCGACGCCGGGCAGCCCTTCCAGGTTGCGGGCGAGCCGCCGGGCGTTGTAGGCCTCAAGCCGGTAGTCGAGCTCCAGCATCAGGGCTCCACCGAACTCCTCGATGATCTCGTACGCGCCCGCCTCCCGCGCACCCGCCGACCGACGCTCGGCAAGCCGCGCCGCATTGCTGAGGATGAGCAGATCGGAGCGAACCTGCGACTCGATGTTGGGCCGCTGGACCTTGACGACGACCGGCCGCCCACCGGGCAGGGTGGCGCGGTGCACCTGGGCGAGCGAGGCCGCCGCCAGCGGCTGGGGGTCAAACGTCTCATACAGCACGTCAGCTGACGCCCCCAGCTCGGCGGCGATCACCGCGTGTGCCTGCTCGGCGGGGAAGGGCCGCACGTGGCTCTGCAGCAGCGCCAACTCCGCCTCCCAGTCCGCCGGCAGGGTGTCGGCCCGGCTGGAGACGATCTGACCGAACTTGACGTACGTGGGGCCGAGCTCCTGGAGCATCAGCCGCGCCCGCTCAGGCGTCGTCAGCGGCTCCAGGTGCTCAGAGTAGAACCAGCCCTGGAGCGCCCGGCGCAGGTCTCCGAAAAGCCCCCGGTCGAACATCGCGTCGGATGAGTAGCGCAGGAGCACCTCGTAGATCTGCATCATCCGCAGCCGCTCGGCAATCCGCTCGCGGTAGGTCAGGCGGCTCATCCGCGCTCTCCCTGCGGATGGTCGCGCGCGATGGGCGGCGCCAGCCCCAGCAGGTTGTCCAGCACCCAGCTCAGCAGCCCCAGCAGCACCCCGGCCGCCACCACCGCCACCGGCCCGCTGGTGTTGAGCAGTCGCGTGGTCAGGTCAAACAGCCAGAAGGTGAGGATGTCGATGAGGATGATCACCAACCCCAGCGAGCCGAGCAGCCCCGGCACCGCGACGAACTGCATCGCCGGCTTCACAAACGCGTTGATCAGGCCGAATATCGCCCCCAGCGCCAGGTAGCCGAGGACCGGATGCTGCGTGTTCTCGCGAACTCCGGGCAACACGAGGACGACCAGCGCCACCGCGAGGCCGTTGACGACGATGCGCGCGGCGATGACCCGCAGCGGCGCCCGGTGAAGCCGGATGCGCCGAGTCTGACCCGGCCGGCGGCTCGGCGCGTGATCGGCGCGGCTGAGCTTCACCGGCTCCCGGGCCTGCGCCGCCGGGTGTCGACCCGCGGTCATGCGGGCGCGTCCGCGCGCTCGTCGGCGAGGAGGGATGTGGCCGGAGCCGGCATCGACATGGAGCCTCCCAGCGGCCGGCGGGGCGGACATCCGTAAGGCCTGGGATCAGGGCCCAAGCGAAGTACTGATCGCGATCTGCGTGTGGGGACCGCCCCGGCCACCGGGAACCGTCACGGTCCCGACGCCGGCCGGCCGCCGAGCGCGGTCAGGCCACGCGTCGCCGGGGGCGGCGGCCGGGCCGCGCGCGCTTGGCCTCCAACAACCGTTCGTCGGCGCTGTGCATGAGGTCGGCGACGGTGGTTCCGTCCTGGGGATAGATGGCGACGCCCACGCTGCCGGCGACCGACTCCAGGCCGACGCTGACCTCGCGCACGGCGCGGCTGACCCGCGCTGCCAGGCGCTCAATGCCGCGCTCGTCGGTTTCCGGCGCGAGCACGCAGAACTCATCCCCGCCGAGGCGGGCGACCGTGTCCTGGGCCCGCATCGCCCGGCGCAATCCGGCGGCCACATCGCGCAACAGGTCATCGCCGGCGGCATGGCCGAACCGGTCGTTGAGCCCCTTGAAGCCGTCGAGGTCGAGCATGACGAGGGCGAAACTGCGCTGCGCGCGCCGGTGGCGCTCGATCTCATAGCCGGCGCGACTGAGCAGCGAGCGGCGGTTGGCGATCCCGGTGACCGGGTCGCTGAGGGCGTGGTCGCGCAGCACCTCGCGCTCGCGCTCCAGGCGGGTCCGCACCGCCATCAGCACCCCGCCGCACCCGCCGGCCACGGCGAGCAGCAGAAGGACCGGGGACCGCGCCCCCCCGGCGCCGCTGGCTGCGGCAACTCCGACACCGAGCGCCACCACGGCCACGGGGGCGATCACGGTGCCGAGCCGGCCTCGGACACGGGCCGCGGCCAGGAGTCCGGGGGGCAGGCACAGCCACACAAGCCGCCCGTCGCCGGTGGCGCCGACGGCGACCAGCGCCAGGACCACGGCGATGAGGATGTGCGGCGCCCGCGGGAAGACCGCCGCCCCGCCCGTCCGCGCCGGCGTGCCGTCCCGCCCCGGCTGGTGGTGGGGGCGACGGGTGCCGCGGTTCGTGGCGCGGGGACTCATGGGCAGGATCAGACGTCCCGCCGAGGACGGCGAGAGCCGCGTGGCAGTGTGGCGAACGGCTCGGACGGCACCGGTTGAGCGTCTCGGGGTGAGGTGCGGTCCCGGGGGCGGGGATGCAGGCGAGAACCCGCCCGGAGGGTCACATGCGTGCGAATTCCGGATCCGGGCTGACGATCTCGAACACAACCGCTGCGATACGCCACTCACAGACGAGATCGCACGGCGCGGGCCGGATTTCGAACAAACCGGGGGTGCTCCGCCAGGTTGCGCGATCCGCAGCCGGCCGCTCGCATCCGGCGTGCTCAGTCGTCCCGCGCCGCGAGAGCCTGCCCGGGCGAGCCCGGGAGCGCCGCCCGCGGCGGCGGCTCAGGTCTGGCCGGGCGCCGGCGGCAGGGTCGCCGCCGGAACCGGAGCCCGGGTCAGGCTGAGGATCGCGATGTCGTCGACCTGACCGGCCACCGCGAACTCATCGATGGCGGCCAGGAGGACGTCGGCGGCCGGCTCGCCGCCACCCAGCCCGCCCACCGCGCTGACGAGACGGCTCTCACCGAACCGGCCGCTGGTTCCGAGGGCATCGAGCACCCCATCGGTGTAGAGGACAAGCTGGTCGCCGGGCTCCATGGCGACCGGCGTCGCCGCGATCTCCGGCGTGGGTAGAAAGCCGAGCATCGGACTCGGCGCCCCGGCCGGCGCCACCCCTGCGGCGGTGCGCAGCAGCGGCAGCGGATGACCGGCGGAGAAGACCCGGACCGCCCCGTCGTCGTCCACCTGCACGGCGCACACTGTGCACAGGCTGGCGTCGCCGTCCCGTTCACACAGCCGGCGGTTGAGCACGCTGAGCGCCGGAGCGACGTCTCCGGTCAGCTGCACGATGGCCGCCAGCGTGTGCCGGGCCAGCGCGGTCAGAGCGGCGGCCTCGGCACCCTTGCCCACAACGTCACCGATGACCGCCACCCAGCCGCCGATGAACGTGATGACGTCGTAGAAGTCACCGCCGACCTCGTTGGCGCGTCCGGCGGCCCGGTAGGCGCTGGACAGCTCCCACCCGTCGATCGCCGGCAGCGTCGGCGGGATCAGGCCCTCCTGGAGGGTGTGCGCGATGTGCGTCTGCGCGGCGTGCAGTTCGGCGCGGTCGATGACGATCCCAATCTGGCGGCCGAGATCGTCGGCCAGCTCCAGATCGCGGGCATCGAACCGGCGCGATGTCGAGGACACGAAGCTCAGCGCCCCCAGGACGCGCTCCCCGGCGCGAATCGGCGCGATCATCACCGAGTTCAGTCCGACGGCGCGCAGGACGGCGAGGTGCTCCGGATCGCGCGCGGTGCGGACGAGCGCCTCATCACCGATATCGCGGACGAGCCTCGGCTCCCCGGTGCGGATGACGGCCGCGACCCCCGCCGGGTCCTCCAGGTCGGAGGGCCATTCGGTGCGCAGCCGCCAGCCGAGCGCCACCCTGTCCGGATCCCGGTGGGCGATCGCCAGGACGCGGATCCGGCCCGCCTCGTCGATCAGGTCGACCCCGGCCCAGTCGGCCAGTCCGGGCACCGCGGCCTCGGTCGTCGCCTGTAGCGTGGCGGCCAGATCCGGCGCCTCGGCCAGCGCCCGGCCGGTGCGCGCCAGGAGCCGCTGGGCGATCTCGCTGCGCTTGGCATCGGTCACGTCCTCGATCAGGTTGACCGCCAGCTCGATGCGCCCGTCGCTGCCCGTCACCCCGCGCGCCTTGTTGAGCAGCCAGCGCTCCTCGCCGGTCGCCTTGACGACATTGCGCACGGTGATGGCCGGCGGCGCCAGCTCGCCGAGCAGCAGCCGGGTGCCGGGCATGTCGCCGAGATCGAGCGGCTCACCCGCCTCGGTGTAGACGTCAAAGCGGCCCATCAGGTCTCCCGGCGGGGCCGCCATCACCGCTGCCGGGTCCGGGAGCTTGAGCAGGTCGGCGGCCGCCTGGTTGGCATAGACCATGCGGCCGTTGCGGTCGCGCACGGTCACCGCCGCGTCCACCGAGGCGAGGATCAGCTGCAGCTGCTGCTCGGCGCTGGACAGCTCGGCCGAGAGGGCGACGTTGTCAAGCGCCAGCGCCACACGCCCGGCGAGCGTCGTCACGTAGGCGACGTCGGCGTCATCGGCGAGCGGCGGGCGGGGCGGGCGGGTGGCGAGCAGCAGCCGGCCCAGCGTGTGGCCCCGGGGCGTCAGCGGCACGGCGATCGCCGACGCGATCCGCAGCTCCTCCAAGCGGGCCACCTCCGCGTCATCGCGCGCCAGGTCCCGCAGGTCCGCCCCGTCAAATGCCGGGCGGCGCACCCGGCCGCGGCCCACGGCCGGCCGGCGCACCACCGCCCGCGAGAGGGACGCCGGGTCACCGGAATCACCGCCGGCACCGGCAACCACGTCGCGCGCCAGCGGCTCTCCGGAACCACTGCCGCCACCCACCCGGGCGGCGATGCGGTGCACGCGCCCGTCGGCCCGCAGCATGTCGATGGCACAGACGTGGACGAGCCGAGGCACCAGCAGGTCGGCGATCGCCCGCGCGATCTGCTCGGCGGTCTCGCCGCCGTTGGCCACCCCGGCCAGATCGGCGAGAATCCGCATCCGCTCGTTGTCACGGCGCAGCTGCCGGCGGTGGTGGAGGCTGATCCGCGCGGCCGCCGCCGCGGCGAGCGCGCCCAGCACCGGGGCGGCGGCGCGCACGGGCGCCGGCCACCACTCAGATCTCGTCACCGGCGCTCTCCGCGGGGCATCGTCCCCGGATTGTCCTCCAGGCCACGGTTTCGGCGGGAACCCGGCGCCCAGTCCGCTCGTCAGACCAGCGCCGGCGACCGGCGCTGGAGCCCGGCGAGGACGCCGGCAACACGCAGCTGATCGGCCTCTCGCACGTTGACCAGGCGGACGCCCAGGTGCGTCGGCGTCTCGCGCGCCAGTTCCGCCTCGCAATGCACATGCTCCGGGTCGCCCGGCAAGAACAGCTCGATCTTCCACCGGGGGCCGGTCCCAATGCCGGGACGCTTGAGCAGCAACGCGCCGCCCATGCTCAGGTTGGAGGTCACGGTGCCGACGGGATCGCCCGGAGTGCCGTCAGGGTCGATGGGGGCGGCGCGCACGGCGGTGACCAACGGCGTGCGCTCGGCGGATCGCCGCTCGGCCACCTGGATGCCGTCGACGACGACGAACTCCAGGTCGTCGCTGTCGGCGACCGCCAGCGCCACCCCGCGCAGCGCCACCGGGGCGCGATTGTGCTCGAAGGTGAGAAAGCACAGCGAGCCGGCGGCGAGCCGGCTCTGCACGTGGGGCCCCATTCCACCCGCCGGGGTCAGCGTGGCCACGGGTCCCTGGATCGACTGCACCCGGCACTCAATCGTGTCGACCTCCCAGTCGACCTTGGCGTCGAGGTCGATGCGCACGACCTGATTCTTCGCCAAACGTCTCATGACACCGTCTTAATCGGCACCGGCGGCCGGTCTTTTAGCGGCCCGCGGCGCCTCAGCCCCCAGCCGTCACCCGCCGCCGTCGGCCGCAGCCACCAGCTGCCGTGCGGTATCACGCCACTGCGCAAGCCGGGAGCGCAGGTCCAGCCGGTCGATGAGCGCCTCGTCGAGCGCCGCCGGCGGGGCGCCCCCGTTTGGCGCCGGCGCCAGCTCGTGAGCGAGCGCATCGGCGATGTGGACGGTGGCCACGGCATCGAGCGCCAGGCCCTCGACCGATCCGGCGCGGTGGTGATGGGCGACCGCCTCGGCGATGGCATCCGGCAGTCCCCACAGGGAGAGAAGGTGGGCGCCGAGGTCGGCGTGGGTCACGCCCTCGGCCTCCTGTTCGACCTCGTGGAGCGGCACTCCCCGCTCCGCCGCCCGCCGGTTGAGCTGCGCCCAGCGGTCGCTGCCGTCGGCGATGATCACGAGCTTGCCGATGTCGTGCAGCAGCGCCGCGGTGACCGCCTCCTGCTGCGCGCGTCCGGCGGGAAGGATCGTCTTGGCGATCTGCGCCACCAGCATCGCGTGCTGCTGGAAGGCGTCGATGGAGAAGCCCTCGACGTTGCGCGGCGCCAGCTTGCCGAACGTCTCGGCGGTCAGGGCCAGGGAGCGAATCGTGTCGACGCCGAGATACATGACCGCGCCCTGGACCGTGGTCACGCTCTGCGAGAGGCCGAACAGGGCGGAGTTGGCCAGCTGGAGCACCTTGGCGCTCATGGCCACGTCGCGCTCCACCACGCCCGACACCTGGCTCGGCTCCCAGTTGGGATCGCTGAGCACCCGGTTGAGCTCCAGGTAGATGCCCGGCCGCGACGGGAGCGCCGCCGCCGCCACCGTGCGCCGGTAGGCCTCCGCCTCACCGGTGAGCTGGTGCAGCGCCCGGGACCGGCGGACGGCGACGCCCACCTCGTCCGGGTTGCACGGCTTGACCAGCATCCGGTGGGCGATGATGGCCGCCACGCTGGGGCGCTGGGAGCTCGCCGCCTCCGACAGGATCATGCGGATCGTCGTCGGATGACGGTCGCGCACCCGGGTCAGGAGCGTCACGCCGTCCATCTCCGGCAGGCGCTCGTCGGCGATGACGACGTCGGCCGGCTCGCGCGTCAGCGCCTCGAGCGCCTCCTCCCCCGTGGAGGCCGCGTCGATCCGCCAGCGCCCGCCGGCGGTATCCATCGCCTCCCGGACCCGCCGCCAGGCGTCGCCGTCGCCCTCGACGAACAGGATCCGGGTGGGGGACGACGAGGCCGGCGCGCGGCCCTCCGGGCGCAGGAGGGCATCGTGGTCGCGCGCGGCAGCGAGGGTCATCGTGGTCGCTATATCGTCCGGCCCGGAGCCGGACTTGAGCAGGCGAACCGGGGGGGCGGCGCTATGTCCGCAGCGTGCGGGTTTCCCGCTCCGCCGAGGCCTGGCGGGAGCCGGCGCTCAGCGCAAACCAGACCGTCTTGCCGGCCGGGATCTCAGGCTCGATACCCCACTCGTCGGCGAGCATGTCCACGATCTGCAGCCCCCGCCCGCTCGGATCGTTGGGCCCGGGCCGGCGCATGGTGGGCATGCCGCTGCCGGAGTCGGTCACCTCCACTCGCACCTCATCCTCGGAGCGGCTGACCGCGACATAGAAGCTCATGCGCTCGTGGCGGATGCAGTTGGTGGCCAGCTCGGAGAGCATGAGCTCCACCGCCTCCAGCGCCTCGGTGGGCACCCCAGCCAGGACGTCGGCCGCAAACCGGCGGGCGGCATGCACCGACTGCGGGATCGCCGGGAACGTCCGCATCCGCCTCACGCCGCCACCCCCAGCTTCGTGGTGAGCCCCATCGTGGCCAGGACCCGCCGCAGCAGCGGCGGAGGATCGCGCAGCTCGAAGTCAGACACGGAGCCGGACCACCTCACCCACAGAGCGATCGCCGAGCTATCGGCAAAGCTGACCGCGGAGACATCGACGATCAACCGCGACGGCGCGTCGGCCAGCACGGGGCGCAGCTCGTTCGCAAGCTCGTCGACGGTGCTCATGTCAAGCTCGCCGCTGATGGCGACGACGGCCGTGCCATCCGGGCTCCGGGTGACCTGATATGACGCGAGCGGTTCGTCCATGTGATCTACGTCCCCCATCGGACTCCCACGATTGCAATGTCGTCCTCGGTACCCCCGCCCGGCACCTCGCTCACCAGCCTGGTCACCAGATCCTCCAGATCCAGGTCTGCGCGCGCCTCCGCCGCCGCCCGCATGCGCTCCAACCCCTCGTCGATGCTCTCACTGCGCGTCTCCACCAGGCCATCGGTGAAGGCCAGCAGCGTCCCCGCCTCCGGCAGCGGCATCTCGCGCACGCCGTAGGCGACCCCGGGCTCGACCCCAATCGGCACTCCGAGCTCCGCCTGCAGATACCGCCCGCCAGCCGAGTCGCCGATCAGCAGCGGAGGCAGATGGCCGGCGCTGGCCAGGCTGAGGACGCGCCGCGCGGGATCGATGAGCACGCACAGCACCGTCGCCAGCTGACCGCCCTCGGCGACGCTGACCAGGCGCGAGAGTTTGGTGAGGATCGTCGGCGGCGAATCGCCCTGGGTCGCGTAGGCGCGGATGGCGTAGCGGAGCGCCGCCATCGTCGTGGCCGCCCGCAGGCCCCGGCCAGACACATCTCCGACGACCAGCAGCATCCGCTCCTCGCCGACGTCAATGACGTCATACCAGTCGCCGCCGACCTCGATGCCGCGCTCCCCCGGGGCGTATCGCGCGCTCGTCTGCAGATCCAGCGTCTGGGGCAGCGTCGATGGCAGCAGCGCGTGCTGCAACGTCTGGGCGATCGTGCGCTGCTCGGCGTACAGCCGGCGGTTCTCGGCGGCGCTCACCTCCAGCCGCTGCGCGAACCGCTCTGCCGCATCGCGCTCCTGGAGCAGGCGCAGCGTCAACGTGGCCGCGGCGGCCGACAGCAGGGTCCCCAGGATGGCAATGATCCACGGCAGGTCGCGGGGGAGCGCCCCGGCCAGGGAGATGCGGGAGGACATGACGAGCGTGAGCCAGTTGTCGCCGAAGGGAACAATCACCGAGGCGGTGTCCCCGGTGAGCGGCAGGTGCGAGACGTTGGTCGTGAGCAGATCCTGCGGGCGCTGCGAGCGACCGAGATAGATGGCGTCGTTGAGTCCGGTGAACGCGCTTCGCTTCTGGATCGCGGCATGCCGGCGTGGGGGCAGCAGACTCTCGGCATAAACGACATAGCCTCCGGTGGCATAGGCGTAGCCCAGCCCCAGTGGGGGTGACTTGAGCAGACCCATGACGCTGAGGACGCCGCGCCGGGCCCCTCCCAAAAACGAGACCGCGGTGGTGGTCGGCAGCCGAGGCGGCACCCCCACGTGCGTGAGTGGACCGGCGGCGATGCTTCCCGCCCTCCACAGCGACACCGATGCGAATTCGGCCTTGGCACCGTTCGCCGGGCGTGTGTCCGGGCCAACGAACCGGTCGAACTTGGCCGGATTGCCGTTGGTGGCGTCGGCCAGCTCAGCCGCGGAGGCAAGACTCGTCTGGAGCTGGGGCAGCGCTCCGGTCAGCAGTGCGCCGGCATCGGCCACTCGGAGCTTG
>DASSZQ010000088.1:0-17382 GCA_035702755.1 Solirubrobacteraceae bacterium | reverse complement strand
CCGATCACGCCGATCCGGCCGGTGCAGTCCGGGCGGGCAGCCAGCCAGTGACGCGCGGCCTCGACATCGTCAAATGTCGGTCCCTGCCGGGCGCGCGCATCGCGAATGATCGAGCGCACGCATGCGATCTTCCTGCCCCCGGCCATGAGGTCTGGCGCCAGCGCCAGGAAGCCCTCGCCGGCCAGCCACTCGGCCTGATGGCGCAGATCCGGCGTCATGCCGGAGATGTCATGGATCACGACGACACCGGGCCAGGGCGGCTCGCCGGCTGGGACCGCGAGGTAGGCCGGGAGTTCGCCGCGCGGGGTGGGGATCCGCGCATCCGCCGTGCGATTTCCGGTCACGCGCCGTCGCCGTCTGACTCAAGCAGGCGCTTCAGCGCGCCCCAGATGTCCTGCTCCTGCCGGCGGCCGATCACACCCACCCACGGGACCATGACGCGCATCGCGCCCCGGGGCCGCACCTCCCATGACCAGCGCATCCGCGTGCCCGCGGCGATCGGCTCAAACGTCAGCTCACCCTCGGTCACCATCATCGATGAGCGCGTCACTGACGCCAGCCGCCGGGGCCGGTCCACGCCGGTGAACTCAACGGCCATCGGCATCGTGCGACCCATCGTCTTGAGCTCGGTGTCAAACCGCGTCCCCACGCCGACCGGACCCGGCGAGGTCTGCTCGGCGCGCAGCATGCGCGGGTTGTAGCGCGGCTCGTTGCGCTCATCGGCGACGAAATCGAACACCTCCTCGACCGGCCGGCGGATGATGATCTCTCCGTCGACCGTCGCGCACTGAAACCGCCGGGAGGGTTCGGGCCCTGGACCAGACGGATGGGAGCCCGCGGTCGTGGTGGCGAGTCGCTCGGCGCGCGCCTTGATGCCGAGCAGCATCTTGCGCTCCATCACCAGGGACGCCGGCTCCATGGGCACCATGCCGATCCGGTCCATCCACCGGGGCAGGCGGAAACGGTTGCGGCTGATCAGCCGCGTGGTGCCGTCGACCTCCTCCAGGACAAATGTCCACACCCAGTTGCCGTCCTGCGAGCGCCACGCGAGCACCCGCTCCGGTTCGACGCGCTCCAGGCGCATCCGGTTGCGCCCGTAGCCGATCGTGTCACCGAGGCGGGGGTGCTGGAACTCCGGCAGCACGGTGTCGGCGCTGTGCATGTTCAGACCGAGCAGGTTCTCGATCCAGTCATAGGTGTAGGCACCGCCGCGCGGCGCCGGGCCCATCTGCGCGATCCACGGCCAGACGGCCGACCGCGGTGCCCGGATCCCGATCGCCCGGGTCGAGACCCCATCGGCCTCGATCAGCAGTTCGTCGCCCGGCAGATGGGCAGCGGCCTCGGCCGCGCTCGCCCCCCACGTCAGGACCCACCGGCGCACCAAGGCGCCGTACAGCACCCCGCCGGCAACTCCGGCGGCAAGACACGCTCGGCGCGGGTTCACGCTCACACGCTCGCTGAGCGCTGCGTAAGCCACATCCGCGCCCCTCCACCCGCCGGCGCTGGGGAAACCACGTAAATCAGACGAGACGGGGCCGGCGCATCCACACCGGCCCCTTTCCTGCCTGCCTCGTCGGTCAGGGAAGCTAACCGGTGGGAAGCGGCGAATCGGTCCCGGCGCCGGCGCAGTAGCCGGTCCCCAGGTTCGCCGAGTTGGACCACAGTGACTGGACGGCGAACGTCGAGCCGCCGTTGCCCTTGATGTCGCCCATGGCACCCGGGATGGGAGCCACGACGCCCGGCGAGCCGGTCAGGCTCTCGCCCACCCACGCGCACTTATCGCCGTTCTCGTTGGCGTCCAGCGCGTCATACCAGCCGCCGATCTGCTTGGCGCTCGTCCCGCTGCCGATGACATCCTCGGCGCCCGGGTCGGTGACGGTCTCCTCGATCTCATGCCCCAACACGATCGAGAACCCATCGAGCGTCCCCGCCGAGCCGCTGTTGACGGCGTTCTCACCGCACACGTTGGCGCCGCCGGAGTTGATGGCCAGCGCGTAGGGCATGTTCGTATAGGAGATCCCCTGCGGCAGGCCGTTGTAGATCCCGCCCTCCAGGTTGGGATACGTGTAGTCATGGAAGGCGCAGTAGCCGCTCGCCAGCGCGTTGGGATCCGAGTAGTTCGGCGGCTGAGCGATGACGATGTCGGCGTTGGCCAGGTTGGTGATGCCGAAGTGCTTGACGGCACGGGCGGCCTCGGCGGCCAGGTCGGTGTAGGTGTTGGTGGAGCCGGGAGGGTTGCTGGCCGAGGTCTTGGGCAGGCCGGTGATGGAGTTGGTGTCATCGACCCAGATGCCGCCCAGCTGGTTCTTGGGATTGGCGATCGGCTGGTTGGCACCGTTGGCCGTTTGGTAGTACTGGGTCTGCACGCCCGCCCACTGGGTGCCGCCCATCTGGTAGACGAAGTTGGCCATGTACCTGCCGGCGCCCTGCGGGTCGCAGGCGAGCGTGGCCGTGGTCGAACCCTCGACGATCTTCTCGGCACTGCACGGTTCATTCGCCGGGAAGGCGCCCTTCTCACCCCAGCCCCAGTAGACCATGTAGACATGCGGGTGGGTCTGGACGTGGCCGCCGTAGTAGGCCATGTTGCCCATGTACGGCAGCGTGGTGGCCGGTGCCTCCGGCAGCCCGCAGGCTGAGAACGGCGACGGCAGCAGCCCGTTCTCCGGGCACGGCGGCGCGGGGGGCTGGAGCGCCCCCTGCGGGGCGAACGTGTGCTGGTGCCAGTAGGCGTTCTGGGCCTGGATCTCCTTCTGGAGCGTTGGCATCAGGATCGGCTTGGCCTGCGCGGCCGGAGCGGCGGCGGTGGCGATCGCGACAGCGACCGTGGCGGCGGCGAAGCACCCTCGGCGGTAGAGGCGTCTTGTCATGGCAGTCCGTCCCCTCCTAGGACAGTGTCTGGACGAAGGCCGGCGCTCGCCGCCGGCTCGTACGCTCTGGAACGCTCGCGGGCCCGGAAACTTGCGAAAAGCCTCCGCCGGGGCATGAGCCTGGCCTACCGAGGACGCGGCATGCTCCGGTCCTGATAACATGCTCAGAGCATGTCGAAGATGGTTCAGGTGAAAGACGTGCCTGAGGATGTGCACCGGGCGTTGAAGGCGCGTGCCGCGCTCCGGGGCCAGACGCTCAGCGATTACCTGCGCGGCGAGATGGAACGTCTGGCGGCGCGACCGTCTCCGGAAGAGCTCATGGTGCTCCTCACCCGCGAGGCCCCGCCGGAGCTGGGCACGAGCGCGGCGCCGGAGGTGAGGCGCTCGCGCGAGCAGGCCGCGTGAGCGTCATCGACGCGTCATTGCTGATTGACGTCCTCGTCGGCCTCCCCGCCGGTCGGCCGTGGCGCCGGTGGATGGCCATGGCCGGTGCGCTCGCGGCGCCTGACTGCGTTGGGGTCGAACTGGGGCGCTACCTCCGCCGGCACACGCTGTCCGGGGAGCTCGACGCACGTGATGTCCAGCGCAGCTTCGACGTGTTCACGGCTCTCGGCATCGAGACCTACCCCACCCGTCCGCTGTTGACCGAGGCGTTCGCGCTCCGAGACAACTTCACGTTCGATGACGCACTCTACGTCGCGCTCGCACAACAACTTGACGAGCCCCTGGCCACCACCGACGCGAAGCTGGCTCGCGCTGCCGCTCGCTTGGGGGTTGGCGTCGTCGCGCCTGACTGAGGGCCCGGTCTCCGAGCCGGGCCGGACTGCCTATGCGAGCTCCGCGGCGCGGACGAGGGCGACCACCCGCTCCACCACCTGAGGGAGCGTCAGCTCGCTGGTGTCGACGGTGTGGGCGTCGGGCGCCGTCTGCAGCGGGGAATGGGCGCGCTCGGTGTCGCGCTGGTCGCGGATCGCCTGGTCGGCGAGCACGGTCGCTTCGTCGGCCCCCAGTTCGGCGGCGCGGCGCCGGGCGCGGACCTCCGGGCTGGCGGTGAGAAACACCTTGACCGCGGCATCCGGAGCGACGACCGTGCCGATGTCGCGGCCCTCGGCCACCCAGTCGCCGTCGGCCAGCAGCCGCCGCTGCTGAGTGACCAGCGCCGCCCGCACGGCCGGGTCGGCGGCGGCGACCGAGGCGGCCTCGGTCACCTCCGGGGTGCGGATGGCGCTGGTTACGTCCCGGCCGTCGAGCAGCACGCGCTCGCCGATATCAATCCGGATCGCCGGCGCCACCTCGGCGGGCGCGGCGCCGCGCTCAAGCGCGGCCAGCGCCACCGCGCGGTACATCGCGCCGGAGTCCAGATACGTGAAGCCGAGCTCGGCGGCGACGGCGCGGGCCACCGTCGACTTGCCGGCGCCCGCCGGGCCGTCGATCGCCACCACCATCACGACGCCAGCGCCCGGATGTCGTCGGCGAACCCGGGGTAGGAGACGTCGGCGGCTTCCATGCCCACCACCTCCACCCCCTCGCGGGAGGCGAGCCCGGCGACCGCGCCGAGCAGCGCCAGCCGGTGATCACCGTGGGCCTCGATCCGGCCCCCGCGCAGGCCGCCGCCCCCGCGCACCACGAACCCGTCGGCAAGCGCCTCGATGTCGCCGCCGAGGCCGCGCAGCCCGGCGACGACCGTGGCGATCCGGTCAGACTCCTTCAGGCGCAGCTCCCCGGCGCCGCGGACGATCGTCTCCCCCTCGGCAAAGCAGCCGAGCAGCGCCACCAGCGGCAGCTCGTCGATGGCCAGCGGGACCTCGTCGCCGTCCACCGTCGTCCCCACGATGGGGCCGTAGCTGACGTCCAGGTCGCAGATCGGCTCCCCCGCGGTGAACGCCCCGGGCGCCTCGAGATCACCGACGACGATCGCTCCCATGCGCTCCAGGATGCGCAGAAACCCGGTCCGCGTCCAGTTGACGCCGACGTTGTCGAGCACCAGGCGGGCCCCGGGCACGAGGACCCCGGCGGCGATCAGGAACGCGGCGCTCGACAGGTCGCCGGGCACGCGCACGGACTCCAGCACCAGCTCGTCGGCGTTGCCGACCGTCGTCGCGTATCCCCCGCCCCCGCCCTCGCCCCCGGCGGCACGGGCCTCGCGGGTGATCCGGGCCCCGGCGCTCAACAGCATCCGCTCGGTGTGGTCGCGGCTGGCGATCGGCTCCAGGACCGTCGTGCCGTCGGTGAACAGGCCGGCGAGCAGCAGGCAGGACTTCACCTGGGCGCTGGCCACCGGCAGCTCGTAGGTGATCCCGTGCAGCGCCGCGCCGTGGACGGTGAACGGTGGATAGCGCCCCTCCCGGGCCTGCACCCGGGCCCCCATCTGCTCCAGGGGCAGGGCGATGCGGTCAATCGGCCGGCGCCGGATCGAGCTGTCGCCGTCCAGCGTGTAGCTGCGCCCGTCCTGGAAGGCGAGCCAGCCGGGGAGCAGCCGCATCAGCGTGCCCGCGTTGCCGACGTCGATGACTCCGTCGGGCGGCTGGGCGTTGCGCATACCGACGCCGCGGATGACGAGCTCGGAGGCATGGGCGTCGACGATCGCCCCCAGCGAGCGGACCGCCTGGAGCGTGGAGCGGGTGTCGGCGGCGTCCAGGTAGTTGACGACCCGGACCGGCTCGGCGGCAATGGCGCCGATGATCGCCGCCCGGTGCGAGATCGACTTGTCCGCCGGCGGGGCGATCCGGCCGCGCAGACGCAACCCGGGGTCAAACCGGGCGTTCATACACGGACCACGTCGAATCCGAGGCCGGCGATCAGCTCCTGCGCCCGGTCGGCCGCGGCATCCCCCGCGATCCACAGCGCGACGACGCCCTCGGTCATGTCGCTGGCCGGATAGAGCGCCATGTCGACGATGTTGACAGCGGCGCGGCCGAGGGCGAGGGCCAGCTGGGCGATGACGCCCGGGCGGTTGGGCACCGACGCCCGCAGCTCGTACAGCTCCCCGCCGGCCAGCTGGGCCTCCAGCAACGCCCGCCGGTCGGCGGCGGCGGCGTCGTTCCAGGCCGTGATCGCCGCGCGATCGCCGCCGGCGAGAGCGGCGCGCACCCCCTGCAGGCGCTCGATGGTGCGGTCAAGCTCGGCCCCCAGGGCGTCGCGGTTGGACAGGTAGATGTCGGTCCAGATCGCGCTCGAGGCGCCGGCGACCCGGGTGGCGTCGCGGAAGCTGGGCCCGGTTGCCGGAAGCCGGGTGGGCGGGTGGGGACCGCTCTCCAGGGTGCCGGCCGCCTGGGAGACGAGCACGTTGGCCAGGACGTGGGGCAGGTGCGAGACGGTGGCGAGGATCCGGTCATGGGTCTCGGCGTCGATCGCGGTCGGCCGGGCGCCGAGCCCGTGCAGGAGGCGGTGCAGGCGCTCGTAGAGCACCCCGGAGGTGATGGCGGTCGGCGTCAGATACCAGGTCGCCTCGGCAAACAGGTCGGCGCGGGCGTGCTCCACCCCGGCGTTTTCGGCGCCGGCCAGCGGGTGGCCGCCGACGAAGCGGGGGTCGCCGTGGGCCGAGACGATGGCCCGTTTGGTGGAGCCGACGTCGGTGACGACGCAGTCCGAGCCGGTCGCCACCAGCGCCGCGCCGACAAGCTCGGCCACCAACCCAACCGGGACCGCGACGAACACGGCCTCGGCCCCGCCGACCGCCTCGGCCACCGAGCCGGCGGCCGTATCGATCGCCCCCCGCTCCAATGCCCGTCCCAGCGCCTGCGCGGAGCGGTCATAGCCGGCCACCGACGCGCCCAGGCGGCCGCGGGCGGCGAGGGCCACCGATCCGCCAATCAGGCCGACGCCCAGGACCGCGATCCGCATCGCCGGGCGCGTCAGCTCCGGGAGCGGGCGCGCCGGGCCCGCACGGCGGCGGCCAGGCCGTCGAGCACCTCGACGGTCGTCTCCCAGCCGATGCACCCGTCGGTGATCGACTGCCCGTAGACGAGCGGGCTGGGGTCGGCGTAGTCCAGGTCCTGGCGGCCGCCGACGAGGAATGACTCCAGCATCACCCCCACGACGGCGCGCTCGCCGGTGGCGATCTGCAGCGCCACCGCGTCGGCCACCTCCGGCTGGCGGTCCGGGTCCTTGCCGCTGTTGTCATGGGAGAGGTCGATCATCAGCCGCTCCGGGAGCCCGGCGGCGCGCAGCAATTCGATCGTCCGCGCCACCGCCTCGCTGTGGTAGTTGGGGGCGCCCTTGCCCCCGCGCAGGATGACGTGGCACTCCGGGTTGCCGGTCGTGTACAGGATGGCCGGGTTGCCGGTGACGTCGATGCCGGCAAACGCGTGCGAGACGGCGGCCGCCCGGACGGCGTCGACGGCCACCTGAACGTTGCCGTCGGTGCGGTTCTTGAAGCCGACCGGCATCGACAGCCCGGAGCCGAGCTGGCGATGGATCTGGCTCTCGACGGTGCGGGCGCCGATCGCCCCCCAGCAGACGGCGTCAGAGATGTACTGCGGGGTGATGGGGTCCAGGAACTCACAGCCGACCGGAAGGCCCAGGCCCAGCACCTCCAGCAGCAGCCGCCGGGCCATGCGCAGCCCGGTGTTGACGTCGCTTGAGCCATCGAGGTGGGGGTCGTTGATCAGGCCCTTCCAGCCGATCGTGGTGCGCGGCTTCTCGAAGTAGACGCGCATGGCGATGCACAGCTCGCCGGCCAGCCGGTGCATCTCGCCGCTCAGCCGCTCGGCGTACTCGCGGGTGGCCAGAACGTCATGGACGCTGCACGGGCCGACGACGACGAGCAGGCGGTCGTCCTGGCCGTCGAGGATGGCCTGCACGTCGGCGCGGCCGCGCAGCAGCACGGCCGCGTGCTCCTCGGAGAGCGGGAGCTCCTCGATGAGCGCCTGGGGTGAGAGGAGCGGGACGAGGCGCTCGATGCGCCGGTCGCGGATGGCCTCGCTGCGCTCTGTCCCGGTGAACGCCACGTCAGTCGGTTGCGCCGGCGGCCACCGGCTCCTCCCACAGCGTCTTGCCGGCGAGCGCCGCCGCCGACCGGACGCGGTCCAGGTAGTCGCCAAACTCATCCGCCACCAGCTGCTGGGCGGCGTCGCAGATCGCCTCGTCCGGCCGCGGATGGACCTCAACGATCAGCCCGTCGGCACCGGCGGCGGCCGCCGCCAGCGACATCGGCGCCACCAGGTCGCGGCGGCCGGCGGCGTGGCTGGGGTCGACGATGACCGGCAGGTGGGTGAGCTCCTTGAGCACCGGGATCGCCATCAGGTCAAGCGTGAACCGGTAGGCGGGCTCAAAGGTCCGGATCCCCCGCTCGCAGAGCATGACCGCCTCGTTGCCCTCCTTGAGCACGTACTCGGCGGCCATCAACAGCTCCTCCAGCGTGCTGGACAGCCCGCGCTTGATGAGCACCGGGCAGCCGGAGCGGCCGATCTCCGACAGCAGCGTGTAGTTCTGCATGTTGCGCGCGCCGATCTGGATGACGTCGGCGACCTCGAGCACCGGCTCCAGGTCGCGGGCGTCCATGACCTCGGTGACGATCGGCAGGCCCGTCTGGGCCTTGGCCTCGGCGAGCAGCCGCAGCCCCTCCTGCCCCAGGCCCTGGAAGGCGTAGGGCGAGGTCCGGGGCTTGTAGGCACCCCCGCGCAGCATCGTGGCCCCGGCGTCGCCGACGGCCCGCGCGGTCTGAAGCAGCTGGTCGCGGGATTCCACCGTGCACGGTCCGGCGATCATGGCAAAGTGCTCGCCGCCGACGCTCCGGCCGCCGATGGTGAGCACGCTCGGCTGCCCGTGGGTGATCTGGCTGGAGGCGAGCTTGTACGGCTTGGAGATGGGGACCATGTGGTCGACGCCGGGCGCCCCCTCAAGGTCAAGCCGGCCGACGTGCTCGCCGTCGCCGATCGCGCCGATCACCGTCAGCTCCTCGCCCCGGATCACGTGGGCGCGGGCGCCGACCGCCTGCACCCGGTCCACGGCGGCCTGGACCTCCTGCTCTGTGGCCGCCGGTTTCATCACGATCATCATCTGCTGTGGTCCTTTCTCAACGCCTGGAAACTCTACGAAAGCTGGCCGGGTCATCCCGGAGACAGGGCCGCGGACGGCCCTGAGAGTGGTGACGGCGCCCGGCCTCCGCAGGTGGCCGCGCGGACCGCGCGGCGGGAAGCTGTGGCCGAGCGCCTAGCTAAATCGCCAGGCGTAGAAGCGCGCGTAATACGACCAGCCGAGGCCGGCGTCGGTGCTGCGAGACGTGCGGGTGCGGTCGCTCATGCGCTTCTGTGACCCGGGTTCTAGCAGAGCGGGGCGGCTGAGGGCAAGGAGCGGCGGGCGAATTCCCGGACGGCGGGTGGCGCAAAGTCGCAGGGGCGCGCCGGGCAGCAGCCGATCCGTTCGAAATCCGCCGGGGGCCTCCGGGTCTCGAACGAACCGGTGGCTATACGCCCTCCACGGGCGAAATCCAACGGCCCGGCCACGGTTTCGAACGTGTCGGCGGTCCGGCCACGTCCCGGGACAGGCCGGCGGCAGCGGCGGGAGCGACGCGGCGCGGCGCGGGCGATCGCGCGGCCGGGGCGTCGCGCCGGCGAACGATGCCTGGGGCCGGCGCCGGTGCCAGTGGCCGTCAGTGAAACGCCGTGTCGGTGCGCAGCCGCGCGCAGTCGGCGGCGGTCGCGTGGCGCAGGTTGTACGGCCGCACCCTCCACCCCATCAGATGGGGGTTGAAGTAGACGACCGGCTTGCCCCGGGCGATCGCGCGGCCGGGGTTGTAGCCGACGTTGCCGACGTTCATGTCCAGGTGCCAGGCCAGCGTGCTCTGCAGGCCGATGTGCGAGATCGGCTGGCCGCAGGCGCGGATGCGGTGGACGCCGTCGCGGTCGATGACGGCGGCCAGCCGGTTGATGCGGGCCGCGGACACGCGTCCCTTATGCAACTGCTGGCGGGCGGCGGCCACCTGGGAGCGGGCAGCCGGGACGAGCGTGACCACCAGCGCGACGACCGCCGCCGGGCCGATCCAGCGCAGCACAAGCGGGCGGGGCGTGTCGGCGAGGATCCGGCCGACGGCGTACCCGGCGACGACCACGAACGCGGCGCCGGCCTCGATCATGTAGCGCGCCACCGCTGACCAGCCGTGGTAGGCGAAGGCGACCTCCACCACCTCCCAGACCACGGCGGCGGCGGCGATGGCCAGGGTGGCGCGGTCACGGCGGACCGCCGCCAGCAGCACCCCGCACAGGACCGCCAGCTGCATCGGCAGCGAGTACAGGCTGCGCAGCCGTGAGATGACGCCCAGGATCTTGTTGCCGTGGATGACCGTCGACTGGTTGAGGGCGAGGTCACCGGAGATGAACCAGCTGTGGGAGGTGAAGCCCGGGATGACAAACCAGAAGGCGGGGATGAGCATGAGCCCCACCACCGTGATCAGCCGCATGCCCGGGACCCGCCGCCACCACGCCCACAGCGCGTACAGGCCGGTGAACACCCACGCCTCCGGGCGCCCCAGCGAGGCCAGGACGAGCAACGTGAAGGCCAGCCGGTGACGGCGGTGCAGGTGGCAGTCGATCGCCGCCAGCAGGGCGGCGACGATGAGCGGGTCGGAGTTGGCGATGAGGACCAAGTGCGGATAGGTGGCGATCCCCAGCACGCCCAGCCCGGCGAACGCGCCGGCCACCACCGGCGCATACGGGCGCCCCGGGCAGGGGCCGGTCAGGCGGTAGGCGACGCGAGCGGCAAACACCCCGCTGGCGATGGCCCCGGCCATCGCCGTTCCCATCCACAGCCACAGCTGGGCGTGGCCGGCAAGCGCGTAGGGCAGGGTGAACAGGAACGGCAGCGGCTTCCAGGAGGGGGCGCCGTCGGTGTTCAGGTTCCAGTGCAGGACCTGGCGTCCCCAGACCATGAAGCCAAAGCCGTCATAGGACGGCCGGACCCCGGCGAGGACGACGAGCAGGGCCGAGACGCCGAGGACGAGCAGCGCCACCAGCGGCCACAGCCGCCACCGGCGGGCGGGCGGGCGTCCCTCGCCCGCATCCGGCGGCGCCGGACGCCCGGATCCGGCCTCGGTGGCCTGCGCGGCTGTGCTCACGTCGCGGTCATCCGGGCGCGCTACAGGATGTCGCGCAGGGCCCCCAGGAAACGGCGGTTCTCGCTGTCGGTGCCGATCGTCACCCGCAGCGACCCGTCGCGGCCCAGGGCGGCGCCGGCGCGCACCAGCACGCCGCGGGCTTTGAGTGCGGCCACCACGTCGGCCTCCTCGGCGTCCTGAGGCAGATGGGTCCACACGAAGTTGGCGTCGGACTCGGCCACCCACAGACCCAGCTCGCGCAGCCCATCGGTGAGCTCGACGCGCGCGGCGACGGCATGCATCACCCGGCGCTCCACCTCGTCCTGGTAGCGCAGCGCCTCGACGGCCGCCGCCTGCGCGGCCATGTTGAGGTAGAACGGCTGGCGCACCTGATCGACGGCGGCCCGGAACTCCTCAGAGCCGCACAGCGCATAGCCGACGCGCAGCCCGGCCAGCCCGTAGGCCTTGGAGAACGTCCGCAGCAGCACCAGGTTCGGCCAGCGGCGCAGCAGATCGACCGACGCGTACGTGTCACCGACGGTGAGCGCGAACTCCACATAGGCCTCGTCGAGGATGACGCACACGTGACGGGGCACCCGCTCCAGAAACGCCGCCACCGCCTCCAGCGGCAGCGCGGTCGAGGTGGGGTTGTTCGGATTGCAGATCAGCACCAGCCGGGTGGCGACCGTGATCTCGTCGGCCATGGCGTCCAGGTCGTGGCGATCCTCGGCGTCGAGCGGCACCTGGATGGCGCGGGCGCCGGACGCCGCCGCCAGGTGCGGGTAGACGCTGAACGCCGGCCACGCGTACACGACCTCGGCGCCGGGCTCCAGCAGCGCCTCGCCGGCGGACAGGAGGATGTCGCATGAGCCGTTGCCCAGCGCGACCCGCTCCCGCGGGATCCCGTAGCGATCGGCCAGCGCGCCGCGCAGCGCCGAATAGGACGGATCCGGGTAGCGATGCGTCCCGCTCAGCGCCCGGTGCGCGGCCTCCACCACCTCCGGCCGCGGGCCGAAGCACGACTCGTTGGAGGCGAGCATCGCCATGTCCTGGCCGAGGTCATAGCCCGCGGCCAGCGGGTAGGCGGGGATCCGGCGGATTCGCTCGCCGAACTCAATCGCCATCTACCTTGGCCTCCGCTGCACGGTGCCTATTGTGCCGCCTCGAGATCGGAGCGCAGGGCCTTGGCGGCGCCCAGGTAGACGTGGCGCGGCGTGTGGTCCTCCGGCGCGTAGTAATGCAGCATGAGGCGCACGACCCGCGGCATCGAGCCGGGCACCGGCACCTCACGCGCGCACAGCAGCGGCACCTTGTCGAGGCCCAGCCGGCGGGCGGCCAGGGCCGGAAATTCGGCGTTGAGGTCGTCGGTGAGCGTGAAGATGCAGCTCACCATGTGATCCGGAGTGAGCGAGTTGCGATCCATCAGCTCACGGATCAGGAGGTCGGTCCCCTCCAAGATCGCGCTCGCCTCATTCGCTTCGACGCTATTGGCGCCTCGGAGCGCGAACAGCCGCATTGCGGTCGGCATTCTGCCAGAGCGCCGCCGGTTTAGGACCTGGCGGGCGGCGACGCGACCTCATAGACGGTCGCGCAGCCGAACCGCCTGGCCGAGACGATGAGGTCAGCCCCGAGGCGCTGCTGGAGGTTGACGTTGGGAGTGCTGCAGCTGGCCAGGAGAAAGCGCGCGCCGCTGGTGGCGACGAACCGGCGCGCCTGGGCGACCGGCATCTGGCCGCGGAAGAGCGCGTCGGCGTTTTCGGAGCGGGGCATGCAATTGGGCTCAGACCACATGCAGTTGCCGACAAACGTGCGCCGGCCGGTCGCGCCGGGCACCGCCTCGCCGAGGTAGAACTGCGACAGCACCCCGCCGGGCCGCGGATCGTGGGCCAGGTAGCGCAGGGCGGCGTGCTCGTTGGTGGTGATGAAGTTGGCGTTGCCGGGGGTGGGATCCACGGCCTCGTGGGCGACCGCCATGGTGTAGGCGTTGGCCGGGATGACGGCGAGCACGATCAGGGCCCCGGCCACCAGGCCGGCGTGCGGGATCGTCCGCAGGCGGCTGTGGCTGACGCCCTTGACGGCCAGAACGGCCAGCGGGATGGTGATCCCGTCCATGGCGTGCAGCGGCGTGGCGCTCAGCCCGGTGCGCGAGAAGATGTAGATGACGACCGCCACCGCCGGCCACACCCGCATCACCAGCTCGGTGTAGCTGCCCGCCCGGCCGCGGTAGCCGAGGGCGGCGACCACGGCCAGCGGGGCGGCGCCGATGGCGATCGCCGTCCACGGGAACGTGTGCTTGGACTGCTGGCGGGCCATCGTCCAGGACGGGTCGGCGTGGCCGAGGATGAGGTAGTACAGCAGCGGCAACCCCACCAGCGCCAGCGTCAGCGCGGGCAGTCCGAGCCGCTGCCACCGGCGCGTCTCCCACCACAGCGCCAGTTCCCGCCACCGCACAAGCTCGGCGGCGAGGATGAGCAGGATCATCGTCTCCCCCTGCCACGGGTGCAGCAGGCTGGCCACCGCGCCCAGCAGCCCGGCCGACCAGTCAAGGCGCCCGGCGGCGCGGGCCCGGTCGTAGCGCAGCAGGCCGAAGACGATGAGCGCCACCGCCAGCGGTGCGAACGGATAGCCCCAGGACAGCCAGCCGAACATCATGTCGCCGACGACCCCCAGGCTCCCAAAGATGACGCTGAAGGAGGCGAAGCCGACGCCGAGGGTGATCGCCGCCCGGCGCTCGAACCGGCCGCTGAGCATGCGGTAGGCGACCGCGCGCACGGCCATGAAGATGGCGACGACGGCCACCGGCTTCCACAGCAGCAGCGCCAGCCACGAGGGCAGGCCGAGCGCGACCAGGCCGCCGGAGATCAGGATCGCCGGCTGGAAATAGCTGGCCGGCGTGGGATGCAGCACAAACAGATTGGCGATCAGCCCGTGGTGCGCGGCGGACTGGATCCAGCTCAGGTACTGCATCTGGTCGACGATGTACCAGCCGTCGGTGCCCGTCCAGGCCAGCCCGTTGCTGACGGCGTGGACGACGTCAAGCGCGACGTCCCACATCGACATGGCGCCGAACAGGGCGAGCAGTCCGAGCTCAAACCAGTCCAGGCGCGGCGCCGGCGCCTCCGGCGGCACGACCGGCGGCGGCCCGGTTGCCGTGCGGACGGGCGGAAGTTGGACTGACACGCGCAACAACTTAAGCAGAGGACGCGCCCCCTGCCCTGCGCACTTAGTTCGCGAGCTTATTCTGAAGTGACGCCGAGGCCCGGCCCGCGTGCGTGTTGAGCAGGTTGACCCCGTTGTCGGTGAAGTAGTAGCTCGTCCAGTTCATGAAGGCGAGGATGAGGTAGATGGTCAGCGCGATGGAGACGACGCGCAGGCGGCGTCCGCTGACGAGCGCGGCGATCGGCAGCAGCCAGACGACGTACCAGGGCATGAGCCAGCTGAGGCTGGCGATGAGCGCGACGGTGGCCCAGCCGGTGCCGGCCATCCAGTCGCGGTTGCGCAGGAACTGATGGGCGACCACGGCGACGACGCCGACGTCGAGCAGCTTGAGCAGCAGCGGCGTCGCGCCCCCCACGTGGAGGATGAGCCCCACCAGGTTCGAGATGCTGGTGCCGGTCAGCAGCGTGCTCTGGTCAGAGAGGTTGGGCAGCGAGAGGCCGAACAGGGAGATGCTGAGCGCCGCCATCACCACCGTCCCGGCGGCGGCGCCGATCAGCAGCTGGACGCGTCGCGGCCGCGTCAGCGCCGCCAGCAGCAGGAACGGGAGCAGCACGATGGCCGTGAACTTCACCGCCACGCCGAGCATGAGCAGCGCGCCGGCGCTGCGGTCATGACGGGCGAGCACCAGCGAGATCGCCCCCATCATCGGCAGCAACATGAAGAAGTCGTTGTGAAACGCGCCCACCTCGTAGATGAGGAAGATGGGGTTGAGCGCCACGAACGCCACCACAAAGCGCGGATCGCGGCCCAGCTGGCGCGCGCACTGCCAGACGACGGCCAAGAACGCGAGGCTGGACAGGATGGTGCCGACCTTGATCGCCCAGTAGGCGATCGGCACCGACACGAACGCCAGCGGATACGTGAGCGCGGTGAACAGCGGGCCGTACGGGCTGCTGAGGTTGTGCCACGTCGCGTAGCCGTACACGGGGTCGAACATCTCCTGGTCGATCACGTGCCGGTACGGGTTGAGGTGATGCAGCGCGCCGAGCCGCGCATAGCCGAGGTAGTTGAAGATGTCGGTGAGCTGCATCGGCGGCGTCAGCAGCAGGATGAGATGCAGCGCCACCACCGCCCCCGCGATCACGCGCATCGACAACGAGCGGGCCGCCGCCAGGACCGCCAGGTAGGCGATGATCATCACCAGCAGCACGACGCTGAACGCGTAGCCGACGGTGCGCGGGTTGCCGATTGACCAGTTCAACAACAGGTGCAGCGGCCCCGCCTCCCAGCCGGAGAAGTTCTGCGCGGTGTGGGGAACGAGGATGGAGGGGCCGGCGGCGGCGTCGGCGACGATGGCCAGCGTGCCGGCGAGGAGGATGCCGATGGCGACGGCGCCGGCGCGCGGTCCGAGCGTCAGGTCAAGGCCGGGCAGCCGGCGGCGGACGCGGCGCCGGGGCTCCGGGACGGCCACCGGCGCGCCGACGGACGGCGGCGCGATACCCCCGACGGTGCCGGAAGCGAGCGCCACCGGCACGTCCGAGGGACCGGTTTCCTCACGCATGATTCCTTGACGATATTGCCTTCGGCCCCGGGTATCGCCGTCCGAGATCGAGTTGACATCCTGTTAAGGACGACCAGAGCGGTGCCGGGAAACCGCTGTGAACGCGGCCCGTGGCGTTTAGCCTCGCTGCCGTGAGCGTCGGCTCGTTTGCCCAGCGCGACTTCTCCCGGCCTGTGGGCCGGCGCGATCGGGGTGCGGCTGAGCTGTTCAGCGGCGGCGCGCTCATCGCCGTGGTGGCGATGACGGCGGCCGCTGCCGGGCTGCGCTTCTACGGGCTGGGGCATCAGGGCTTCTGGTACGACGAGGCCGACACTGCGCTCCTCGTCCACATGTCGGCGGGCAAGATGCTGGGGCTGCTGCCCCAGAGCGAGTCCACCCCGCCGCTGTACTACTGCATCGCCTGGGTGTGGGTGCGGATCTTCGGAGCCCACGAGGCGGGGCTGCGCTCGCTGTCGGCGCTGGCCGGCGTGCTCGTCGTCCCCGTGGCCTACGCCGCCGCGGCCAAGCTCGTGTCCCGCCGCGCCGGCGTCATCGCCGCCGCGCTGACGGCGTGCAGCCCGCTGCTCATCTGGTACTCGCAGGAGGCGCGCGCGTACGAGCTGATGGTCCTGTTCACGGCCGTCTCGCTGCTTGCCTTCGCCTGCGCGCGCGAGGCGCCGACCGGCCGGGTGATGACGGTGTGGACGGTGGCGTGCGCGCTCGCCCTGGCCACCCATTACTACGCGCTGGTGGCCGTCGTCCCCGAGGCGCTGTGGCTGCTCGTCATCCACCGCCGCGTGCGCGCCGTGCAGATCGCGGTGGGGATCATCGCTGTCTGCGGGCTGGCGTTGCTGCCCTTGGCGCTCACGCAGAACGGCACCAAGCGCGACGCGTGGATCGCCCATTCGGACTTCGCCTTTCGCCTGCGCCAGATCATTCCGCAGTTTCTGATTGGGACCAACGCCCCGCACCGCCTGGTGGTCAAGTACGTGGCGATGGCGATGGCCGTCATCGCGCTGGGACTGCTCGCGTTTCGCGCCGGCGCGGCGCAGCGGCGGGGCGCCCTGCTGGCCGGAGGGCTCGCCGTGGGCGGATTTGTCCTCGCGCTGCTGTTTGTCGCCGCGGGCTTTGACGATCTCATCACCCGCAACATCCTCGCGCTGTGGCTGCCGGCGGCGATCCTCATCGCCGGGGGGCTGGCCGCCGAGCGCGCCCGGACGGCCGGGGTCGCCGTCGCCGCCGTGCTGTGCGCGACCGGGGTGTTTGCGACGGCGGGCATCGCCGCGCAGCGCACCATGCAGCGGCCGGATTGGCGCTACGTCGCCCGGGCGCTGGGCACCGCCCGCCCCCCCGCCCCCGGCCGCGCCATCCTCATCCAGCACTACCAGTACCTGCTGCCACTCTCGCTCTATCTTCCGGGGCTGCGGGATGTTCACCGGCCGGTGCGCGTGCGCCAGTTCGATGTCATCTCCATGGTCTCCCCCCAGCAGCCGCTGTGTTGGGGGGGCGCCGCCTGCAATCTGATCCCGTCCCAGATGCAGCGCCGCTATGACATCCCCGGCTTTCACGTCGTCTCGCGGCGTCACGTGCTGCAGTGGACGATCCTCAAGCTCGTCGCCCGCCGGCCGGTCACCCTGAGCCGGGCCGAGGTGGCGCGGGCGCTGCATACGACCTCGCTGCCCCACGACGAGCTCATCGACCAGCCCGGGTGAGGGCCTCGACCTCCGGCGCGGTGAGCCTGCGGTAGCCGCCCGGGGCGAGGTCTCCGAGCTCCAGCGGGCCGA
>DASSZQ010000081.1:0-20668 GCA_035702755.1 Solirubrobacteraceae bacterium | reverse complement strand
CTTTCCGCTGCCGTGACCGGCCGCGTCATGTTTGCCGACGACGTCGGCTGGGACGCGGCCCGGGAGGCGTTCAACCTCCTGCTTGACCAGCATCCGGTGGCGGTGGCGCTGCCGTCCAATGCGCGCGAGGTGGCCAAGGTGGTCGAGCTCGCGCGCGAGCGGGAGTTGCGGATCGCGCCCCGCACGACCGGCCACAACGCCGGACCGCTCGGCTCACTGGAGAACACCGTTCTGCTTGACACCTCCGGGCTGGCCGGTATTGACATCGACGTCCCGTCGGCGCGTGTGCATGTGGGGGCGGGCACGCGGTGGGGCGAGGTGATCGGCCCCCTCTCGGACGCCGGGCTGGCGGCACTGCACGGCTCCTCTCCGGACGTGGGGATCGTCGGCTACTCACTCGGCGGGGGCATGGGATGGCTGGCGCGCAAATACGGTCTGCAGGCCAACAGCGTGACGGCCGTCGAACTCGTCACCGCTGAGGGACGCCACCTGCGCTGCGATGAGCTCCATGAGCCGGACCTGTTCTGGGCGCTGCGCGGGGGCGGGGGCAACTTCGGCGTCGTCACCGGGATCGAGTTCGACGTCTACCCGGTTGCCCAGCTCTATGCCGGCGGGATGATGTTCGGCTTTGAGCGGGCCGCTGACGTGCTCCAGGTGTGGAACGAGCTGCTGCCGGAGTTGCCGGAGGAGATGACGACCTGGGCGATGCTCCTGCACCTCCCGGATCTCCCGTTTGTGCCGGAGCCGATGCGCGGTGGCTCATTTGCGTCGGTGCTGGGGGCCTTCCTCGGCGACGAGGAGGAGGGGCGCGAGCTTCTGCGTCCGGTCCGCAACCTCGGTCCCGCCATGGACACGTTCGCCATGGTGGCGCCGGACGCGCTCGGCGAACTGGCGATGGATCCACCGCACCCGCTGCCGTACCTGAGCGCCCATCAGCTGCTGGACGGAATGACGCCCGCGTCGGTCGAGGCACTCGTCGCCACGGCTGACCGCACCTCGAACATCAGCGTCGTCCAGCTCCGGCACACGGGCGGCGCCCTCGCCCGCCCGGTTCCCGGAGCCGGCGCGCGGGCGACCCTGCCGGGTCGGATCACGATGTTCGCTCTCGGCATTCCCGGCGACGAGGCGTCGGCGGCCCAACTGCGGTCCTCCCTGCGCTCGGTCGAGTCGATCCTCGCCCCGCGCCAGACCGGACGCTACGCCAGCTTCGTGGAGGAGCCCACCGACACGCGTCTGTTCTTCGACGCGGCCTCGTGGGATCGCCTGTGCCGAGTCAAACGGCTGTATGACCCCACCGACCTCTTCCGCGCCAACCATCACGTCCCGCCGTCCTGGTGACGGGCGGCGGACGGCGGGGGAACGCCATGACGCGGAGAAACCTGGCCGCTCGCGTCGGCCGCTGGAGCGCCGAGCACTGGAAGACGGCGAGCGGAATCTGGGTCGCGTTCGTCCTGGCGGCCGTGATTGCCGGCCAGCTCGCCGGCAACGTGAAGCTCTCGGACGCCGAGCAGTCAACCGGAGAGAGCGCGCGGGCCGAGCGGATCCTGACCGGTGCCGGCTTCACCACCCCGGCGTCGGAGAGCGTGCTCGTGCGGTCGGCGACGCTGGATGCCGCCGACCCCCGGTTTGCCTCGGTGGTGGGCGCGGTCACCGCCAGGCTGAAGGCGATGCCTCAGACCGTCAACGTTCGAACCGGCGCCGCCGGCCAGATCTCCCGCGACCGCCACGCGCAGCTGATCGAGTTCGACATGCGCGGTGCGGCAGACACCGCCGACGAGCGGGTGCAGCCGGTGCTCGACTCCGTCGGCGAGCTCCAACGAGCCCATCCCGGTTTCACGATCGCACAGTTCGGTGTCGCCAGTGCGATGCACGAGCTACAGAACACGATTCAGAAGGATTTTCAGAAGGCCGAGGTGCTGTCGGTCCCCATCACCTTCCTCATCCTGCTGGTCGCCTTCGGTGCGTTCGTCGCCGCCGGTGTCCCCGTCCTGCTCGCGTTCACCGCCGTGCTCGGCGCGCTCGGTCTCTCGCAGCTGGCGAGCCATGTCTTCCACGCCTCGGAGGCGACCCAGTCGGTGATGTTGCTGATGGGCATGGCAGTCGGTGTCGACTACTCGCTGTTCTACCTGAAACGCGAACGGGAGGAACGCGGGGCCGGATACCGAGGTCACGAGGGACTGTTCCGGGCCGCCGCGACCTCTGGACAGGCCGTTCTCATCTCCGGGATCACGGTCCTGATTGCGATGGCGGGCATGCTGTTCGCCGGTTCGGCGATCTTCACCTCGGTCGGCGTCGGGACGATCATCGTCGTGTTCACCGCGCTTGTCGGCTCGCTGACGGTACTCCCGGCTCTGCTCGGCAGGCTGGGCGACCGCGTGGAGTGGGGGCTGCGGCAGGTTCTGGCAGCGACGGCGCTGACGATGCTGCGTCCGGTCCGACGCCGGCCGCAGTGGCTGGTGCGCCAGCGGGAGAAGCCGACCGTGCTGCGCCGCCTCAAGGGAGACCGTCCGGAGTCGAGGGTCTGGGGATTTGTCCTGGCGCGCTCGATGCGCTTTCCGGTGCTGGCCACTGTGCTGTCCGGCGGGCTGCTGATCGTGCTGGCACTGCCGGTGCTCGGTATGCACACAAAGCTGCTGAGCTTTACCGACCTGCCCAAGAGCCTGCCGATCGTCAGGACCTACGACACGATCCAGCGCTCGTTCCCCGGATCGCAGGATCCAGCCCACCTCGTCGTCAGGGGGCCAAACGTCACCGCGCCCCAGTTCCAGCGCGCCTTCGAGCAATTCCGCGCGCGGGCGCTGGCCGCCGGTGCGGCGCGTGAGCCGATCCGCGTGACCGTCAACCCCAACCGCACGGTCGCCCGGGTCGACTTCCCGCTCGCCGGCAACGGCCAGGACGCGGCCGCGCTGCGGTCGCTGCAGACGCTGCGTACCCAGGTGATCCCACCTGTCCTGGCGACGCTTCCCGCGGGCACCGAACACGCGATCACCGGCAGCACCGCCGGCACCCATGACTTCAACGAGACGACGAAGTCCCACGCCCCGGTGGTGTTTGGGTTCGTTCTCGGCCTGGCCTTCCTGTTGCTGTTGCTCACGTTCCGCTCGATCGTCATCCCCATCAAGGCGATCGTGCTCAACCTGCTGTCGGTCGGTGCCGCGTACGGCGTGCTTGTCTGGATCTTCCAGGACGGCCATCTGCAGGGGCTGCTGGGCTTTCAGTCCAACGGCGCCGTCGTCACGTGGTTGCCCCTCTTTCTGTTCGCGGTCCTGTTCGGCCTGTCGATGGACTATCACGTGTTCATCCTCAGCCGGGTCAAGGAACTCGTCGACGCGGGGATGCCGACCGACCAGGCTGTGGAGCGTGGCATCCGTCGCACGGCCTCGACGGTGACGGCCGCTGCCGCGGTGATGGTCGCCGTGTTTGCCATCTTCGCGTCGCTCCGAACACTGGACATCAAGCAGATGGGTGTGGGGCTGGCCGTCGCGGTGCTGCTCGACGCGACGATCATCCGCGGGGTGTTGCTGCCGGCGGCGATGAAGCTGCTCGGCGACTGGAACTGGTATCTCCCGCGCTGGCTGCAGTGGCTTCCTCGGCTCAACGTCGAGGCGGAGATCCACGGCCCGCCGCAGGCGCCGGGCCCCCCGCCCGGGGGCCGCCAGCCGGAACTGTCCGCGACGACATGACCCTCTGCCACGCACGTGTTGAGGGTGATCCGAAGCGAAAGGAGCGATGATGAGACATCGCAAGCTGATGGCCGGCGCAGCCGGCGTTTCCATCACCGCGGCCATGGTGGCCGGGGGCGTCGGCGCCGCGGGCGCCAAACCGGCCGCGCCGGCGAAGGTGGTGGTCAAGCAGAAGGCCGGGATGAAGATGGTCGCCAACCGCTACATCCAGGACCAGATGCGATTTGACCGCGACGTCTACACCGTCCGATCCGGCGGCACCGTCGAATTCCGCATGACGGCGCCGCAGACCGGCCCCCATACCCTCACCGTGGTTGCGGCCAGGGACCTTCCCCGGACGGCCGAGCAGGCGTTCAACTGCACGGTGTGCAACAAGCTGGGCAAGGCGCATGGCGCCGATTCCAACAGCGACGCGCCGCCGAAGTTCGCCTACCTGGAGAACGGCGTCGGCCAGCACACGCCGCCCAAGCTCGACCGGCCGGGTGATTCGGTGTTCCTCCCCGCCGTCAAGGGCACGGTGGTCAGGTTCAAGGTGACCGCCGCCAAGGGCACGACGCTGCGATTCATCTGCCTCGTCCATCCGTGGATGCAGGCCAAGCTGGTGGTCCGGTAGGCCGCCCGTGCGGGTGCGATCGCTCGCCGCTGCGCTGGCGCTGGCCGGTGTGACCGCAGTCCTGTGGCCTGCGGTCGCGCCGGCGCGCGCCGTTGACGTGTGGGTGGGCGCGGTGCCGACGTGGTGGAACGTCGCTCCCAACGGCCACGATGCGATCGGCGGGATGAGCGTCGATCCGGCCGAGGCGATCTTTCCCACCGTCGTCTACCGCCGCTACAGCGCGAACTGGCGCCGGCTGCTGCCCAACGCCGGTCGCGCCAGCGCGGACGGGCTCTCAATCCCCGGTCCGCTCATCCATGCCCGGGTGGGCGATCGCATCCGCGTGCATTTCAAGAACCTGGACAACCTCCGGCGCGCGCCGCATTCCATGCATTTTCACGGCGTGCACTATGCGCCACGGTCCGACGGCGCCTACGTACCCGGATTCTCCGGTCCAGACGGAGACGTCAAGTTCGGCCACAGTTACACCTACCGGCTGACGGCGGGGCGCGATTCGACGGGCGTGTGGCCCTACCACGACCATTCGCGATCCATGGATGAGTCGATCCGGGGTGGGATGTTTGGGATGCTGTCCATTCTGGGGCGCCACGAGCGTCCGCCGGACCGCGAGTTTGAGGTCGTGCTCTCCCCGTTCGGCCAGCACTTCATGGCGATCGACGGCCGCGCGTTTGTGGGAAACACGCCGGTGTTCCGGGCCAGAGTGGGCCAGCGGGTGCAGTGGGACGTGATGGCGATGGGATCTGACTTCCACACGTTTCACGTCCACGGCCACCGCTGGATCGACGCCAAGGGCGTGCCGCGGGATACGCAAACGGTCGGGCCGGCGGAGAGCTTCCGCATCCGCTGGCATGAGCAGAACCCCGGCACGTGGCTCTACCACTGCCACGTGGAGGATCACATGATGCAGGGGATGATCGGCATCTACCGCGTCACCCGCCGATGAGACGGACGGTGACCGTTGTGGCGGTGGTGCTGGCGCTTGGGCTCCTCGCGGCCGCCGGCGCCTCAGGCGCGACGCTGCCGGTCACCGTCCAATTCCAGGCGTTCGCGCCGTTTGCGGTCGATGCGCTCCCGGGCGACACGGTGGTGTGGACAAACGCCGGCGGGCGGGCCCACACGGTGACCGCGGACGGCGGTCAGTTCGATTCCGGCGACCTGCCAGACGGCCGGCAGTTCAGGGTCACGCTGACGGCGACGGGCACCTACGACTATCACTGCAACTATCACCGCGGGATGACCGGAGAGCTTGACGTCCGGCGGGTGACGCTTGAGCCGCTCGCCGCGGGGCCCCTGCTACCGGGCAGCAGCATCATGCTCGCGGGGCGGACGGCCGATCCCGGCGCGTCGGTTCGCCTTGAGCAGGACGCCGGAGGCGGGTTCAAGACCATTGGCACCGCGTCGCCTGGGCCGGACGGCCGGTGGGCCGCGCGAGTGAAGGCAACGGCCACGGCGGGGCTCCGAGCCGCGGTTGGCCCGGAAGTGAGCCAGACCCGCCGCGTGGTGGTCATGCGGCGAACGGTGCGCGTGCGGGCAACCAGCCACCGCGTGTCAGTGACGGTGGTGCCGGCTCTTCCGCACGGGCGCGTCTCCCTGCAGCTCTTCCTGCGCGAACGCTTCGGCTGGTGGCCGGTGGCGCACAAGCGACTGGACTACCTGTCCAGGGCGAGCTTTGATGTCACCCGGCCGGCGCGGGTCCGCGTCGTTCTGCTCGCCCGCGACGGCTGGACGCCGCTGGCGGTCAGCTCGGTGATGCGCGTGCGCGGGAGGTGACGTAGTTTTCCGCGGAGGAGGCTGGGGCCGCGCACCGTTGCGGGGCGATGAGGCGGCGCCGTACGGTGGCGTCATGGCCATGCTCGCCGACGATTTCCTGCCCGTCTTCGACGTCTCAGACGAGGTGGCCGTGGTCGTGAAGGCGGATGTGACGACGACCTGGCAGACCCTGATGAACGCTGACCTGATCCAGGTTGGGCAGCGGCGGCCCCTGGTGGGCGTGCTGGGGGCACTGCGGGCGCTGCCGGAGATCGCCGCCCACCTGCTCCACGGCGAACGGCCGCCCGGGGCGCCGGATCGGCTGACGTTGCGCGGGACCAGCGAGCTTCCGGCGCTGCGCGGTGGATGGAGCCTGCTCGGTGAGCGGGCCGGCGAGGAGATCGCGCTCGGGCTGGTGGGGAAGTTCTGGCGTCCGGTGATCGAGTACGCACCCGTCGCGCCGGACGAGTTCACCGGGTTCGCCACACCCGGGTACGCCAAGACGGTCTACGCGCTCGGCGTCCGCCCCCTGGATGGCGATCGCAGTCTGCTGTGGGCCGTCATGCGGACGGCGACGACCGACGAGCAGGCGCGGCGCTGGTTTCGCCGCTACTGGATGCTCGGCGTCGGATCAGGCGCCCACGCGCTCGTGAACGGATTGCTCGACGTCGTGCGCGAGGACGCCGAGACGGTCTCAGCGGCGCTGTCGGCGCCCGGGGCGTAGTCATGTACGCGCGTCGGTGATGCGACCGTCGACGATTGTCGCCACGCGGTCGGCGTAGTGGGTGATGCGCCGGTCATGGGTGACGATGATCGCGGCCGTACCTCGCGACTTCATCTCCTGCCGGATGAGCGCGACAACCTGATCACCGAGGTGGGTGTCAAGGGCGGATGTCGGCTCGTCGAACAGCACGAGGTGCGGCTCGTTCATGAGCGCCCGGCCGATGGCCACCCGCTGGCGTTCTCCCCCTGAGAGCCCGGCGGGGAGGTTGTCCGCGCGTCTGGCCAGTCCGAGCTCCTCAAGGAGTTGGTCGGCGCGCTGTCTGGCCCGGCGCCCCGTCCTCGGGCCGAGCTCGTCGACCACGAGCAGGTTCTCACGCGCCGTCAGAAACGACACGAGGTTCACGGTCTGAAAGACGAACCCGACCGCGCTCCGACGAAACTCGGTCAGCTGCTTGGAGCTGTATCCCGAGATGTCACGGCCACCGACCACGACTGCGCCGGAGGTGGGTGTCAGCAGCCCACCGGCGATCGAGCAGAGCGTCGTCTTGCCTGATCCGGAAGGCCCCACGAGCGCGAGGATCTCGTCGGAGCCGACGGTCAGATCCACACCGTCCAGGGCGGCAACGGCGTTTTCGCCCCGGCCGTAGACCTTGCGCACCCCCAGCATCCGCAGCGCCGGGCCGCCGGCGGGTACGGGCGGCGGCCCGGCCTCGGAGTGACGTCTGCGTGAGCGGGTCGTCATCGCGCCGGCTACAGGTCGCTGGCGCCGATCGCGGACGCCGGGTCGACGCGCAGGACCCGGCGAAGCGAGAACGCGCACCCGGTCAGCGCGGCGATGATGACCAGGATCGTGCTCGTGATCAGACGGCCCGGGCCCGCCGAGAACGGGATGGAGCCGCCGGTCGGGATCGCCAGATTGAGCGCGATGCCGCCCGCCACCCCGAACGCGGAGGCGATCAGCGCAACGACAAGCGCCTGGAGCACAACACCGGCGAACAGCGTCGACGAGCTTGCGCCGACCGCCTTCAGCACCCCGTAGAGGCCGACACGCTCGACGGTGATGAGCGCGAAGAACAGCGCCACGACGAGCGCGCCGATCGCCACCGTCACCCCGATGATCTGGTTGAACGTCGTCTGCTGGGCCGAGACGCCGGGCAGCGCCTGGATCGCCTGATCGATTGAGAGCGTCTTCGTCGCCCCGCCGGTGGCGCGGTCGATGATGGCCGCCTCTGCGGAGGCTGGGCGGCCTTTCGTTCGCACGACGAGGGCCTGCTCCACCCCGGGCCCGGCGCGTTCGCTCGGCCGGTTGGCGTTGATCACCGCGCGCCAGTTCCCCAGCGATCCCCACAGAGTGCCCTGGCCGCTGTAGCGGCTGTCCTGGAGGAACCCGATGATCCGCACCGGCGAGCGAGCCGGGCCGAGCCTGATCGTCATGCCCTGGCGCACGCCCTGTGACCGCAGCGAGCCGTCTGCGAAGACCTCGTTGCCCGGGGGCACGGCCCCCGGCAGCTGCTTGGGCGCCAGTTCGTACCCGAACAGCACGACCGGGGTCAGGTCACGCGCGCCCCGCCCGGGGATCCGCGCCCCCACCTGCACCGCGCCGAGCGCCGACACGTGGCGGGCGCCCGCGACGCGCTCCACCTCGCGGCGCACAGGCGGGGTGATCCGGCTGCGCACGAGGGAGTCCTCGGCATCGGAGGAGTAGACGATCAGTTCCCCTCGCTGGGCCCGCAGCGCGCCGGTGTTGGACGCGGTCAATCCGTCCGCCAGTCCACCGAGGACGATGAGCAGCAGCGAGATGAGCGCGAGGATCACGGTGGCCACGACAAAGCGACTGGGGCGGCGGTGCAGCTCTCGCAACGCGAGCCTCACAGCCCGCCCCCGCCCGTCGTCGCCTCGACGGGATCGATGGCAAGCACCCGGCGAGCGGCGACGAGCGCGCTCGTGAGGCCGAGCGCGAGCAAAATGCCTGCCCAGAACAGCACGTTTCCCGCGTCGAAGGTCAGCGACAGCTGCCCCACGGTCGCCTGCGAGAGCGGCAACCACATCAGCGTCCCCAGGACGATGCCCGCTCCGAGCACGATCAGCGCCTGGACGAGCAGTGAGCCCACGAGCCTCCTGGCCGGGGCGCCGATTGCGCGCAGGAGCGTCAGCGCGCGGGCCTTCTGCAGCGTGACGATGAGGAAGAACAGGCCGGCGACGAGCGGGACCACTCCCGCGAACAGCAGGAAGATGACGGTGAACGAGTTGCGCACGCTGGAGACGCCAGGCGTCTTCTGGGCGGCATCGGCGCGGGTCAGCGCATCGGCCTCGGGCGAGACGGCGTTGATCCGCCGCACCAGCGAGTCGGGTGTGGTCCCCGCCGACGGTCGCACCCCGATCGCGCTCGGCAGCACCGCCCGCGCGTCCGGATTGGCGGCTCGCACCCATGAGCCGTAGTCCGACCACGAGACGAAGAGCGTCGGCAGCACCTGGATCTCAGCGTCACCAGCGAGGCCGACGACGCGTAGCACCGGCGCCGAAGCTGCCCCCGCCTGCCGCACCGTCTCGCCGAGAGCGAAGTCGCCATCGCTGCCGACCGCCTCCCCGGGCGCCCGCGGCATCCGACCGGCCGTGAGCCGGTCAGGGCCGCCGACTGAGGCCTTCTCGTAGCCGAACAGGGCGACGCTCGTCTTGGCGCCGCCGCTGATCCGTGCGGTGAACGTGCTCTGGCCGATGCGCCCGGATTCGCCGACGCCACCCGTGCGCTGGATCGCGTGCTGCAGCCCCGGCGTGATCACGCTGCCCTGCAGCGTGCGCTGACCGTCGACGGAGTAGACGAGTACCGGCGCCGACTGCCGGTCGATCGCGCCGATGAACGCGTTGATCAGCCCGTTCTGGAGCCCGTGCTGGACCAGGATGAGGAACAGCAGCAGCGCGATCGCCGCGACCAACATCGCGAAACGCGCCTTTGCGCGACGGATTTCCCTGACGGCGAGAAACATCCGGGCCCCGCGGCCGATTCTACTCGTGCCTCGAGCGCGCTCGAAGACGCGCGCCAGGTCGTCCCGCAGCGCTCAGGTAAGAAGCCGCGGGCAGGCGACGCAGACAAGGCGAGCGCATGAGCACGAGCCGAAGGGAGCGCATTTATGCCAGTCAATGCAACACTGGAGCGGCTGCACGGATCGGGGGTGTCGATATGGCTTGACACGCTCTCCCGCGAGCTGCTGCAGAGCGGCGAGTTCGCCGAGTTGATCCGTGACTACAGCGTCACCGGTGCGACCTCCAACCCGACGATCTTCGCCAAGGCGATCACCGGCTCGGACCTGTATGACTCGGAGCTGCGTCAGCTGGCCGAGGCCGGGGAGCATGACCTCCAGGAGCTGTTCTTCTCCCTGGCGCTCGACGACGTGCGTGAGGCCGCTCGCAAGCTTCACTCCAGCTTCGCCGAGAGCGGTGGCCGCGATGGATTCATCTCGTTTGAGTGCACACCGGACCTGGCCGACGACACCGAGGCGACGATTGCGCAGGCGACCGACCTGTGGTCGCGGCTGGGGCGGCCGAACGTGATGATCAAGGTGCCGGGCACCGAGGCGGGCCTGCCGGCGATCGAAGAGCTCACCCGGCGAGGAGTGAACGTCAACGTGACGCTTTTGTTCTCGATCGAGCGCTACGACCAGGTGATCGACGCGTACCGGCGCGGCCTCACGGCTCGCGCGGAGGCCGGGGAGCCGCTTGCGCACGTGCAGTCGGTCGCCTCGTTCTTCCTCTCGCGGATCGACACCAAGGTCGACAAGCAGCTGCCCAAGGGCTCCCCGCTGCGCGGCCAGGTGGCGATCGCCTCGGCACGCGTCGCCTACCAGCGCTACCTCGGCAAGTTCGCCGGCGAGGCGTGGGAGCGTCTGGAGGCGCGTGGCGCCACCCGGCAGCGCCCACTCTGGGCCAGCACGGGGACGAAGAACCCCGAGTATTCGGACACGCGTTATGTGGCTGAGCTGATCGGGCCCGATGTCGTCAACACGATGCCCCAGGCCACGCTGCGTGCGTTCGCCGACCACGGCCGGGTGGGCCGGACGCTTGACCGTGATCCCGAGGCCGCCGAGCGGACGCTGGCCGACGTCGCCGCGGCCGGGATCGACCTCGCTGCGGTGACCGCCGAGCTTGAGCGGGAAGGCGTTCAGTCCTTCTGCGACTCCTACCACCAGCTGCTCGACTGCATCGAGGGCAAGCTGGCGGTGGTGGTCGGCTGACAGCCCGCTCAAATCGTCACGGGTCGGTGGCTCACCCATGAGGTAGGACGCGCGCCGGGGGCGACGCTGGGGCTCAGTCGCATGAGGACACGACCCACACCTGGAGCGAAGTTCCCGCTATCGGCGCCGACTCGGCACCAGGAGCACACCACCGGACCGCGTCTGCGCGACGTTCTGGAGCGACGTGGTGGCTCGCCTTGACCATCCGGGTTTCGTGCTCGGTCACGGGGACGTCGCACTCTGGCTGCTGACCGCCTTCGCCGATGGCAAAGAGCCCCCGCCGGAGGGTCGCCTGAAGCTGCGCGATCGAGTTCGCCGGGCGCACGCCGCCTGCCGCCCCCATCGCTGCTGAGGGTCGCAACCAGAATTCGGTTCCCGGGGCCCACGTCCCCCGTCTGCCGTTGGCGAGCGAACCTGAGCGGTTGCTTTGGGACCGCGTCGGTGGTAGCATTTTTTACATTGACACCGTAAAAAAGAACCGAGGCTCACATGAGCGCCGTCGCGACACCTGTTCAACCGCCCACCCCCCGGCCGGGCGTCCGGCCGCAGCCGGTTGGCTCCCCACCCGCCGAGCGGGCTTCGCGGCAAAGCGCTCCGCCCCCGGCCCTCGCGCGTGAGGAGCGCGGCGGGCAGGTGCTGTTCGAGGTCCCGTTCAGGAGCGCGATGACCGATGCCGACCTTGCGCGGCTGGCGCGCATGTTCGACCTCTCAACGCATATCTACTCGAAGCTGCCGTCGGACCCCACCAGCCCCGGTGTGGCGCGGCTTGATGACTTCTCAGGGTTGTACCTCCAACGTGGAGCCGTCGACACGGAGTGGGTTCTGGAGGCCAGAACCTGGGGTCAGCCAGCGGCGGAGAGCGTGCACGAGTGGCATGTGCTGGCCGCGGCCGCCGCGCACCAGCTCGACCCGGCGGTGGCCCCGCTGAAGCGTCTCCCGGATCGGCCTCACAGGATCGCCGAGCACCCGGTGGGCGAGGTCCTCAACCGCCGGTTTGCGTCGTTTCGCCGTCGCCTCGTGGGGTTGTCATGACCCTTCACGTCGAAGCCGAGGCGCGCCAGCTCGACCCGGACTCCCGCGCCTGGATCAGGCAGCTGCGTGCGGAGGGACCGGCCCGCGACACAGCGCTGTCGCGCCTGCACGCCCTCCTGCTCAGGGAAGCGCGCTACGAGGTCAGGCGACGCACCGCCGCATTGGCGCATCCCTCCGGCGGCGACCTGGAGGACCTCGCGGTGCAGGCTGCGGATGACGCGCTGGTGGCGATCCTCGGCAAGCTCGGAGACTTCCGCGGGGACGCGCTGTTCACCACCTGGGCCCGGCGGTTCGCGACCCTCGAGGTGCCGGGAGAGATCCGCCGGCGGCTCGGTCACGCGCGCGAGTTGCCAAACGACAGCGACGGCTGGCTGGCCGAGCGTCCGGGGTCGGTGGACCCGCAGGAGCTGACGGAGGTTCACGACCTGGCGCGAACGGTCGGCCGGCTGATCGCCGACGAGCTCACCGCCCACCAGCGGGAGGTGCTCCTTGCGATGGCGGTCCACGAGGTCCCGACCGACCGACTCGCGCTGCGCCTGGGGTCCACGCCGGGCGCGCTGTACAAGGCACTGCACGACGCACGGGCAAAGCTCAGACATGAACTCGCAGCCGTCTAAGTCAACATCATCGCGCCGTCGGTCGCCGCTGCGTGTCCTCATCGCGGGGGGTGGTGTCGCCGGCCTCGAGGCGCTGCTGGCATTGCGCGACTTGGCCGGCGAGCGAGTGAGACTCACGCTGCTCTCACCCGCGGCCGAGTTCGTCTACAGGCCGATGGCGGTGGCCGAGCCGTTCGGTCGCGGGCGCGCCGCGCACCACGACCTGCATCGGATCACCGAGGACGTCGGTGCCGAGCTGCTCACCGGGGCGCTGGCCGGGGTGGATGAGGACGGACACGTCGCGGTGTCCGCGGCCGGCGAGCGCCTGAGCTACGACGCGCTGCTGGTGGCGGTCGGCGCGGGCAGCGAGCCGGCCTTCCGCGGGGTCCTGAGCTGGACCCCGGAGACCGATCCCCAGCTCTTCGGCGGACTGCTGCGCGACCTCGACGAGGGATACGTCAAACGCGTGGCCTTCATCGTGCCGCCCGGCGTGGCCTGGGTGCTGCCCGCCTATGAGCTGGCGCTGATGACCGGTTGGCAGGCGTGGGGGATGGGCCACGACGATGTTCAGGTGACCGTGTACACGCCAGAGGACGCGCCGCTCGGACTGTTTGGCGCACAGGCGGCCGCCGCGGTGCGCGACGACCTGGAGGCCGCCGGAGTGAAGGCGGAGACCGGTGTGTATGTGGCCGAGGACCCAGGCGGTTCCGGCCGGTTGATCCTTCAGCCCGGGGAGCGCGAGCTGGATGCCGAGCGATCGGTGGCTCTGCCCCGCGCGGTGGGCCCGGGGATTACGGGGCTTCCCTCGGATCCGCGGGGCTTCGTGCTGACCGACCGGTATGGAAAGGTGCCGGACGCCGCCCGCGTATGGGCGGCCGGCGACGCGATCGCCTTCCCGGTCAAGCAGGGGGGACTCGCCTCGCAACAGGCCGACGCCGCCGCGGAGTCGATTGCGGCACTCGCCGGCGCCGATGTGGAACCCGAGCCGTTCCGGCCGATGCTGCGCGGGATGATGCTCACCGGGCGCGGGAGGGCGTGGATGCGTCACGGCGCGGCGGAGGCCCCCAGCGAGGGAATTGCGTTCCGCCGGGCGCTGTGGTGGCCGCCGACGAAGACAGGCCTCTCTGCGCGGCGAGGAGGAGCGTGCCCGCCTGGCTCAGCTGCGCGCCGAGGCCAGGCCGTAGGCGCGGACCGTCGAGAACCCACCCCGGCGGTTCGCGCCGGTGGGCGCGGGGCGAGCCCCCGTGCGGCGGCGGCCTCCTGCCGCGGCATCGTCAGGGTGTGGGCTCACCGGGCTTGGCGGGCGGGGAGCTGGGCGACCGTTCGGGCCGCGCCAGCAGGATCGCGCCCACGGTGACCGCGACGAACGCGATGACCCGGATGGCGCCGAGCGGGCCGGCCGGCACCTGCTCATGCAGCACGAACGTCCCGGCGGCGATTGGGACCGCATTGGTCAACAGCGTGGCCAGCCCGGCGACCGTCAGCGCGGCGCCGCTCTGGTAGCCGATCTGAAGCAGCGACGTCCCCAGCAGGTACCCGGCGATCAGCGGGATTGCGAACAGCAGCCGCGCGCCACCCTCGGTTGCCACCTTCGTGCAGATGTCGCCCGCGGCGAAGAACAAGCCGCCCGCGATCCCGTCCCCGACGCCCCGCTGCAGAAACGCGCGGCTACTGGTGAAGACGAGCACGGCCACGCCGGCGGTCACCGCCAGCCATAGCGCAATCGCGGCGAGCGAGCCGCGGGCATCGCTGGCGCTGCCGCCGCTCAGCGAGATCGCCAAGAGCGCGAGCCCGACTACGCCGGTCACCGCCCCCGCAATCTCGCGCCTGCTGAGCCGGCGGTGGGCCAACCGCGCGGTGGCAACGGCGAGTATGCCGACGCCCCCGGCAGCGACACTCTGCACCAATGCCAGCGGCGCCAGCGCCAGCGCCACCACGTAGAGGCCAAACCCGGCGCTCTCCATCGCAAACCCCGCCAGCCAGGCGTGGTTGCTGACAAGCAGCTTCGCCGAGCGCAGGGGACGGCGCAGCGACAGTGCCGGCAAACCCTCTACGGCGCCATGCTCACGCAGATAGGACAGGCTGACCAGGAAGGCGGATGTGAGGGCGAGCACCAAGCCCGCGACCGTGCTGGCGTGCATTCCGCGATTCTTCCCGCATCATCACCTGTGCGCCCGTGCGTCAAGCGCGCGGCGTTCTGTGGCCCCTGGGCGCGCTGCCTAGAGCGACGCTCCCGTCTCGATGGGTTCTCTCCCGAGTGCTCGCAGGGCGTTCTCGACCCTGGTGATGACGATTTCAAGGATCTTGACGCGTGCGTAGTGCTTTGACTCGGCGGCGACCACGTGCCACGGCGCGACCTCGTGATCCGTGGTGGCGAGCATCTCCTCGACTGCTTGTTCGTAGTCGGCTCTGTGCGAGAGGTTGCGCCAGTCCTCGCCGGTGAGCTTCCAGCGCTTGAGCGGGTCCCGTTCCCGGGCGCGAAACCGCCGCAATTGCTCGTCCTCCGAGACATGGAGCCAGAGCTTGACGAGCACAAGCCCTTCGGTCGCGAGGCCTGTCTCCCACTGGACGATCTGTGGGTACGCTCGTCGCCACTCCGGCTCGGTGGCCAGTCCCTCGACCCGCTCGGCCAGGACCCGGCCATACCAGGAGCGGTCCAGCACAGCCATGCCGCCCCAGCCGGGGAGTGGTGCCGAGAACCGGTGCAGAAAATGGTGGCGGCGCTCATCGGCGGTGGGGGGTCCAAACTGCGTCACCCGCACGTGGCGCGGGTCCAATGGGCTGACCAGCCGCCGGATGCAGCCGCCCTTGCCCGACGCGTCCCATCCCTCGAACAGGACGCATAGGGGCGGCCCAAGCTGCGCACCTCCGGTCAAGCCGGCCAGCTGCAACCGGAGAGCCAGGACCCGGCGTTGGGCTTGGAGGAGGCGGTGTGCGCTCTCCCGCTCACTCAACTTCAGGCCAAGGTCTGCGTCGCCCAGGCAAGCCATGCGCACATTCTCGCAATGCCTCCCGGAATGCGCCGTGGCTGGTGCTCCACGGATTCATCTCCGCGGGGCATAGCCGCGGAGCGGGTCCGTGCTCTGAGGCACCCGCTCTGGTAGGCGCACGGGATGTGGTGGCGATTGCCCGGCGCCATCGTTCCGGGTGTCCCCGCTCCAGGGCCGCTGCGTCCGGGCGGGGAAAACAGGCGTCACAAAAGGAGGTCGACGATGGACGCCAAGAGGACTGTCCGCAGGGGCGTTGAGTTGTGGAACGCGCGCGACCGAGAGGTGTTTCTGGCGCTGTTTGACGAGAGCGTTATCTGGCTCGATGAGGCCTCCGGCCAGCAGCTCACCGGTCGTGACGAGCTCGGCATGGGGTGGTACGACGCTGTCATGGCCAGCTATCCGGATCGAGAGGTCACGGATGCGGTGGTGTTCGGCGAGGGGGAGCTGGTGTGCCTCCAGGGGAGGCTTGTCGGCACGCACACCGGTAGCTGGCACGGTCCTGCGGGCGAGATTCCGCCGACCGGAAAGCGGATCGATGCGCCGTTCGCCCAGGTGTATGAGGTCCGGGACGGGAAGGTGACCCGGGTCTGGAACTACGGCGATCGTCTGCTCATGCTCGAGCAGGAGGGCATCGTCAGCCTCGAAAAGCTGTTCGCGGCGGGCGCGGCTTGAGCGAAGGCGCACGGGCACGGTTCGGAGCCGCCCAGGAGCGGCGGCTCCGTTTCCTGCTCGTCTGAAATAGCGAGGGTGGTCGATCGCCGCTCGGCCGGGCCAGTCTGTGGTAATCGGCCCGGGCTTGGAATAACGTGTCGCATGACCTCCTCTCTGCCTCGCCATCGCGCTCTTGCCGGCTGCCTGATCGTCCTGGGATCCGCCGCGGTCCTGCCGGCCACAGCCGGCGCGCATACCGTCCGCCGCAGCGGCCCGCGGCCTGTGCTCCACGTCCACCCGCCAAAGCGCAAGGTTGGTCACGACACCTCGGGGAACTGGTCGGGCTACAGCGTTGACGGGTCCAATGCCTCAGCGGTGTCGGGCTCCTGGACGCAGCCCATTGCGACGTGCTCGCCGGGCGAGACGAGCTGGTCGTCTCCGTGGCTGGGCATCGACGGCGACTTGAGCAACACGGTCGAGCAGATCGGCACCGACTCAGACTGCGACAGCGGGACGCCGACCTACTACGCCTGGTATGAGATGTATCCCAAGCAGCCGGTGACGATCAGCATGGCTATCCATCCCGGGGATGTCATGTCGGCGCGGGTGACGGCGACGTCGGCATCGAGTTTCACGCTGACGCTCACCGACACGACCACGGGCGCCACCTATACGACGACGCAGGCGTCCAAGAAGGCCCGGCGCACGTCGGTGGAGTGGATCATGGAGGGGCCGTCCGGCAGCGGCGGTCTGACTGACTTCGGCTCGATGCCGTTCAGCGCGGCCGCGGCGACGATCAACGGCACCTCGCAGAGCCTCTTCTCCTTCGGCGCCGCCGCCAACCCCATCACGATGGTGACCTCATCAGGCATCACCCGCTCAGCACCCTCGCCGGTGTCAAGCTCAGGCGGCTTTACGGTGACCTGGCAGCATGCCTGACGGCACCTCGCGCCCGTCTTCTTCGCCGCGCGCAACTTCACGCAGGCCGCTTGTCGGGGCGGTCGTTCCGCCCTGGATGAGTCGCGGATTTTGCTGGTTGCCGATGGCGGAGGGCACGGATGCGCACGACGTGGTGTGGGGCTAGCGTCGGTCGCAGGCGGGTGAAAGGAGACCGGAGCCCTGAGCTCCAACACGGAAAGGACCACCCTGCGGCCTGAAGGCGACGGGAGTCGCTCGGCCTCGATTCCGGCTCTCGTGGAGCCAGCATGGGTTGAGGAGCACCTCAGCGATGAGGATCTGCGAATCATCGATACGAGCATTCACGTCCGGCTCAAGCCGTTTCCCTGGATGCGCAGTGGCAGGCGGGAGTGGAAGCGAGCTCATGTCCCGGGCGCTGCGTTTGTTGATCTACGCAAGGTATGTGATCCCCGGTCGCCGGCTCGCACGTTCACGATGCCGGACGCGGACTGGTTTGCAGCGGCGATGGGCCGGCTCTGTGGGGGATGGCACTCGGGTTGTTCTCTACGACGCGCGGGAGAACATGCGGGCTGCCCGGATGTGGTGGATGCTTCGAGCGTTTGGGTTCGACAGCGCCGCGGTCATGAACGGTGGATGGATGGCCTGGCAGACCGAGCGGCGGCCGATCAGCTCGCAGTCATTGGCGATGCGAAAACGTGCATCGTGTGTGCGCTCGGGCGCCGCCAGTACCGAGGGGAGCGCCGCGAATACGGGCGGCGGCGCGGTCATATCCGGGGGCCTACAACGTGAGCGCGTGGCGCATCATCGACCGGCGCACGCAACGCTACCGGCCGCCTGATGAGTTGCGCGAGTTGTTCGGCGACGTCCTGGACGCCGAGCGGATCATCACCTACTGCGGCGGTGGTATTGCGGCCGCAAGCGACGCGCTCGCGCTGCGTCTGGTGGGTCACCCAAACGTCGCCGTGTACGATGGCGGGCTCATCGAGTGGTCCGCGGACAGGCGGCTCCCGCTGGAGCTGAGCGACGCCCCCACGAGCCATGCTCCAACCAGCGCCTGATGGCGTGACCTTTGAGGACCCGTAGGCGATGGGCGAGGATGCCCTGCGACGCATAGATGCTCTGATCCAGGTTGGGCTTCGGCTTGCGCGGTCGGCTCCCTCGGGCAGAGTGCTGCTGGCCCGCATCGCCGGCGCGATCGACTTGGCCTGGGTGCCGCGCCCCTGGGGCGATGAGATCGTGGCCGAACTCGCGTCGGCACGGGCAGCCGCAAGCGTCCCGCTGAGCAGGAAGACGATCGAGCGGGCGCTGCGTGACGCATGGGGTACACGCGCGACAGGTGAGCTTGACGATCTCGATCCGGATCCGGTGGCCGTCACCCCAACCTCACAGGTGCACCGCGGTGTGCTTGGCGATGCGCCTGTGGCGGTCAAGGTGTTGCGTCCTGGGCTTGCCCGCGTGGTGCGGAAGGACTTGGGGCTGCTTGATGCGCTGCTGGTGCCGCTGGGCGCGGCCTTCCCAGCGCTCGACGCACGCGCAACCCTGCACGAGTTTCGTGGGCACGTGCTCGATGAGCTCGACCTCGAGCAGGAGGCCACCGCACAGCGCCGCTTTCACCGCGGGCTGCACGGCCATCCGTCGCTGATGGCTCCCGCGCCGGTCATGCGGCTGGCCCGCGACGGCGTGCTGGTGAGCGAATGGGTGGAGGGTGTCCCCCTGTGTGATGCGCCAGACCCGGACCAGGCCGCGGCCCGGCTGGTGCAGTTCGCGCTTGGCGCGGCAAGTGTGGGGATCGTGCACGCCGACCTTGATCCGGAAAACGTGCTCGTGCTGCCCGACGGTCGACTGGGGATCCTTGACTTCGGGGCCTGGTGCGACGTTGACCGAGAGCGCGTCGCCCTCTCGGCTGGCGCGCTCGACGCGTTCCTGGCGGAGGACGTCGAGGCGTTTGCCGCCGCCCTCGAGCGACTCGGCTGGTTACCGGCAAGCCATGGTGATCGAGCGCTGGATTTGATCGCGCAAGTGCTGGATGGCCTCGCTGGCCCAGGCCCCGCCCGCCTTGACAGCGACGAGCTGCTCGCTGCTCGCGACCGGCTCTCCGAACGCCCCAAGGCGATCACCGAACTGATCCTCTGCGGTGCGCTACCACCGCACGACCTCTGGCTCGCGCGCAGCATTGCTCAGCTGTACGGAACGATCGCTCGTCTCGGCGCGACCGGCGACTGGGCACAACTTGCCCGCACGGCCCTGCGCGACGGGTGGAGCACGACGATCCGCTGAGCAGGCAGCTGCCAACGCAATGACCGTTGGCGCTGGCGCGGTCTCCTATCAAGTACGCATGCTTCTACGGATGGCCCGGACGCGCTCCGGCCTTAGCGTCATAGGGTCCACAATCCGCGTCCCAGAAGGAGCAGCGCGATGGCTCAGACCACAAGCAAGGCCGGCCGGTCGGCAACGGCGCCGGCCGGGACACGAAGCCGTGCGGCCGCGGGCGGCCGATCGGTGAAGGCGCCGGCCGGGGCACGAGACCGTTCGGCTGCGCGCGGCCCCAAGACCATGGTTGGCCGCACGACAGAGCTCTCCGATGAGGTACTCGATTCAGTCGAAAAGGGTCAGCGCGCCGCGATCGAGGCCGTACGCAAGTTCATCGATACCGTCGATCAAGCACTACCCGCGCGCGGCGAGGGTCCTTCCCGGCGACAGGAGATTGTCGACTCCGCAATGGAGATGGCCGACCGGCTGGTCCACACCCAGTATGAGTTCATCCGCAAGGTGATCGACAGCGCCAGCAAATCGGCGGGCAGCTCAGCCGGCAAGAAGTAGGCCGCGGGGTCAGTCCCACGGCGGGGGTCAGCGGAAACCCCGTCGGCCGTGTCAACGCCTTCAAGACGGGGCACAAGCAGGAGCAATGCCGCGACCTGGCGTGGCGCTGTAGGACAGCTTCCGGCGCGCGTCACAGGCCGCGAGCACCTGGAATGACGACAGGAAGCCAAGTTCCCTCTCCGTGTTGGCCGCCACAGCCGCAAGCGCAGGCGCCGATCTCTCGCCTGTAGCCCCCGATTGCTGGGCAGTGACCGATGCCACGGGGTGGGAAAGGTACGGCTCCCCGAGGCCGTAAATCCATACCCGTGCCGCTGCGCCGACCCACGGATCCGGTACGGCCACCATCGCGCAACCACTCCGGTTGCTGGGACACGTTCCGGCAAGGACGGTAGTCAGAATCGAAGGTTCAGGGATGAAATCCGTTTGTGGGCTAGTCGCTGTCATGGCGACGTCGGCGTTCGCCGCCGGCGGCCCACCGCCAGGGACGGGTCACGGCCGCGGCGGGGGCGAGACCACCGTCTTCGGCAACAACCTCTCCAATCCGGTGGTGTTCGCCAGCAACGTCGGGATCCTCGGTGTCAAGGACGACGGCACGGCCGGCTACTCGGCGACGTGGACGGGGCTCCGCATCCCGCCAACCGCCGCGGGTCAGTTCACCCAGTCC
>DASSZQ010000327.1:0-8896 GCA_035702755.1 Solirubrobacteraceae bacterium | reverse complement strand
CCTGCACGATGGCGCCCTCGACACACCCGCCGGTGATCGAACCCTCGATGCCGCCCTGCTGGTCGACGAGCATCATCGCGCCGACGGGCAGCGGCGCCGATCCCTCGACGTCGACGAGGAGCGCCTGGACGAACCGCCGATCCTCGGCCAGCCACGCAATCGCGGTGTCCTGGGTGGCGCTGACGACCCCGGAGTCGATCATGTCTCAACCTTACCTCGGGTCGGCGGCGGGCCCGGGGACCGGGTGGCCGCTACGGCTGCAGCACCGGCGGGCGAGGTCCGGGCGGCTTCATGATGTCGCGCCCGGTGGGGCACATCTCCTCGTCGAGCTCGAGCTGCCAGTAGTAGCGGGTGAACGTCACCCCGGCGCGGAAATCGCCGATGTGGGGCTCGATCCGCTCCCCCCGCGCCATCCGCACGATCAGCTCCGGGTAGGTCTGCCCGGGCAGCGCCGCGTACAGGTGGGCCGGGCAGGCACCGCCGAAGCGCGTGTTGATGTCGGTGATGCCCAGGCCGATCTCCCGGTCGCGGAACACCTGCACCGTGCACGGCCCCCGGCAGCCCAACCCCTCGACGACGCGGCGGGCCAGGTCCATCAGTTCCTCGTCGGCGATGACCGTGCCCTTGATCGACTCGCCGCCCCGGGACTCCAGCATCGTCCGGGGGATGGCGTTCAGGCACCGTCCCTCGAGGTCGGAGAGGGTGTCGATGGAGAACTCCGGCCCCTGCATCGCCCGCTGGATCATCGCCGGTTCGCGGATGTACGCCGCCAGAAACTCGGCCTCCCGCGCGTCGGCGGCCGGGAAGATGGAGCGGGCGCCGGAGCCCCAGCGGGGCTTGACCATCACCGGATAGCTGTCGACCGGCTCACCGGGGAGCACGGTCGGCGGCGAGGGCAGGCCGAGACGCTCCAGCAACAGATGGGTCTCGTACTTGTCAAACGTGGCCCGGGCGACGTCGCCGTCCGGCACGAACGCGGGGAGCCGCCCGGCCTCGCGAGCGCGGCCGAGGATCTCCAGGTCAAGGTCGGTGAGGGGGACGACGGCGCCGACCCCAAACTCCGCGCACAGGTCCTGGAGTGCGGGCACGTAGCCGGGCTCATCGAACCGCGGGACGGCCCGCCGGTGGTCGGCGGCGTACTGGGCGGGCGCCAGCGGATTGGGGTCGGCGGCGATCGTGACCGCCAGCTGTGAGAACGCCGAGACCAGCGTGTAGCGCTTGCCGACCCCGGTGAGGACGACGGCTACGTCTCGCTCGGTGGCTGCCACCCGCCCGTCGCTCCCTTGTAGAGGCCGTTGCCGCCCGCGACCAGGCCGAGGGTGCGCGAGAGGATCCTCAGGTCAAGCGCCAGCGACTGGTGCTCGACGTACCAGAGATCCAGCTCGATGCGCTCCGGCCAGGGCAGCGAGGCGCGTCCGTTGACCTGCGCCCAGCCGGTGATTCCCGGCTTGACGGCGAGCCGCCCGCGCTGGCGGGGCGTGTACTGCGCCACCTGGTGGGCGAGCGTCGGTCGCGGCCCCACAATCGACATCTCCCCGCGGAGCACGTTCCACAGGTTGGGCAGCTCGTCGAGCGAGTAGCGCCGCAGCAGGGCGCCGACCCGGGTGATCCGCTCATCGCCCTCGTTGATGGCCAGCCCAGCGCCGGTGAACTCGGCGCCGTGGACCATCGTGCGCAGCTTGTAGATCTCAAACAGGCGCCCGTCCCGGCCCACGCGCACCTGGCGGTAGACCGGCTCGCCCGGCGACTCAAGCCGGATGGCCAGCGCCAGCACGGCCACCAGCGGGGCCGTGAGGAGCGACAGCGGCAGCGCGATGACGAGGTCCTCCAGACGCTTGGCCATCCGCGCCAGCGAACGACGCCAGCCCGGCGGGGCAACCCGGCTCGCCGTCACCGGGTCCCCTCGGCCGGCTCCCAGCCAGCGTGCGTGCCGTGGGCCGCCCAGTCCCACAGCCCGGCCGCCAGCGACGCCGTGGTCAGGACGTAGTAGCGCGCGATGAGCAGCGGGCGGGCGGGGACGCTGCGGGCGGCGAGCGCCGCCAGACCGAGGCCGAGTTGGAGCACGAGCGCGGCCGCGTACACCGCGCCCTGGGGGGCGAGCAGGACGCTTGTGCCCAGCAGCGCCGCGTGCAGGAACGCCGACGCGTAGCGCAGGACCCGGTGGGAGACGATCATCAGGGCATACACCGGGTCATAGCCGCGCGGGGAGAGCATGCCGCCGCGGAGCATGATCGGCCAGCCGTGGCTCATCATCCGCCGCTTGCGGGCGAACTCGCCCTCAATCGACGGGACCATCTTCTCCGCCGACCGCGCCTGGGGCGCGTACACCGCCCGCCAGCCCCGCTTGACCATGTTGAACGGAAACGAGAGGTCATGGCCCATGATCGGATCGACGACGAGATAGGACTCACGCCGGGTGGCGTAGATGGCGCCGTTGCCTCCGGTGACCGAGCGCACCCGGGACTCCAGCCGCCGCAGCGCCATCTCATAGCGCCAGTACAGGCCCTCCTGGTTGTGCTCGTGCTCGTTGACAAAGCTGACCGTCCCGCACACATAGCCGACCCGCGGGTCCGCGAACGGCGCCACCAGATGGCGCAGCGCATCCGGCTCCCAGCGGGCGTTGGCGTCCGAGAAGGCCAGGATCTCCCCGTGCGCCCGCTCGACGCCCGCGTCCTGAGCGCGCACCTTGCCTCCGCGCGGCAGCTCCAGCACGAGGTCGGCGCCGGCCTCCCGGGCCCGCTGCGGCGTCGCGTCCGGCGAGCCGTCGCAGGCCACGATCACCTCCACCCGGTCAGCCGGATAGTCAAGCGCGCGCAGGTTCTGCACCCGGTCGGCGATGACGCCCTCCTCGGCATAGGCGGCGACGATGACCGACACGGCGGGCAGCGCGGCGTCGGCCGGCGGCGCCACCTCCGGGTCCGCCGGCGCGCCGCGCCGGCGCGCCAGCACGGCCAGCACCCCGCCGTACCCCACGTGGGTGTAGACGAGCAGCCCGGCGGACGCCCAGAAGATGGCCTTTGCGGCAGACACGGCGGCTGATTGTGACGGACGGCGGGCGTGGCCGGGGCGCCGGGGCCGTCACCGGCGTGGCCGGGGCGCCTGGGCCGCCACCGGCGTGGCCGGGGCGCCGGGGCCGCCACCGGCGTGGCCGGGCCGCCGAGGGTCGGCCGCCACCGGGGCAGCCACCCCGGGCGCGCGCGGAGGGCCCACCGTCGACAACGGCGATGAAGAGGGGCACGGGCGGTGTCCTGTCCGTGGGTGGTGGCTGGCCGGCGGGTGGGGTGGGGCGACTGCTGCGGTGACGGCGCCCTGCGGGCGTGTCCTGGTGGTGATCGTCCGGATATCAGGGCGCGGCATCCATGCCGCTGGACCCGTGGGGGGGCGGGCCGAGAGCAACCGTTTTGTACGAAACCCGGTTGGCGGCGGCGGATTTCGTCAGCGAGTGCCGCTGAGGGACCGATCTGTACGAGATCGTGGGGCCGGACTCGAATTTCGAACGGATCGGAGGCTTCACGGTCACCGCTTTGGCCGCAAGCAGCCCCCCGCTCCCTTCATCGCCGCCGTTTCTAACCACGTCCCGGTCCGGTGCAAGCCCCCCCGCGGGACCCGCCGTCCTCACACCGGAAGCTCAGACGCCACTCTGGGACAGAGGGGCGCTAGTTCAGGGTCCGGCCCTCGCGCAGCAGCTCGATGTAGCCGGCGATGCGCCGCGCCCGCGCCTGGGGGTCCTTGACGTGGTGCAGCCGGTACAGAAAGGCGTAGCGGCGGACTCCGGTCAGGGTCTCGAAGAACTCCCCGGCCGCGGGCTCGGCGGCGAGCGCCCGCTGCAGATCGTCAGGGACCGTCGCGCGGCTCTGGGGCTCGTAGGCGGCCTCCCATCGCCCGTCGGCCTGCGCGGCCTGCACCTGGGCGAGACCGGGCGCGCGCATGCGCCCGGCGGCGATGAGGTCCTCGGCCTTGCTGCGATTGACCTGCGACCAACGGCTGCGCGGGCCGCGCGGGGTGAAGCGCCGCAGATAGAAGCCACTGTCCAGCGGGCGCAGCTGGCCGTCGATCCAGCCGAAGCAGATCGCCAGCTCCAGCGCCTGGGGGAAGCCAACCGACGGCTCCCCCGCCCCCCGTTTGGCGAACCTCAGCCACACACCGGGCGAGGCGGCATGGTTGGTCTCCAGCCAGCGCTCCCAGTCCTCTGCGGCGGCGCAGTGCAGCGTGGGCAGCTCCGTCGGCATGCGCAGATCTTGCCAGCGTCCGGGCCCGCAGCGGCAAGCGTCGGTCAAGAACCACCCGCTATAGTCGGCCGCCGCCCCACCGGCTCTCTCACTATGGCCAGTCAACCCCGCGTATACGACCTCATGCTCGTCCTCTCCACCACGGCAGAGGATGAACGGCGCGCCAAGGTGCTGTCCGACGTCGAGGCGCAGATCACCGGGGGCGGCGGGACCGTGGAGCGCCAGGACAACTGGCAGACGCGGCCTATGGCCTTTGAGATTCGGCACCAGAAGGACGGCGAGTACCACCTCCTTCAGTTCACGGGCCCGACGTCGCTGCTGGAGACGCTGTCGCACAACCTGCGGATCGACGACGCCGTGCTGCGCTTCCGGATCATCAAGGTTCTTCCCGGCACTCCGCCGCCGCCGGATTCGGCCCCGCCGGTGCTGGCCGCCGCTCCGGCCGCTCCGGCCGCGCCGCAGAGCGCCGAGGAGTAGCCGCCGTTCGTGGCGGATCGGCCACGAACGTCACAACAGTCCGGCGGAGATGCAACCTTTCCGCCCATTTTCCGCTGAGGCCGCCGGTTGCCGCCTCATGCGGCCATAGACTCGATCGCGAGCTTCAACGTTTCCTGAAAGGAGCCAGAGCAATGGCTGGAGGCAACATCAACCGGGTCGTTCTCACCGGCAATCTCACCCGTGATCCGGAGCTGCGCTCGACGCCGAGCGGCATGTCCGTCTGCTCTCTGCGTCTCGCCTGCAACGGCCGGCGCAAGAACAACGACACCAACCAGTGGGAGGATCAGCCCAACTACTTCGACATCACCGTCTGGGGCGCCCAGGGCGAGAACTGCTCCAAGTACCTGAGCAAGGGCCGTGGCGTCGCCATCGACGGGCGGCTGCAGTGGCGCGAGTTCACCGACAAGGACGGCAACAAGCGCCAGGCGGTTGATATCGTCGCCGAGAACGTGCAGTTCCTCGGCGGTCGCGACGACGCTGGCAACGGGAACGGGTTCTCGAGCAGCGCACGCGCCGCGGAGAGCGACGTCCCGATCGATACCGGCGACTTCGAGCGCACCCCGGTCGGAGCCGGCGCGGACGAGGACATCCCCTTCTAAACGACGGTAAACGAACAATCACGCTAGGCTGGTCTCCGTGGCAAAGCAACGCAGAAGGCCCGTGCGCAGGCGCGACCGAAAGGGCGGGGCGACATCAACCCGCCGGAAGTCGTGTCCGTACTGCCGGGAAAAGATCGAGCAGGTGGACTACAAGGACATCTCCATGCTCCGGCGGTTCATCTCCGATCGCGGCAAGATCCGCTCCCGGCGGATCACCGGCGCCTGCCGGCGCCATCAGAGTCAGGTGGCGCGCGCGGTCAAGCGTGCTCGTGAGCTGGCACTGCTGCCGTACGTTGCCGAGTCCAGTGGCGGTGACCACCGCGGCGGCCGCGGTGACCGCGACCGTGATCGCGACCGGTAGGCGGTAGAGACGATGCCGCAGGCAATCCTGCTCCAGGACGTCGAGTCGCTGGGGGAGCGCGGGACAGTCGTCGACGTGTCGGCCGGGTACCTGCGCAACTACCTGCAGCCCCGCAAGCTGGCCGAGCCCGCCACCGAGTCATCGATCAAGGTGGCCCAGCGCCGCCAGGAGGACGCGGAGCGCGCCCTGCGCGAGGCCGAGGAGCGGTCACGGGAGAGCGCGGCGGTGCTCGGACGTACCGTGCTGACGATCACCCAGCAGGCCGGCGACGACGGACGGCTGTTCGGCTCGGTGACCACCCAGGACATCGCCGACGCCATCCGCGAAGCCCGCGGCATCCGCATCGATCGCCGCAAGGTCCACCTCGACGAGCCGATCCGCAATGTCGGCACGTACATGGTGGTGGTTGAGGTCGCCGACGACGTGACTGCGGCGGTCAAGACCATGGTGGTCGCGGCCTAGCCCGATTTTGCTGGCGGCCCCGGGGCGGGGCCGTCCGCCCTCGGCGCACCGGGGGTGGTGCCGGGCCGAGCGGTAAGTGGTGCGCGCCCCGAGTGCGCCGATGGGCGGAGACCCCGCCTTGGACCGCCTGGATCGCTGCTGCGGGCCCCACTGGCCTGATCGCCACAGGTCACCTCGCGGCTTGGGGCGCAAGCATGAGCGCGCTCCTTCAGGAAGCGGCGTTGGTCTGGGCCCGCGGGCGGCGGAGGGATGGCTCGCCCCGGTGGCGGTGCCTGGTTGATCTGGCCTACGGCGCACGCGTCGGCCAGACGACGATCCCGGTAGAAGGCGGCGGCAGGGGTGGCTGTCACGGCCATGCTCGCGTCGCTCACGTCACCGCGCGCATTGGCCCGGAGATGAGCGTTCGCATGGCCGTGACAGCCCGCCCCGGACGCCGCTCTGTCAGCCAGCCGACGATCCGTCCACCGCAAGAAATGAATCCATCGCTGGTTGCGGGATCAACCCGTGCGCCGCCGCCGGGCGCGAACTTAGACTCGGTGAAGCCGTGAGCGCTGTCCAGAACATCGCCGTTCCGCCCCACAACCTGGAGGCCGAGAAGTCGGTTCTGGGGGCGGTGCTGCTTGACGAGCGCCACCTGCACTCGCTGCTGGTGGAGGAGCAGCTGCGACCGGAGCATTTCTACCGGGAGCAGCACGGCGCGGTGTTCGCCGCGATGCTGGAGCTGTATGAGGCCGACAACAAGATCGACCACCTGACGGTCTCCGAGAAGCTGCGCCAGCACGGGAAGCTGGACGAGGTCGGCGGGGCGGCGGTGATCGACGAGCTGGCCGGCTGGGTCCCGGCGGCGGGCCACGCGCGCGAGTACGGCCGGATCGTGCACGACAACGCCAAGCTGCGGGCGCTGCTGACGACCTCGTACGAGATCCAGGCCAGTGTGCTCGCAAGGGAGGCGCCGGCACGGGAGCTGGTGGAGCGCGCCGAGCGGTCGGTGCTGGAGGTGGCGACCGACGATCGCCAGAAGAAGATCCGGTCGATCGCAGACATCCTCCATGAGGAGACCGACAAGCTGCACCGGCTGTCGGTGTCCAAGACGGCGCTGACGGGGACGCCGTCCGGGTTCAAGGATCTCGACGAGAAGACGGGCGGCTTTCAGCCCGGCAACCTGATCATCCTCGCCGCCCGGCCGTCGATGGGCAAGTCGGCGCTTGTCACCAACATGGCCGAGAACGCGGTGCTCCAGGGCAAGGCGGTCGCCCTGTTCTCCCTGGAGATGTCCGAGTCCGAGCTGGCCCAGCGTTTCGTCGCCTCTCAGGCGCGCATCAAGGGCGAGGACCTGCGCCGGGGCAAGGTTGCCTCAGAGCGCTGGCCGAAGATCCTGGAGGCGTGCGAGCGGCTGGCGCAGGCACCGTTGTTCGTCGATGACTCCTCTGACACCGGAGTGCTGGAGGTGAGGGCCAAGTCGCGCCGCCTTCACGCCCAGGTGGAGGGCGGACTCGGCCTGATCATCATCGACTACCTCCAGCTCATGCGCCACGAGGGCCATGTCGACAGCCGGGTGGAGCAGGTGGGCCAGATCAGCCGCGGGCTCAAGGGGCTTTCCCGGGAGCTCAACGTGCCGGTGATCGCCCTGTCCCAGCTGAGCCGTGCCGTTGAGCAGCGCGGCAAGGACGACAAGAAGCCGGTCCTCTCCGACCTGCGCGAGTCCGGTCAGATTGAGCAGGACGCCGACCTCGTCATGTTCATCTACCGCGACGAGTACTACAACCCGGACTCCGAGCGGGAGGGCGAGGCCGACATCATCATCGCCAAGCACCGCAACGGACCGGTCGGCGAGGTGGTGCTCACCTTCCAGAAGGAGTACCCCAAGTTCGCCAACTATGCCGGGGAGCGCTTCGCGGCATGAGGGCGAACACTGCGTGTTCGCGCGCGAGTTCGGCTGACGGCGAACTCGAAGCCACTCCAGCTCGTCAGGCGACCGCATGAGCGGCTGTCCGTTTGACCTCTGCGACGGCTCCGGATTCGTCTTCGACGTCGAGACGAACACGGCGTATGACTGTCGCTGCCGGCCCCAGCGCGTCAGCCGGGCCCGTGCCCGGAGCCTGTCGGCGGTCATCCCCCGCCGCTACCGGGACGTCTCCTTCGACCGGCCTCCGGTGACCGAGATCGATCCGGCCATCGTGTCCGCCACCCGGCGCTTCGCGCTGACGATCGACGACCAGCTCGACAGCGGCCGGGGCCTGTGGTTCATGGGACCGCCGGGGACGGGCAAGACGACGCTGGCGATGCTCGTGTCAAAGGCGGCCTCGGACGCCGGACGGACGGTCGCCATCTACTCGCTGCCCCGGCTGCTCAACGAGATCCGCGACACGCACCGGGCCGAGCGTTCTCACATCGAGTTGCTTGACCGCCTCACCCAGGTCGACCTGCTTCACATCGACGACGTCGGCGCCGAGCGCTCCACCGATTGGGTGCTGGAGGAGCTCTACTCGATCGTCAACGCGCGCTACGAGGACAAGCGCTCGATGGTGATCACCACCAACATCCTGGATCGCGAGGCGCTGTGCGAGTAGATCACCGAGCGCACGGTCTCGCGGCTGACCGAGATGTGCGACGAGCTGCCGCTGCTCGGCCACGATCACCGGATGGACCTCCGCACGGCGTGATCGCGCCGCCGGAATGACCGGCCCAAAACGGGTCGGCGCCGGAACTTTATAGCCGGGCATCGGCATCCCATTTACGCCGGGTTA
>DASSZQ010000304.1:0-10276 GCA_035702755.1 Solirubrobacteraceae bacterium | reverse complement strand
CCCGCGGCGGTCTCTTAGATATAGCAAACGTCCTGGAGTCTGTCCAAGGCGCCGGCGGGGGTCGGCAAGAGAGCTCACCGGATCCCAACGTGGGACGTCCAGCGCCACCCGGCTTAGGATCACCACGTGCCGGTCGACGCGCCTGAGGATCTGTACGGATTGCCGCTGGAAGAGTTCGTCCTGGAGCGGACCGCCCTGGTCAAGTCGCTGCGTGCCGAGAAGCGCCGCGAGGAGGCGGGCGAGGTGGCGGCGCTGCGCAAGCCGTCGGTGGCCGCCTGGGCGGTCAACCAGCTGGTGCGCACCCAGCCGCAGACCATCCGGGCGCTGTTTGACGCCGGCGACGCGCTGGCGCAGGCCCAGCGGCAGGCGGCCTCCGGGGAGCACACCGGCGACGCGATGCGCGAGGCGACGCGCCGACAGCGTGACGCGCTCGGAGAGCTCACTGAGGCCGCCGAGGGGCTGCTCGGCTCCCAGGGAAGCGCCCTCAGCCAGGCGACGCTGGAGCGGGTCACCGACACGCTGCGCGCCGCCGCCATCGACGACGAGGCCCGCCGAGAGGTGCAGACCGGCTGCCTGACCCATGAGCTGCGGTTCGCCGGCCTGGGGCTCTCCGGGCTGGAGGCGTCGCCGGCACCGCAGCCCCCATCCGCGCCGTCCCGGCGGAAGCCGTCCGGCAGAGCCCCCGGAACCGCCGCCAAAGCCCCAAGACCGCCGCCAAATCCCCCCAGCCCGCCGCCAAAGCCCCCAAGACCGCCGCCAAATCCCCCAAGACCGCGCTCGCGGACGCCGAGCGCCGCCGCCGCGAGACGCGCCTGGCGGCCGCCCGCCAGGACGAGGCCGATGCCCGCCGGGCCGCCGCCCGGGCCGAGAAGGAGCTGACGGCCGCCCAGTCCCGCCGGGAGGAGGCCGCCGCCCACCTGGACGAGGCGCAACGGCAGCTCGCCGATGCGGAGGATCTCCTGGGGGCTGCCGAGCGCCGCGCCGAACAGACGGCGGCCGAGCTTCAGGCGGCCGAGCAGACCGCCCGTGACCTGACCCGGAGCTGAGCCAACGCCGTTGGCGTTCAACCGCAACCTGGAGTTGCCGGATCTCCCACCTGCGCCAGCACCGCCGAGGCGTGGGAGCGGCAACCGCCGGCGGGCGGATCCTGTGCGCGCTCAGCCGCGAGACGCCGCTGGAGGGCACGCTCGGCCGCGCTTCGACGCGGACCGGCGCCCCGGCCGGGGCGCCACCTGATCATCCGAGCCCGGCGCGCCCCCCTCTACGAGATCGTGATCCCGTTGTTGGGCATCGTGTTCCTGGGGTACACGATCTACAAGAACGTCGTCGGCGTGAGCTTCCCGTACAGCCGCTTCCCGCTCGTGGTGGGCATCTGGCTGGTGATTGGCCTGCTGTTCATTCTCGCCCAGCCCCGGCTGGCGGCACGGATCGGGGCCGCGCTCGCCCGGGATGAGGGGCTGGAGGCCGCACCGCCGACCTAACGCCGCCGCACCGACCAGGAGGCTCGCAGATGCCCGACACCACGTACTACCCCGCTGAGGATCGCGAGCTCAGGGCCTATCTGGCCGTGCCCCGCGGGGAGGGGCCGTGGCCGGGCGTCGTTGTCGTCATGGACGCCTTCGGCCTCAGTGACGACATCCGCCAGCAGGCCGACCGGCTGGCCGCCGCCGGCTACCTGGCGTTCGCCCCGGACCTGTACTCCGGCCGCGGGCCGAAATGTGTGATCGCCACCATCCAGTCGTCGCGGTCCGGCAGCGGCGAGGGCTATGAGAACATCGAGGCGGCCCGCCGGTGGCTGGCCGAGCGCGCCGACTGCACGGCGAGGATCGGCATCGTCGGCTTCTGCATGGGCGGCGGATTCGCCCTGCTGTGCGCCCCGCGCTATGACTTCGCCGCCGCCTCGGTCAACTACGGTGAGGTCCCGGACGACGCCGTGAACCGCCTGGCCGGCGCCTGCCCCATCGTCGCCAGCTACGGCAAGCGCGACCGCGCCCTGCCGGGACGCGCCTCCAAGCTGCAGAGCGCGCTGCAGACCCTCGGCATCGACCACGACGTCAAGGAGTACCCCAACGCCGGGCACAGCTTCATGAACCGTCTCAGTCCGGCGCTCAACCCGGCGCTGAAGTTCATCGGCATGAACTACCACCACCCGTCGGCCGAGGACTCCTGGCGGCGGATCCTCACCTTCTTCGACGCCCACCTCAGAGCGGGCGAGCCGAGCTAGCCGGGCTCAGGCGGCGGCGAGAACGCTCTCGGGTGCCGCCGCCCCGCCGGACACCGGCCCGGTGACCTGCAGCGCCAGCACCGCGGCGTCGTCCAGCAGCCGGGCGGGCGGCGAGCCCAGCGCCCGGCGCTCAAGATCGGCGAGCAACTCGTCGACGTCGTTCGGCCCCAGCGACTTCAGCAGCCGCCGCAGCGCCCCCTCCCCCGCGAGCCGCGGATTGCGCTCCACCAGCCCATCGGTGTAGAGCACCAGCGTGTCCCCCGCGCGCAGGACCGTCGTCGACTCCGGGAACGTGGCGTCGCCGAAGACGCCGAGCAGCGGGCCGCGAACGCGGACAGCCTCAACCTTGCCCTCGGCCCGGCGAATCATCGGCCCGGGATGGCCACCGGAGGCGAGCGTGAGCCGGAACCCGTCGGCGGTTGGATCAAGCCGACCGTACTGCGCGGTGCAGAAGCGGTTGTGATCAGAGGCGCGCAGCTCCTCGTTGACGACCTCCAGCACGCGCGCCGGCGAGGGCTGCAGGCGCGCGATCGCCCGGGTGGTGTGGCGCGTGAGGCCGGTCACCGCGGCCGCACCGGCGCCGTGACCACACACGTCACCGATGACAAAGCCCCAGCCCCCGTCCGGCAGCGGGAACACGTCGTAGAAGTCGCCACCGACGTCGAGGCCGCGGTCGGCCGGGTGGAAGCTGACGGCCGCGCCGATGCCCGGGACGGCCGGCAGCGCCCGGGGAAGAAGGCTGCTCTGCAGTTCGGCGAGGCGCCGGGCCCGGTTCTGGGCGTCACGCGCGCGGGCGATGGCCACCCCGGCCGTTCGCGTCAGCAGCTCAACGACCCGGCGATCCTCGGCGGCCGGCTCCCGCGGCTGCCCGTAGTAGACGGCAAACGTGCCCACCAGATCGCCGTCGTCAGCGCGGATGGGCGTCGACCAGCAGGCCCGGAGCCCGTGCTCGGAAACGAGCGCCCGGAAGTCGGCCCACAGCGGGTCGACCATCGTGTCGGTGACGGCCACCGTCTCGCCGCGGTAGGCGGCGGTCCCGCACGATCCGACCGCCGGGCCGATCGCCACCCCGTCGATCGCCGCGTTGTAGGCGTCCGGCAGACTGGGCGCGGCGCCGTGTACCAGGTGGCGGCCGTCGGCGGACAGCAGCAGAATCGACGCGCGGGCGTCGTATTCGGACAGCTCCTCGACGGTCCGGGTCATGGCCGTCAGCGTCTCGGCCAGCGACTCGCCCCCGGCGATCGAGGCCAGGACGTCGCGCTGGGCGGCGAGCAGGCGCTCGGAGCGCACCCGCCGGGAGACGTCCTGGAAGACGAGCACGGCGGCGACGATCTCACCGTCGTCGCCGCGGATCGGAGCCGCGCTGACCCGGATGATGATGCGCCGGCCGTCCCCGGCCTCATACAGCAGGTCCTCGTCGTCGACGGTCTCCCCCGCCCGCACCGCGCGGATGATCGGCCGTTGCTCCAGCGTGAGCGGCTCGCCGTCCATCGACAGAACGCGGTAGTCGGTGATCTCGCCGATGCTGTTCGCGGACCGGATCGAGGTTCCGAGGATCTCCGCCGCCTGCTGGTTGGCGAGCACGATCCGGGCCGACGGGCCCTCGGCGAGCACCACTCCCGCCGGCAGCTGCTGGAGCGTCTGCTCCAGCCGGCGGCGCTCGGCGCGCAGATCGGCGGCGGCCTGCCGGCGCAGGCTGGACAGGTCGACGTGGGCCCGGACGCGGGCGAGGAGCTCGCGGCCGGAGAACGGCTTGGGCAGGTAGTCGTCGGCACCGGCGCCAAGCCCCTCGATCGCCGCCTCCTCCCCCGCGCGGGCGGACAGGAGGATGACCGGCAGATCCTGGGTCTCCGGAGCGGATCGCAGGACACCCAGCAGGCCGTAGCCGTCCAGCCGGGGCATCATCACGTCGGAGATGAGCAGGTCCGGCGGCTGCCGTCGGATGACCGCCAGCGCCTCCTCCCCGTCGCCCACCGCCTCAACCTCAAACTGCGGGCTGAGCAGCGTCGTCAGGTAGCGGCGCAGGTCCGGGTTGTCATCGGCGATGAGCACCCGGGAGCGGGGCACACCGGCCCCGTCCTCCTCGGCGAGCCGCGACGGCTCACCCGCCTCCGCGGCGGGCTGAACCGTCCTGTCGCCGACCCAGCTCATCGCCTCCTCAACGAACAGCGGGGCGATTGACGCTGCCGGCTCGATGCTCTCCTCCTGGACCTGATCCTGGGGCAGATGCGCCGAGCCGAGCGGCAGCCGGACCGTGAACCGCGACCCTTCGTCCAGCGTGCTCGACACGCCGACCTCGCCGCCGTGCAGTTCGGTCAGCTCCTTGACGAGGGCCAGGCCGATGCCAGAGCCCTCGTAGCTGCGGGCGACGCTGCGGACGCGGTGAAAGCGCTGAAACAGGCGTCCGATCTCCTCCGGCGGGATGCCGGTGCCGGTGTCTTCCACGGCCAGCTCCACGCCGTCCGGGACCGCGTGCAGCCCCACCCGGATGTGGCCATGCAACGTCGCCTTGAACGCGTTGGACACCAGGTTGAGCACGATCCGCTCCCACAGATCGCGGTCGACATAGACGTTCTCCACCGGAGCGTTGCACTCGATGATCAGGTCCAGCCCGGCGCGCTCGGTCGCCTCGCGAAACGTGCCCGCCAGCTCGGCCGTCAGCCGGCACAGGTCGGTGGGGCGAAACTCGGCGCGCATGCGGCCGGCCTCGGCGCGGGAGAAGTCAAGCAGCGCGTTGACGAGCTTGAGCAGCCGCAGGGCGTTGCGGTGAACGAGCTCCGCGCGCGAGTGGTCCAGCCCGCCGGCCTCGGCCATCGCGTCCTCCAGAGGGCCGAGCATGAGCGTCAGCGGCGTGCGGAACTCGTGGCTGACGTTGGAGAAGAAGGCGGTCTTGGCGCGGTCGAGCTCCTCCAGCTGCTCGGCGCGCTGCCGTTCGGCCTCGTACATGCGGGCGGCCGAGATGCCGGCGGACAGGTGCTGGACGACGAGGTCGAGAAACGACCGGTAGTCGGTGTCGACGTCGATCGGCGTGTACCGGTTTAGCCCAATGAGCAGAAAACCGTACGGACGGGTGTGCCCGGGCTCCGGGATCGGCAGCAGCAGCCCCTCCTCAGGCGGTTCGTCCCAGCCGCCGGTCGGCACCTCGCCAAAGCGAGGGAGGGTGAGGTCGATCCGGGCCGGCCGTCCGGCCTCCAGCTCGGCCAGCGGCCACGCCGCAGCGTCCCGGCCGGCGGTGATCTGCTCCGGCGCCGCCGGATGCCCGTGCTCGATGCCCGCGGCCGCCGCACGCCGCACGGAGCCGTCAGGCTCAAACAGGTAAATGGTGGTGAACGGCAGGGAGTGGGGATTGCTGGCCAGCGCGCGGGCGGCGGCCGCGAGGAAATCCGGCTCCTCCCGCACGCCGGATGTCAGCGCTCCCAGTTCGCTCAGCGTCGCCATGCGCCGCTCGCCGAGCAGCCGCTTGGTCTCCTCGCTGACGACGCACAGCATCCCGGCGATGCGCCCCTCGTCGTCCGGCAGCGGGCTGTAGGAGAACGTGTGGTAGGTCTCCTCCGGGTAGCCGCTGCGCTCCAGGATGAGCATCAGCGACTCGTCCCACGTGGCCTCGCCGGTCTTCAGCACCGCCTCGATGCGGGGGCCGATCTCCGGCCAGATCTCGGCCCACACCTCCTCCGCGGGGCGGCCGAGCGCCCATGGGTACTTGGTGCCGAGCGTGTCGCGGCGATAGGCGTCGTTGCACAGGAAGGTCAGCTCCGGGCCATACGCCATCCACATCGCAAACCGCGATGTGAGCAGGACGCGGACGACGGTGGAGAGGCTGCGGGGCCAGTTCTCGATCGGACCCAGCGGCGTCGCCGCCCAGTCGACGTTGAGGAGATCACGCCCCACCTGCCCACCGCGGCCGAGAAACTCCGGGACGGTCTCCCGCGCCGAGCCGGGGGTCATCGGATCACCTGCATCACCCACTTATGCAAGCAGGTCTCACCGCGACGTATCCGGGTAGGGCTCCGGAACGCGTGGGTGGCAGGCCGGGGTGAAGTCGGTCCGAGGGCAGCCAGAACTGGGCGATGAGGTAATCCTACTGACAAGTAGGCGATCAGGTCCCCGCAACCGGAGGCGGCCCAGCCGGCGCCGGGGTGCCTGCAAGTCGCCGCCCAGCCACCGCCCGCAGCCGGCCGCGGCTCAAGATCAGCGCACGGGCGCCGAGCACAGGCGGAGTTGTCCATGCCTGTTCTCGCTGTCTCCCCCGCGCCGCTTCGCGATCTCGGCGCGCGCCTCACCGCCGGACGCTTCCGCGTCCTCGGCGTCCTGCTGTGCGTGCTCCTCGCGGCGGCCTGCTGTCCATCGGCGGCATCGGCCGCTCAGATCCGGCGGGTGCTGCGCGTCGGCGACCGCGGTGGCGATGTGCGCACGCTGCAGCAGTGGCTGACGCAGGCCGGCTTTCGCACCCGCGCCGACGGCGACTTTGGCCCGCTGACGAAGCGGGAGGTCGCCCGCTTTCAGCGGTGGGCGCACCTGCGACCGGTCAGCGGAACCGTCGGCCGGCTGACCCTGGCGGCGCTGGAGCGGCGCGTTCACGTCGACGTCCCCGCCCGGGCCCGGCGGACGGTGCCGGCTCCCTCGACGGCCGCGGCGGTGACCCCGCCGGGGTGGGTGTTTCCCATCACCCCCCGGAGCATCGTCGCCGCGCCGGCGACCTGGACCCAGGATCAGGGCGTCGACATCGGCACCATCGGCAACGCCTGCGGGCCGGATGCGGTCGAGGTGGCGGTGACCGCCGGCACGATCGTGTCCGAGGGCATCCGGGGCTTCGGCCCGGCGGCCCCGGTGCTGGAGGTCTCAAGCGGCCCGCTCGCCGGGCGCTATGTCTACTACGGCCACGCCAAGCCCGCGCTCGTGCCCGTGGGCACCTCGGTGCGCGCCGGTCAGCCGATCGCCGAGGTCGGCTGCGGCCGGGTGGGGCGGTCGACCGCGCCCCACCTGGAGATCGGCATCAGCGCCGCGGGCGGACCGCCGTGCTGTCCCGGCATCCACCAGACCTCGGCCGAGATGGACGACATCGTCACCGGCCTGTTCACCGCGGGCTGACGCCGCCCTCGGCCCGCTCAGAGCTGGCGTGAGGACCAGAGGATCGCCGCCAGCACGACGCTGACGACGGATACGACAAGCCCCACGATCCACCCCTGGGAGTGGTTGGAGACCATGATGGCCGCAATGGCGACGCCGATGCCGACGATCCCGCCGGTGGCGATCATGCGCACCAGCAGGCGCTCGACGCGGCTGCGCCGGCGCTCGCGGGGGGGAAGCATGTTGGCCGACTCCCGGCGCTCCGGAGGCTGACCGCCGCCGCGGGTCACCAGCGGCGTCTCGGGACCCCCGCCCTCGCCTCCGCCGCCGCGACCACCACCTTCCAGCGGCGCCGTCAGCGGCTCATCGGCACCCTCGCCGGAGCGATGTCCAGGACCGCTCGGATCGCGCTCGGAGGACATGGTGGTTGTGTCTATCACCCGCCGAGCGGCACCGCAAACCGCGGTGGCCAGCGTGCGAGGCCGCAGGGTAGGATGACCGGCCTGTGATGTGGGCGCAGCGCAGAGGGAGGCGAGCATGACCGCGGTCGCGGGGCAGCGGCTGACGTCGGTGGCCGATGTCGTCGGCGCGACGATCGCCGCCACCGGGCTGACCGACGCCTTCGGCGTCATCGGCAGCGGCAACCTCGTCGTCACCAACGCGCTGTGCGCCCGGGGGGCGCGGTTTCACCACGCCCGCCACGAGGGCGGGGCGATCGCCATGGCCGACGGGTACGCCCGGGTCACCGGGCGGGTCGGCATCTGCAGCGTGCACCAGGGGCCCGGGCTGACCAACACGATGACCGGCCTGACCGAGGCGGCCAAGAGCCGCACCCCGCTGCTCGTCCTGGCCGGCGAATCGCCCGCGGCGGCGCTGTACTCCAACTTCCGCATCGACCAGGCGGGTCTCGTCGCCTCCGTGGGAGCCGCCGCTGACCGGGTCAACGACGCCCACACCGCCGCCGATGACGCCCAGCGCGCCTACCAGCGGGCCGAGATCGAGCGCCGTCCGGTGGTCCTCATGCTGCCGATCGACATCCAGCCCCAGCCGCCGGAGGCGACCGTCCCGCGCCACGCCCCGCTGCCCGCCCTGCCGATCCCGGATCCCGCCGCCCACGCGGTCGAGGCCGTCGCCGACCTGCTCCAGGCGGCGGAGCGTCCGGTCATCATCGCCGGGCGGGGGGCGGTCGTCGCCGGGGCGCGCGAGGAACTGGAGCGGCTCGGCGCGCGGATTGGGGCGCTGCTGGCCACGTCGGCCCCGGCCAACGGGCTGTTCGCCGGGCTGCCGTACGCGCTCGGGATCTCCGGCGGCTTCGCCTCGCCGTTCGCCGCCGCGCTGCTCCCGCAGGCCGACGTCGTGCTCGCCGTCGGCGCCTCCCTCAACGACTGGACCACCCGGCACGGCGCGCTGATCGGCCCGGATGCGAAGGTCGCCCAGGTCGACACCGAGGCGCGGGCGTTCGCCCGCCACCGCACCGCCGATGTGGCGGTGCTCGGCGATGCGGCCAGCGCCGCCCGCCTGCTCAACGCGGAACTGGAGCGGCGGGGGCACCGCGCCACCGGATTTCGCACGCCGGACCTCGCCCGGGAGATCGCCGCCCGCGGCTGGACCGATGAGCCGTACACAGACGCCGGCACCGAGGAGTGGATCGACCCGCGGACGTTCTCGATCGCCCTGGAGCGCCGCCTGCCGGCCGAGAAGACCGTCGCCGTGGACTCCGGCCACTTTCTGGGCTACCCGGCGATGTTCCTCTCGGTGCCGGACCCGCGCGCGTGGGTGTTCCCCAACGGGTTTCAGGCGGTGGGGCTGGGGCTCGGCACGGCCATCGGCGCCGCGATCGCGCGCCCTGACCGGGTGACGGTGGCGGCGATCGGCGACGGCGGCGCGTTCATGGCGCTGGCCGAGATCGAGACCGCGGCGCGGCTGGGGCTCAAGCTGCTCGTCGCCGTCTACGACGACCGCGCCTACGGCGCTGAGGTTCACCACTTCGCCCCCATGGGCCACGACGTGGCCCGGGTCCAGTTCCCGGACGCCGACCTGGCGGCGATCGCCCGGGCGACCGGTGCCGCGGCGGCCACCATCCGCCGCGTCGAGGACCTTGATGTCGTCGAGACGTGGCTGGCCGAGTCCACGCCGCGCCCGCTGGTGCTCGACGCCAAGGTCAACCCAACCATCTGCGCCGACTGGCTCGCCGAGGCCTTCCGCGGCGGCTGACCATAAAGGAGAACGTGATGTCCAGCACCCACGCCAGCGAGGTCTCCGGACTGCTCGGAGGGCTTGCCTCCGGCGCCGTTGAAATCGTCGACCTCACCCAGCCGCTGTCGGAGACGACGCCGCTCATCCAGCTGCCGGAGCCGTTTGCCAACACCCCGCCGCTGGCCCGGGAGGAGATCTCCCGCTACGACGACCGGGGCCCCGCGTGGGCGTGGTACACGCTGACGCTCGGCGAGCACACCGGCACCCACGTCGACGCTCCCATCCACTGGGTGACCGGCAAGGACGGCGCTGACATCGGCTCCATCCCGCCGGAGCGGCTCGTCGGCCCGGCGTGCGTGATCGACAAGACGGCCGAGACCGAGGCCGCCGGCGGCGACTACCTGCTGACCGTCGCCGACCTGGAGGCCTGGGAGGCCGAGCACGGGCGGATCCCGGACGGCGCCTGGGTGCTGCTGCGATCCGGCTGGGGATCCCGCGCCCATGACCAGGACCTGTTCCTCAACGTCGGCGAGAACGGCCCGCAGACGCCCGGCCCGGACGTCGAGGCCGCACGCTGGCTGGCCGGCGAACGGGCCATTTCCGGCTTTGGCACCGAGACCGTCGGCATCGACGCCGGCTCGGCCGGCAGCATGGAGCCGCCGTTCCCGCTGCACAACTTCCTGCTCGGCTCCGGCAAGCTGGGGCTCACCCAGCTCGCCAACCTGGAGCGGCTGCCGACCAGCGGCGCGCTGCTGGTGGTGGCGCCGCTGCGGCTCGTCGGCGGCACCG
>DASSZQ010000301.1:0-3058 GCA_035702755.1 Solirubrobacteraceae bacterium | reverse complement strand
TCTTGAAGCCCGCCGGGACAACGCCGTAGGTGCTGGCGAGCGCCGGCAGTCCCGGCGTGCCCTGCTGAAACTGCGGGGGGCCACCGATCGTCAGCTGGCCGGCCACGCGGCTCAGATCACCGATCGTATGCAGGTGATTCTCGGACGCGAACGCGTCGGTGACGGCGAGGGCGCCGGTGTCGCTGAACGGTGTCGGTGGGAGCAGCTGCAGGCCGTGGCTCTCGGCGTATTTCTGCGCTGCCTGAAAGGCGCCGAGCTGGGTGCGGAAGCTGCGCTTGGATCCGGCGATCACCGTGTTGAACACGTTGAGATACTCCGGGTACATCGACAGCGAGCCCTGCTTGAGCGCCTGCATCGTCACCTGGGTGGGGCCGATGTTCTGGTTGAGGGTCGCATTGAACCCGGCGGCGGTGAGGGCCTGTACGTAGAGCTGGCCGAGCACGAACTGCTCGGTGTAGTTCTTGTCGCCGACGGTGATGGGCGGCTTTCCGGTCCCGGGGAGCGCCGGCGTGGTTGAGGTTGTCGTCGTCTGGCTGGTGGTGCTCGTCGTGCCGGCGGCGTGGGAGGTTGCGCTGTGGGTCGAGGAGGGGGTGGCGGCCGGGGTGGACGTGCCTGAGCTCTTGCCGCAGGCGGCGCAGGCCAGCACGGTCAGGACGACGGCCAGGCAGCGACCGGCAAGGGAAGACGGAGACGAGGGACGCATCAGCAACGGCTGGGAGCGATGCTAGAGCCCGGCGGCCCGGCGCGCCTCCGCGTGGGCGGCGTCCTCAAGCTCGTCGGCCAGCGGCTCAAGTGGCTCGGCGAGGCCGAGGGCGGTCCCGATCAGCCAGTCGGCGAACCAGGCGTTCTTGGGCAGCAGCGGGCCGTGGAGGTAGGTGCCGATGACGTTGCCCATGCGCACGCCCTCCTGACCGTCACGGTCGTTGTTTCCGTGCCCCTTGAGCACCCGGCCAAGCGGCTGGGCGCCCGGGCCGAGGTAGGTGCGACCGCCATGGTTCTCAAACCCGGCGAGGACGCGGTGGCCGGCGGCAGTGCCGTGAGCGGGGGGGCTGACGTGAGCGGGGGCGGTGTCGTGAGCGGGGCCGCCGAGGTCGACCTCGATGGCCACGTTGCCGATCAGGCGCGGCCCCTCGGAGCGCACCGTCGTCAGGTCGACCAGGCCAACCCCGGGCAAGGTCTCATCGCCCAGCGCGTACGACGTCCCCAGCAGCTGATAGCCCCCGCACACCGCCAGGATGACGGCCCCGCGGGCGGCGGCGGCGTGCACGTCGTCGCGCTTGCGGTGAGCCAGGTCCTGCGCACACAGCTTCTGGTCACGGTCCTGGCCCCCGCCGATGTAGTAGATGTCGGCGGCCTCCGGGTCAAGCGGCTCGTCCAGCCCGGCGGACTGCAGCTCAAAGGCGATCCCGCGCCACTCGCACCGGCGCCGGAGCATGATCAGGTTGCCCCGGTCGGCGTAGATGTTCATGAGGTCCGGGTACAGCGCGCACACCCGGAGCACGCGGTCAGGCACGGAACACCACCACGGTGCTGCCGACATAGTCATCCGTCGGCGCGATGGGGACGCGGCCGATGGGGCGCAGGCCGCACGCCCGGCCCTCCTCTTCCAGAGTGCCGGCGTCAAGCCGGTCCAGGTGGATGAGGTCGCGCTCGGCCGTCAGCTGCCCGTCCGGGGTGACCGTCTCGCGCCGGCGCTCCAGGACGAAGCCGTCACCGTCGGCACGGACGGCGAGAGGCCGGCTTGAGTAGACGACGCCGTCGATCTCCCGCACGTCAGGCAGGGGTTCCGGCGCTCCGTCGGCGACCTCAAACAGCTCCAGCTCGTCGGCGATGGCGATCGCCAGCACGCCTCCGGTCTCCAGGTTGGAGCGGGCGCACTCCAAAAACTGGGCGCGCTCGGTGGGGCCACCCAGCAGCTGGATGGTCTGCATGGGGACGATGCACAGGGCGAACTCCTCACCGACCCAGAACGCCCGGGCGTCGGCGACGATCGTGGTGACCTCCAGCCCGGAGGCGCGCTCGCGCAGCTGGCCGAGCAGGTCGTCATGGAGGTCGATGGCCGTCACCGCGTAGCCGGCGCGGGCGAGATCAAGGGTGGTGCGGCCGGTGCCGGCGCCAACGTCGAGCACGGGCCCACCCTGACGGGCGGCGAGCTCGCGCCAGACGGGCAGATCCTGGGTGTAGGAGCCGCACTCGATGTCGTGCCAGATCGCTCTCATGGCGCGGTCGCGGCGGCCGGCGAGCGGGACCAGAACGCGGTCACGTGCCCACGGCGCTCCAGCTCGGAGCGCAGCTCCAGCAGCGCCGTGTAGGTCGGCACGGCGAACAGCCGGTTCTCCGGGCAGTCGGCCAAGGCGGCGTCGAGGGCCCGGGGGAGGTCGCCAACGACGAACAGCCGCTCCTCGGCCACCCCGGCGTACTTGAGCCGAAGGGCCAGCTCGGCGGCGCGTGTCCCGGCGCAGGTCACCCGGCGCGCCCGCCCGGCGAGCATCTCAAAGTCAGCGTCCCACACCCAGGAGATGTCGTGGCCGTCGGCCGTGCGGTCGTTGAGGACGGCGAGCAGATCAAGCTCGCCCGGTTCCAGGGCCAGCGTCCGCAGGATCTCGTTGGCGCCCGCCGGGTTCTTGATGAGCAGGATCGACAGCTCGCAGTCGCCGATCCGGACCCGCTCGGCCCGGCCGAAGGCGGGGCTGACCGAGCGAAGCCCGGCGGCGATCGCCTCCGGCGCGATGTCAAGTGCCAGACACAGGCTTGCGGCGGCGAGCGCGTTGTAGACGTTGTAGAGCCCCGGCAGCGGCAGTTCGATGGGGGTGCTGCCGGTGGGGGTGTGCAGTTCGAAGCTCGCCCCGCGGGTGCCGTGCAGCTCGATGGCGGTCGCGAACACGCTCGGCTCCGGGCGGCGCTGTCCACAGGACGGGCAGCGGTAGCGGCCCAGGTGGCCCAGGTAGATGGCCTCGTACTCATAGGCGGCGCCGCAGCGGCGGCAGTGCTTGGAATCGGCGGCGTGCTGCATCTCGGCGGTGGCCATCGCCGGGTCCTCGACTCCGAAGTAGATGAC
>DASSZQ010000032.1:0-7915 GCA_035702755.1 Solirubrobacteraceae bacterium | reverse complement strand
GATCAGGCGGCCAAGAAGGCCTATCAGGAGGGGCTGGCCTTCGAGGACGTCCTCGTCAACGAACTCTCCCAGGAGCTCACCGCCACTGTCCCCGGGCTCAACGGCTCCAGCAGCGACGGCCTGGGGGGATCGTCCTCCGGCGACGGCCTCGGCGGCGGCACCGGATCGACGGGCGGCTCAGACAGCTCCGGCGGCCTCGGCGCCTACGCCTCGCTGCTGCCCCAGACGCTCACCTCCAGCATCATGTCCGCGGGCGGCACCGGGCTGGCCATGCAGATCGCCCGGGACCTCGATCCCGCGCTCGACGCTCCCGTAAAGGCAGGCGCCAGATGACCGTGCTGATGGCTTCCGAGCACTTCGACGCGGCGCTGACCAACGATGTGCTCGCCCACCTCGACGCCCAGCTCGTGTCCGCTCGCCGGCTGCTGCAGATCGTCCTGGAGCAGGGGGCGGCGATCCGCGGGCGCGACGTCCAGAACGTGGTGAGCCTCACCGGGCTGCTGCAGGCCGAGCTTCAGCGCCGGACGGTCCTGGAGCGTGACCGCGCCCGCCTGCTGGAACGTGCCGGCGCCCGCCTTGGCATCAGCCCCACGGCGGTCTCCATCAACGTCCTTCACGAGGTCATGGACCCGGTGCGCGCCGAGGAGGCGCACGCCCGCAGCGCCGAGCTGCGCGGGATGCTGGAGGAGATCCAGCGTGAGCACCACGTCAACCGGGCGCTCATGAACCAGGAACTGGCCTTCCTGGACCATCTTCTCCGCCTCGCCGATTCCGACGCCCACCTCGGCTATGACGCCGCCGGCGATCACAACCGGATGTCGACGCCGCGGCTGAGCGGGCGCCACCGCGTTCTCGATCTGGAGGTCTGAGGCGGTGACGATCCCCAGTTTCACCGGCCTGAACACGGCGCTGGAGGGACTGCAGGCCAGCCAGGCCGCGATCGACACGACCGGCGAGAACATCGCCAACGCCAACACCCCGGGCTACACCCGGCAGGTCGTCAACACCGCCGCCAGCGATCCCATCGTCATCCAGGGTCGCAACCCGCAGGGCGGGGGCACCCAGCTCGGCACCGGGGTCGACATCACGTCGATCAGCCGCATCCGGGACCAGTTCCTCGACGTCCAGTACCGCGCCCAGAATACGGTCGCCAGCAACGCCAACACGATGGCGACCCAGCTGCAGCAGGTCCAGACGGCGCTGAACGAGCCCTCCAGCGACGGCCTCCAGGCCCAGCTGTCGAGCTTCTGGAGCGCGTGGACGTCGCTGGCTCAGTCACCGACGAGCGCCGCCGCCCAGCAGGCGGTGGTCGACGCCGGCCAAACCCTCGCCTCCACCTTTCAGTCGGTGTCCGCGCAGATGACGACGGTGCAGACGCAGGCCGCCCAGCAGTACGCGACGCTCACCGGCACCAACGGCCAGGTGGAGCAGGACGCCAATCAGATCGCCACGCTCAACACCCAGATCGCCCAGGCCACCCAGGCCGGCCAGACTCCCAACACGCTGCTTGACCAGCGTGACCAGCTCGTCGACGATCTGTCCGGGCTGGCGCAGGTCTCGGTCACCCCCCACAGCGACGGGACGGTCGACGTCAACTTCGGCGACGCCGCCACGCCGCTGGTCAAGGGATCCACCGTCACCTGGCCCCAGACGCTCACGTCCAAGGCCGGCGGGCAGCTGGGGGCCCTCCTCAACCTCTCGGATACGAGCAGCAGCGGGACGATCCAGCAGTACCTGAACTCGCTCAACGGTGTCGCCAAGCAGGTGATCGACTCTGTCAACGGACTGCAGCCACCCTCCAGCCCCTTCTTCGGTGGAACCGACGCCTCGTCGATCACGGTGACGGCCTCTCCCTCGTCGATCACGACCTCCAGCTCCAGCACCTCAGGCCCGGATCTGGCCCAGTCGATCGCCAACCTGTCCGGTCAGGGCGCCGACCAGTCCTACGCGGCGTTCGTCGCCCAGGTCGGCGGCAGTGTCCAGGCGGCCCAGAACACCCAGACGACCCAGCAGGCGATCCTCACCGCGGTGAGCAACCAGCGCCAGAGCGTCAGCGGCGTCTCCCTGGATCAGGAGATGACCAACCTGATCCAGTACCAGCAGGCCTATCAGGCCTCGGCACGGGTGATGAACGCCATCAGCACCACCTTCAGCGATCTCATGAACGTGACTCTCTGACGATGATCGGACGCATCACCACACTGATGACCACCGAGTCGGTGCTCGCCAACATCAACTCGGTCCAGGATCAGCTCGCCAACACCGAGCAGGTCCTGTCGACGGGCAAGAGCATCAACCAGCCGTCGGACAACCCGTACGGGGCGAGCCTGGCCGTCCAGCTCCAGCAGGACCTCTCCGGCCTGTCCAGCTACAGCTCCAACGTCACCGACGGCACGGCCTGGACGTCGTCGGCCTCCAGCGCGCTCACCACCATCCAGAGCATCGTCCAGCGCGCCCAGGAACTGGTGGTGGAGGCCGCCAACGGGACGCAGTCGCCCGCCGACCTGGCCGCTTCCGGCGACGAGATCAACCAGCTGATCGACTCGGTCAAGCAGGCCGCGAACACCCAGTACAACGGCCAGTACATCTTCGCCGGGACCGCCACCGGCACCGCGCCGTACGCCACCGGAGCGAGCGACACCTATCTCGGCAACAGCGGCGCCGTCACCCGCGAGATCGGCCCCAACTCCTCGGTGCAGGTCAACGCCGATCTGTCCTCGCTGCTCGGCAACGGGCAGGCGGCCAACGACGGGGGCCTGCTCGACACGCTGCGCTCCGTCGCCGCCGATCTCAGCTCCGGCACCAGTGCCAGCGTCGCCGACCTGTCCAGCAAGCAGCTGGCCAACCTGCAGGGCAACCTCAACACGCTTGAGGGCCTGCAGGCGAGCGTCGGCGCCGCCCAGAACCGCCTCACGCTCGCCGGCACGCGCATCCAGAGCCTGCAGCAGAACGACACGGCCGTGCTCTCCAACACCGAGGACGCCAACATGGCGCAGGCGATGACCACCTTCACCAACGAGCAGGCGGCGTTCACCGCGGCTCTGCGGGCCGGTGCGAATATCGTTCAGTCCTCGTTGATGGACTTCCTCAAATAGGAGGCTGACGTGGCTTTGGCTATCGAGAGCACGCGCTTCGGGCGCGTGGAGATCGATCCTGAGACGGTGATCGAGTTTCCGGAGGGCCTGATCGGCCTCGGCGGCTCGCGCTACGCGCTGCTGACCACCGATCCGGGCAACCCCATCGTGTGGTTGCATTGCATCGATGACCCCTCGCTCTCGCTGCCGGTGACCGACCCGCACCGCTACTTCTCGCGCTACGACGTGGAGCTCACCGACGAGGACGCCGAGCGTCTCGGTCTGGACGAGTCCACGCCGGTCGACGTCTACGTGACCGTCGTCGCCGCGTCCGAGCTCTCGGACTTCACGGCCAACCAGAAGGCGCCGATCCTGATCCGCGACGGCCAGGGCCACCAGGTCATCAACCAGGCGCCCGGCTGCGACCTGCGCGCGCCGCTGTTCGCCGAGGTCCTCGGCGGGACGCGCTCGGCGGAGTCCGGTTCCTGATGCTCAACATCACGCGCCGCCGCGGCGAGCGCATCGTCCTCGGAGACGATGTCTTCATCTCCGTGCTGGAGGTGAGCGGTCAGACCGTCCGCCTCGGCATCGAGGCGCCCCGCTCGGTGCGCGTCTACCGCGAGGAGATCTGGCTGGAGGTCAAGGCCGCCAACGAGGCGGCCGCCCACGCATCCGGGTCCGCGTTTGACGACATGCCGGCGCCGCTCAAGAGCGACACCGGCTCGGCCGGCACCGCGGTCAACCGCGCCGGCTCGCCGGAGTAGCCCCGGCGCGCCGCCCGTTGCTGAGGACCGTCAACGACCCGACGCGGTTCCGTCCTGCCGACGAGCGCGGGCCTCGCCGGCGGGAACAGGCAGCGATGAGGGGGCGGCAGGGGCCTGTGGCGTCGGCGGCGATCGCTTGAGGAAGCCCTCCGAATTGTTCGAAACTCGGATTGGCCCTCACGATCTCGTACAGATCGGGCGCCAGGCGCCGCTCGGTGACGAAATCCGGGGCCGCCAACGAGGTTTCGCACAAACCGGTTGCTCCCGGACCCGCCGTCCGCTTCATCGCCGCCGTTGTGGGACGACAGGGGCCCGGCGGCCGAGCACCCTCAGGCCACGAAGCTGAACAGCTGCTCGTCGTTGGCCAGCCGGGAGCGCAGCGTCTTGAGGATCTGTGAGTGCAGCTGGCAGACGCGGCTCTCGGTCACGCCCAGGATCTCGCCGATCTCGCGCAGCGTGAGGTTGTAGACGTAGAGCAGCACGGCGATCTTGCGTTCCCGCGGCGCCAGCGTCTCAAAGACGGCGCGGAAGCGCTCCTTGGCGGCGGCGGTGAGGGCCGACGCCTCCGGATCGAACTCCGGGTCGTCTGAGTGGAGCGTGTCGATGCGCTCGGTGGCGGTGTCGTCCTCGCCGCTGATCAGCGCGTTGAGCGATCCGATCTGGGCCTGGGCGATCTCGTCCTGACGCGACACCAGCTCGGCGCGGGTGATGCCCAGGGCAGCGGCCAGCTCGTCCCGGTCCGGGCGCCGGCCGTAGAGCCGAAAGAAGTTCTCCGCCGCCTTGCCGATCTCGCGGTCCCAGCGTCGCAGGGAGCGCGGAGCCCAGTCGTTGCGGCGCAGCTCGTCGAGCACCGCCCCGTGGATGCGCGTCCACGCAAACTGCTCCAGCGTGGCGCCCTTCTCCGGGTCATAGCGGTCGATGGAGCGGATGAGCGCCTCCAGGCCGCAGGAGATGAAGTCGTCGATCTCGCACCGCGCCGGGATCTCCCGGACCTTGCGGTAGACGATGTACTTCACCATCGGTGCAAACGTCAGGATCAGCCTGTCGCGCAGGCCGGGGTCACCGGACTGCTTATAGGCATGCCAAAGTTCCAGCGCCTCGTCGGCGGACAGCCGAGAGGCCCGTTCCGTAGTAGCCATCTCACCCACTTTTCAAGTTCTGCGTTGCCCCAGAGCAGTTGCCGGTCCGCGGCGGTGGCTCCGGTGGGGTCGTCGGTCGCTGACTTCCCGGGGCAGTATCGACAGCACCCCCGGTCACCTTTAGCCCCAATTGAGACGGCTGTCCGTGCGCTGCCCGCCGCGCCCCCGGGGCGCCGCCGGGGCGCCGCCGGGGCGCCCGGGCCGACAGTCAGGAGTACTCGTAGAAGCCGCGGCCGGCCTTGCGGCCGTGGTGGCCGGAAACGACCATGCGCTTGAGCAGCGGGGGCGGGGCGTACTCCGGGCGCTTGAACTCCTCATACAGCGAGTCACACACCGCGTACAGGACGTCGAGGCCGATGAAGTCACACAGCGTCAGCGGGCCCATGGGGTGTCCGCAGCCCAGGCGCATCCCCTCGTCGATGTCCTCACGGGAGGCGAACCCGTCCTCATACATGCGCACCGCTGCCATCAGGTACGGGACCAGCAGCATGTTGACGATGAACCCGGAGCGGTCCTTGGTGCGGATCGGCCGCTTGCCCATCCCGGAGGCAAACGTCTCGGCGGTGCTGACCGTGTCCGGGTGGGTCTCCAGTCCGACCACCACCTCCACCAGCTTCATCACCGGGACCGGCGAGAAGAAGTGCAGGCCGAGCACCCGCTCGGGCCGCTGGGTCCAGGAGGCCAGCTCGGCGATCGGGATCGAGGAGGTGTTGGACGCCAAGAAATGGGCGTCGGGCAGTTGCTGGTCCAGGCGCTGAAACAGCTTGCCCTTGACCCGCGGGTCCTCGGTGACCGCCTCCAGCACGGCGTCGACGCCGCCGAGATCGTCCAGATCGGTGGTGTAGGCGATGCGGCCGATCAGCGCCTCGGCGTCCTGCGCGCTGAGCTTGCCCCGTGACTGGGCCCGGTCGACCGACTGGGCCAGCCGCTCGCGGGAGCGGGCCAGCGGCGCCCGCTCCGGCTCAAACACGGTCACGTCGATCCCGGCGCTCGCCGCCGACTCGGCGATCCCGGACCCCATGAAGCCGGCGCCGACCACGCCGACGCGGGAGATGCCTGCAGCGTCTGTCATTGCCTACAGCGTTGCACCTCCCCGCGTGTCGTGCAGCCCGGTGCTGCGGCGTCTACCGGCGGCGGTGGCGCTTCCCCGTGGTGATCCTGAGGCTGATCGTTCTCGTCCGGCTCGTCGCGTACCGGCCGAAGCGCTCGGTGACGCCGGCGGTGACCCTGACGTGACCCCTGCGGGAGCGCACGAACCGCTTGCCGGCCCCGGTGAGCCTGAGCGTCACCGTCCCGCCCCGCCTCAGCGTCACCCGGCCGGCGGCGAGCTTGACCGTCCGGTGCTTGACCCGCCGCTTGCCGACGCGGGCCGAGGATGCGTGGACGACGATGGTCTCCGGAGCGGTGAGGGTGATCGTGACCGTGCACGGGTACGCGGTGCACGACACGTTGAGCGTCACCGTCTGCCCGTTGCTGGAGCCGCCCCCGCCGAGGCTCGGCGCCGTGATCGCGTCGGCAGCGGTGAATGACTGCGCATACACCGAGCCGTTGTTGATCCACGCCGCCCATCCCTGGCCGGCGCCGTTGACCGAGCTGGTGACGTTGGCCTCGCCGTTATAGGCGTCAAGCGTCCCCGGTCCCGCCCACGTCTTTCCGCCGTCGGCGCTGTAGGACAGGGCGACCGGGCCGCCGGAGCCGCCGTTGAGGTACGTGCCGTAGATCCCGCCGGCCCCGTCCTGGCTGAGCGCGGCATCGAGCTCTCCCTGCTTGGACACCGTGACCATCGGCGTATCGCTGAACGTCATCTTGGCCTGGTCGAACCGGTGGTAGACGGTCGTCGCGTGGGCCTGGTCGTCCTCCAGCACCCCAAACCCGGAGGGTCCGCCGGCCACCGCCGGAGCCTCCACGCCGCAGTCGCCCTGGGTGGCCGGCAGCCTCCAGGCGCTGCCCGGTGAGCCGGGGGAGACGTTGTAGCTGTTGCCGGCGCCCTGATTGCCGCTGCCGTAGGCGAAGGCGATGCCGTTCGGAGTGTTGTTGGGGCAGGCGAACGGGCCGTTGGAGAACAGCGTGGTGTAGATGCCGAGCACCCCGGGGTTCGCCCCCGCCTGCGCGGCCACCATGCCGCCGCCGTTGGTGACCTGGTCAGGATTGGTGTTGGGCTCCAGGGTCGCGAACCCGGCCGGGCAGGTCGCCACGGAGCACTCCGGGGGCGAGACGAGCGGGAACGCGTTGAACGTCGGCGGCCCTCCGGCCGTCTCCCAGCCATACCCAAGCACGTTCGTTCCCGGCACGATGACCGCGTTCAGCGGCACCGTGTCGGCGCTGAGGATCCCGCTGGACACCGAGAGGCCGCCGTTCACGATGCTGAAGCTGGCGCCGCCGTCGGTCGACTGCCGCTCCTGCTCCGGGGTGTAGTCCCGGGCCGCGGTTCCGGCGGTCCCGTACACGTCGGCCAGGATCACGATCGTGCCGCCGTCGTTGAGCACCTGCACGTTGTCGATGTACTGCGCGGAGTCAGCCGGATTGAGGTTGCCGCTGTGTGAGCAGGCGGAGGCTCCCGGCGGGAGCACGCAGTACTGGACGAAGTTCAGCGACCCGCCGAGGTCCTTCGTGTTCGCCCAGGCGACGACCGCGTTCCCGGCGGTGTCGACGGCCACCGCGGGCGGCCCGCCCGCATACGGCGTGCCGACCGCGACTGGCTTTCCAGCGCCAAGGGCCCCCGGCGCGGCGGTCAGGGCCAGCGCTGCCGTCGCACTGGTGATCGTCAGGATGCGGCGAAGCCCGCAGGCGGCCGCGCGTGCGTTGACCTCAACGCCCATATGCGCCTTCCCCTCAAATATCGGTCCCGTTGGCGAGTCACGCGCCCCGGTGGGGGCGCGGGCAAATCGCCGGGCATCGTACCGGCTGGTGCGGGGACACGTGTGCTTTGCAACTTTCA
>DASSZQ010000172.1:0-24429 GCA_035702755.1 Solirubrobacteraceae bacterium | reverse complement strand
GCCCACGAGGAGAGCGCTGCCGTGAGTCGGCGGTGGCGGCGTCTGGGTTGACGACGGCAATGAGGGGGAGCCTGGAGCGGGGCGGCGCGGGGGCGGAGAACCCCGGGTTTGTTCGAAACTCGGATCGCGCCTTCGGATTTCGTCCGGGAGTGGCCTATAGCGACACGTGCGTTCGAGATCGTGAGCCCGGATCCGGATTTCGAACGCATGTGACCCTCCCGGGCGGGTTCTCACCCGCATCCCGAGTCCCGCCCCCGTCAGCGAACCCCTTCTTCACTGCTGCCGTTTTTTCGCGGCACGGCACCGCGCATCCACCGATGGGGCGGTGGGGTGCAGCAGCCCGCCTTTTTGCCGCAGCGGGTCAGATCTCCTCGTCCACCATCTGGATCGCGCCGCACGGGCACTCCTGCGCGCACAGACCGCATCCCTTGCAGAAGTCAAGGTTGATCTCGTACGCGTAGGACCCGCCCGGCGCCAGCTTGACGACGGCGTTGTCCGGACAGACGCCGTAGCAGTTGTCGCAGCCGAAGCAGCTGCCACATGACATGCAGCGCCGCGCCTCAAACAGCGCGTTCTCGGCGGTCAGCCCACCGACGACCTCGTCGAACGTCGACTGGCGGCGGACGGCGTCAAGCTCCGGGCGCACCGTCTTGGGCGCGTCGGAGTAGTACCAGGTGTTCAGCGCATCGAAGTCGGCGAGCTCCGCCTCCGAGGGCGCCGGCTCGTCGGCGCCGCGCAGCCACGCGTCGATGTTGCGCGCCGCCCGCTTGCCGTGGCCAATGGCGACGGTCACCGTCCGTTCGGCCGGCACCATGTCGCCTCCGGCGAACACGCCCGGCGCGCTCGTCATCATCCGCTCGTCGACGGTGACGACGCCGTCGGAGACGTCCACGCCGCGGACGTGCGCCAGCAGCGACAGGTCGGTGTCCTGCCCCAGCGCCAGGATGACCGAATCGGCCTCCAGCTCCTCAAGCTCGCCCGTGGGCTGCGGGAAGCCGCTCTCGTCAAGCTCCATTCGCTCCACCACCAGCCGGCCCTCGTCGGCGCGCTTGATCGTCGACAGCCACTTGGTGAGCACGCCCTCGGCCAGCGCCTCCTCCAGCTCGGACTCATGGGCGGGCATCCGCTCCCGGGTGCGGCGGTAGACGATCACGGCCTCCTCGGCCCCGAGCCGCTTGGCCGTCCGCGCGGCGTCGAGCGCCGTGTTGCCGCCGCCGTAGACGACGACCCGCCGGCCGAGCCGGGGGCGCTCCTCGCCCTCCATGCTGTGCAGGAGCGAGACGGCATCGAGCATGTGGGCGGCGCTGCCCGCGGGGATGTATGCGCGCTTGGCCAGCTGCGCCCCCACGGCCAGGAACACGGCGTCAAAGCTGCCGTCCTGCCGCGCCTCGTCGACGTCGTCGACCTGGCTGCCGCACTCCAGCGTCACGCCCAGCTCGACGATCCGCCGGATCTCCGCCTCCAGCACGTCGCGCGGGAGGCGGTAGATGGGGATGCCGTAGCGCATCATCCCGCCCGGCTCCGGACTCGCCTCGCGGATCGTGACCTGGTGGCCGAGACGCGCGAGGTGGTAGGCGGCCGACAGGCCGGACGGCCCGGCGCCGACCACCAGCACGCGCTTGCCGGAGGGCGAGGCGGTCCGGGTCACCGTCCAGCCGGCCCGGATGGCCTCGTCGCCGAGGAAGCGCTCCACCGAGTTGATGCCCACCGACTCGTCGAGCGTTGCCCGGTTGCAGGCAGTCTCGCAGGGGTGGTAGCAGACGCGGCCCATGACGGCCGGCAGCGGGTTGTCCTCCATGATCCGCCGCCACGCCGACTCGTAGTCCCCCTCCTCGGCGTGGTACAGCCAGGCCTGGACGTCCTCGCCGGCCGGGCAGGCGTGACCGCACGGCGCCTGGCGGCGGACGTACACCGGCCGCTCGGTGCGCCACGACCCCGTCTTGTTGGCGGCGCTTGAGCCGACGTCGAGCGTGATGGCAAAGGGGAGTTCGCTCACAGCAGTCCGAACCTCTGAATGTTGCGATCCGCCCGCGCCTGGATCCGGGCGATGACATCGTCGCGCCGCGTGGGCGAGAACAGGTGCGCGAACCGGCGCTGCCGTTGCAGGTAGTCCTCAACGGGCACCTGGCGGCGGATCTTGGTCACGTCGGTGACGTCGCCGTGCTCTCCCTCAAACACCGGGAACAGGCCGCTCTCGGTGGCCAGGCGGGCGACGCGGATCGAATCGCTGGACGCGCTGCCCCAGCCCAGCGGGCAGGTGACGAGGATGTGGATGTAACGCGGGCCGTGCAGCGTCATCGCCCGCGTCACCTTGGCCTCCAGGTCGCGCAGGTCGGCGATCGTCGCCGTGGCCACGTAGGGGATCTCGTGGGCGAGAGCGATGAGCGGCGCGCTCTTGCCCTGCCCCCAGGGGGCGCCCGGCGCCTCGCCGACGGCCTGCGTGGTCGCCGTCCGGGCGGCGGGCGGCGTGGCGCCGGAGCGCTGCACGCCGGTGTTCATGTACGCCTCGTTGTCGTAGCAGATGTAGAGCACGTCGTCGCCGCGCTCGAACATCCCGGACAGGCAGGCAAAGCCGATGTCGACGGTGCCCCCGTCCCCACCCTGGCCGACGACGCGGGTGTTCGTCCGTCCCTTGGCCTTCAGCGCCGCCGCGATCCCGGTGGCCACCGCCGGCGCGTTGCCGAACACCGAATGGATCCAGGGCAGCTGCCACGACGTCTCCGGATACGGCGTGGAGAAGACCTCCAGGCATCCGGTGGCGTTGGCGGCGATCAGATCCCCGCCGGTGGCCCGCAGCGCGGCGTCGAGCGCGTAGCGGGCACCGAGGGCCTCGCCGCAGCCCTGGCAGGCGCGGTGCCCGCAGGTGATGGCGTTGGCGCGCTCAAACGAGGACTGGACGGCGCGCTGCTCCGGCGCCAGCAGCCGCCCGCCGACGGCGAAGCTGCCCGTCTGGTAGAAGCGGATTCGCTCGGTCACCGCGCCCCCTACACCGGTCCGGCGGCCACGGCGCCGAGGTCTCTGAGCATGTTCTCCGCGTGGGGCCCGGAGCCGCGGCTGTGGAGCATGCGCTCAAGCTCGCGGTCGACCAGCGACCGGTCGAGATCCACAAAGGTCAGGCGCTGGAGGCGGTCGGCGAGCGCGTCGTCAAACAGGGAGCGCAGCGACACCTTGGTGATCGGCCGCCCGCCGAGCCCGGCGATCGCGGTGCGCACGTCGGCGCCGGTGCCCTGCAGAGCCGTGATCACGTTCTGGGAGACGATTCCGCCGATCCCGGCCGACAGCGCCTTCTCCAGCACCACCACGCGCTGGGCGGCGCCGAGCGCAGCGCGCACCTCGTCGGCCGGCCACGGCCGGAACGTCCTGATCCCCAGGCAGCCGACGCGCACGTCGTCGCCGCGCAGTTCGTCGACGACATCCTGGACGGTGCCGAGCACCGAGCCGAGAGCCACGATGACGGTGTGGGCGTCATGGGTGCGGTAGTGGTGCAGCAGCCCGCCGGAGGTGCGGCCGAACTCCTGCTCAAAGCCGGCCGCGATCTCCGGGATCCGGTCCAGGGCCTGCATCTGCTTGAGATGGCCGAGATACTTGACCTCGGTGAACGCCTCCGGGCCGACCATGGCGCCGATCGTCACCGGATCCGCCGGGTCAAGCACCTGGCGGGGAACGAACGGCGGCAGGAACCGGTCGACCTGCCCCTGGGTGGGCAGCTCGACGCGCTCGTAGGCGTGGGTGAGGATGAACCCGTCCATGCACACCATGACCGGCAGCGACAGCTGCTCGGCAAGCTTGAACGCCTGGACATGAACATCGACGGCCTCCTGGTTTGACTCCACGTAGAGCTGGATCCAGCCGGAGTCGCGTTGCGACATGGAGTCCGAGTGGTCGTTCCAGATGTTGATGGGAGCGCCGATCGCCCGGTTGGCGACCGTCATGACGATCGGCAGCCCCAGGCCCGCGGCGTTGTACAGCGCCTCGGTCATGTACAGCAGGCCCTGGCTGGCCGTCGCCGTGTAGGCGCGGGCCCCGGCCGCGCTGGCGCCGATGGCCACCGACATGGCCGCGAACTCCGACTCCACGTTGACGAACTCACACGGAGCCAGATCGCCTGTCTTGACCAGCGCTGACAGCCCCTCGACGATGTGCGTCTGGGGCGAGATCGGATAGGCGCAGATGACCTCCGGGCGACAGCGCGCGACCGCCTGGGCCACGGCCTGTGACCCCTCGGTCTGGACCAGGCCGTCAGCCATGAAAGACCTCCGCGGGAGCCGAGATGAGCGCCCGCACCTCCGGCTCCGGCGGGCGCTCGAGGATCTCGTAGGCCTCGGTCGCCGCGGCCGCGTTGGCCTCGCCGGTCTGACCGGCAAAGCGCGCCCGGATGGCTCCGATCACCGCATCGAGAGACACCACCCCGGTGAGCGCGGCGAAGCCGCCGAGCAGGGCGGCGTTCGGCAGCGGCCGCCCCACGTGCCGGCGGGCCAGCTCGGTGGCCGGCACCGTGCGCAGCCGCTCCGGCTGAAGGCCGCGGCCGCGCAGCCGGTCCAGCCCCAGCTCGTCAAGCGAACGGGTGGTGTTGATGAGGATGTAGGCGTCGGCACCGGCTCCGCCGAAGACGTCGACCTGGCGCAGCAGCGTGGGGTCGACGATGATCAGCGCGTCCGGCTCGGTGACGGGCTCGCGTGAGCGGATCGGCCGGTCGTCGATGCGGCAGAACGAGGCGACGGGCGCGCCGGTGCGCTCGGAGCCGAAACTGGGAAACGCCTGGGCGAAGCGGCCCTCGTCAAACGCCGACACCGACAGCAGCTCGGCGGCGGTCACGACGCCCTGGCCGCCCCGGCCGTGGATGCGGATCTCAAACACAGACTCGGACGCTACGTGCCCGGACCGGCGCCGGGATCCGAAGACGGGACGCAACCAGATGGGGGCAACTACCGATCGCTCCCGCCGGTCGCCGCGGATGCGCCTCGGCACCGCGCGCTCAACGCTATGGCCATGCCCCCCAGACCCGCCACCCCTCCAGATGCCCAGACGAAGTCCACCCCGCCGGGTCGCCCGGGCTCTGACCACACCCAGCGACCGTGGCGCGTGGAGGGCTCCCGCAACCCACCACCGGCCGGGGGACAGCAGAAGCGGTCGGGCGGCGGGATGTGGAAGATCATCCTGCTCGTCCTCATCGCCGAGTGGCTGCTGTGGATCGCCATCCTGCCCTCGCATTCGACGACGCGGGTCACCCTTCCCTACACCGTCTTCAGTCAGCAGCTGAAGGCGAACAACATCTCGACCGTCAACGCCCAGGGCTCGACCATCCAGGGCACCCTGCGCCACGCGATCACCTACCCGGCGACGAAGGGCACGACGAGCGCCAACTTCCAGACCCAGCGGCCGACCTTCGCCAGCGACAACCTGCTCGCCGAGCTGGACAAGAAGGGGGTGACGGTGACCGCCAAGCCGGTCAGCACCGGCACCTCGACGTTCATGACGCTGCTCGGCTGGTTTCTGCCGGTCATCCTCATCTTCGTCCTGTTCTGGTGGCTCATGCGCCGCGCCGCCGGCACCACGGGCGCCGGGGGCGGGATGTTCAGCGCCTTCGGCCAGTCAAAGGCGAAGCGATATGACGCCTCCAACGAGCGGACGACGTTCGCCGACGTGGCCGGCATCGATGAGGCGACCGATGAGCTCGCTGAGGTCGTCGACTTCCTGCGCCACCCGGATCGCTACCGCCGCCTCGGCGGGCGCATCCCCCGGGGCGTGCTCCTGACCGGGCCGCCCGGCACCGGCAAGACGCTGCTCGCCCGCGCCGTGGCCGGCGAGGCCGACGTGCCGTTCTTCTCCATGTCGGCGTCGGAGTTCGTTGAGATGATCGTCGGCGTCGGCGCCAGCCGCGTCCGTGACCTGTTCGCCCACGCCAAGCAGGAGGCCCCGGCGATCGTCTTCATCGACGAGCTGGACGCGATCGGCCGCCAGCGGGGCGCCGGCGCGCTGAGCGGAGCCAACGACGAGCGCGAGCAGACCCTCAACCAGATCCTGACCGAGATGGACGGATTCACCGGCAACGAGGGGGTGATCGTCCTGGCCGCCACCAACCGCCCGGAGATCCTCGACCCCGCGCTGCTGCGCGCCGGCCGCTTCGACCGCCGGATCACCGTCAACCCGCCGGACCAGGACGGGCGCCTGAAGATCCTCCGGGTCCACACCCGCGGTGTCCCGCTTGACCCCAGCGTCGACCTGGGAGCGATCGCCTCCGGCACGCCGGGCATGGTCGGCGCCGACCTGCGCAACCTCGTCAACGAGGCCGCTCTGGGCGCCGCCCGGCGCGGCGCGACGACGGTCTCGCCCCAGGACTTCACCAACGCCCTGGAGCGGATCCTGCTGGGGGCGGCGCGCCGGATCGTCATCTCCGAGGAGGAACGGCGCCGCACCGCCTACCACGAGTCCGGGCATGCCCTGCTGGGGATGCTCCAGCCGGGCGCCGATCCGGTGCGCAAGGTGTCGATCATCCCCCGCGGGCGGGCGCTGGGGGTCACCTTCCAGAGCCCGGAGTCCGACCGCTACGGCTACGGCGAGACCTACCTGCGCGGCCGGCTGGTGGGGCTCATGGGCGGCCGCGCGGCCGAGCAGCTCGTCTACGGCGAGACGACCACGGGCGCCGAGTCTGACCTGGAGCAGGCGACGGCACTGGCCCGCCAGATGATCGGCCGGTGGGGGATGTCGGCGCATCTGGGGCTCGTCTCGGCGCTGCCGCGCCCGGGCGAGGAGGGGCTGGTGCTGCCCGGCAGCGCGGCGTCGCCCTCGCAACGGACCCTGGAGCTCATCGACGATGAGGTCAAGCGCCTCACCGACCATTGCTATGAGCAGGCGCTCAACACGCTGTCCGAGCACCGCCCCCAGCTTGACCGGCTCGCCGAGGCGCTGCTGGCCCGCGAGACGCTCGACGAGGCCGACGCCTACGCCGCCGCCGGAATCCCGTTGCCCGCATCTGAGGGCGCGCTGGCCGCCGGCGGGGTGGCCGACGAGCCCTCCGGCGAGGCGGAGGCGGACGCCTCCTCGCATCAGGTCCCCGCCGCGCGGTAGCTTTCCACCCATCGCCGCGAACGAGACAGAGCCGCGCACGACGGTGGTCCTCGCCGACGATCACACGATCGTCCGCAGCGGCCTGCGGGTTCTGCTCGAATCCGATGCCGAATTTGAGGTGGTCGCCGAGGCCGGCGACGTCGACGAAGCCGTCCGCAAGGTGCTGGCCTACAAGCCGCAGGTGCTGGTGCTCGATCTGAGCATGCCCGGCGGCTCCAGCCTGAACGCCATCCCGCGCATGCTCAAGGCCTCCCCCCACACGGCCATCGTCGTGCTGACGATGGAGGACGAGCCGCGCTTTGCCCGCGAGGCGCTGCGCGTCGGCGCCCTGGGCTTCGTCCTCAAGGAGGCCGCCGACACCGAGCTGGTGGAGGCCGTTCGCGCGGCGACGCGCGGACAGCGCTACCTCAACCCCCAGCTGGGGGGCATGATCGCCGCCGCACCGGAGGTGCCCGCCGGGCCGCCGGACAACCTGACCGAGCGCGAGGTTGAGGTTCTCAAGCTCGTCGCCCTCGGCCACACCAACGCCGAGATCTCCCAGAAGCTGTATCTCAGCGTGCGCACCGTCGAGTCCCACCGCGCCCACATCCAGCAGAAGGCGGGCCGCACCACCCGCTCGGAGCTCGTCGCCTACGCCCGCGAGCACGGCCTGCTGGATTCTCCGCCGGAGATGTAGCCGGCCGGCGGCAGACCGTGATCCGCCGCGGTCCGCCGCGGTTCGGTACGGATGCTGCCGCCGCGTCAGCCCACCTACGCTGGCGCCCATGACGATCCTGATCGCCTATGACGGGTCTCCGGATGCCAAGGCGGCGATCGAGACCGCCGGGGCTCTGTTCTCCGGCAACGCCGCCGTCGTCCTCTCCGTCTGGGAGGGGTTCTCCGAGGTGGTCAGCCGCGCCGGCGCCGGCCTGAGCGCCGGGCCGCTTGAGTTCGAGGAGATCGACCGGACCAGTGCCGAGGCCGCGCGCGAGCGCGCCGAGGAGGGGAGCGCGCTGGGCCGCGTGGCCGGGCTGTCGGCCGAGCCGATCATCGCGCGGCAGGGATCGACGGTGTGGGAGACGATCCTGGAGCAGGCCGAGGCCAGCGGCGCGGACGCGATCGTGCTCGGCAGCCGCGGACTGACGGGCGTCAGGTCCTTGCTGCTCGGCAGCGTCTCCCATGCGGTGCTGCAGCATGCGGACCGTCCGGTGATCGTCGTCCCGGGCGCACAGGTGGCTCACCGGCGCGCCGAGCGCCGGCATGACCGCACCGTGGGCGCCGGCCACAGCGGGTAGGCTCCCCCCAGCAGCCATGACGCTCCCTCAGCGGCTGCAGGCATTCATCAGGTTGCGTAGAAAGCCGCATTTCCCCAGCTGGGGCGGGCGATATGGTTCGTTTGCAACCAGTTCCTCCCCGTTATCGTCAGTAGCTCTCATGGATCAGGCCAGCCGCGAAGTCCTGACAGTTGCCCAGAGCGTGCTCGAGGAGATGGACCTCGAGGTCGTGCTGCACCGCGTGCTCGAGGCCGCCCGCGATGTCACCGACGCCGAATACGCCGCCCTCGGCGTGCTCGACGAATCCCGCAACCGTCTCGAGCGCTTCCTGTATCTCGGCATCGACGAGGAGACCAAGCGGGTGATCGGCCCGCTGCCAACGGGGCGGGGCGTGCTCGGCGAGCTGATCCGCAACCCGCAGCCGCTGCGCCTCGACGACGTGGGCAGCCATCCGTACTCGTACGGATTCCCCATCGGCCACCCGCCGATGCACTCGTTCCTCGGCGTGCCGATCCTCATCTCCGGGCGCCCCTACGGCAACCTGTACCTCACCGAGAAACGGGGCAAAGGGGGGTTCACCGAGGCCGACGAGCAGAACGTCACCACGCTGGCCACGTTCGCCGCCGTCGCCATCGACCATGCGCGCCGCTACGCCGCCTCCGAGACACAGCGGATCGCGCTGGAGCGAACGGTGGGAGCGCTCGACGCCACCCTCCAGATCGCCCACGCCCTGGGGGGCGAGACCGACCTCGACGCCGTTCTGGAGCTCGTGGCCAAGCGGGGGCGGGCCCTGGTGAGCGCCCGCACGCTGCTGATCGAGCTGCTGCGGGGCGACGACCTGGAGTTGTCGGCCGGCGCCGGCGAGCTGCCGGCCGGGCTGCTTGGCCGCCGGGTGCCGCTGGCCAGCACCGTCGCCAGCGCCGCGCTGCGCAGCCGCCAACCTCAGCGCCTCTCCGATCACCTCAACCGCGCCCGGTTCGACCAGCACGGGGCCGGCACGCTGGGGCTCACGGTGACGAGCGGGCTCGTCGTCCCCCTCGTGTTCCGCGAGCAGCCGTACGGCGTCCTCATCGCCCTGGACCAGCTCGATAACGGCGACTTCACCCCCGAGCACGAGCGGCTCCTCACCGCCTTTGCCGCCAGCGCGGCGACCGCGGTCGCCACCGCCAAGTCGGCCGAAGACGAGCACCGGCGCCAGCGCGTCGCCGCCACGGAGGCCGAGCGAGGCCGATGGGCCCGTGAGCTGCACGACGAAACCCTCCAGGCGCTCGGCAACCTGCGCCTCGTGCTCTCCGGCGCCAAGCGCAAGGGGACCGAGGAGGCGATGGCGGCGGCGATCGACCAGTCGCTCGAGCAACTGGAGCTCGACATCGTCTCGCTGCGCGCGCTCATCACCGAGCTGCGCCCGGCGGCGCTTGACCAGCTGGGCCTGGAGCCGGCGCTGCTGGCCCTCGTCGACCGGGTCCGCGCCTCCGGCCTGGACATCGACGCCCACGTCGAGCTCGCCTTTGAACACCAGGGCGCGCAGTCCCGCCTGGTCTCGGAGCTGGAGACCGGCATCTACCGGATCGTGCAGGAGTCGCTGACCAACGCCATCAAGCACGGTGGCGCCGGCCGGGCGGTGGTGGAGGTGATCGAGACCGACGGACACGTTGAGATCACCGTCCGCGACGACGGCTCCGGCTTTGACACCGGCGCCAGCACCAACGGCTTCGGCCTGGTGGGCATGCGCGAGCGCGTGGATCTCATGGGCGGCAGGCTCACGATCCGGTCCGAGGTTGGTGACGGGACGACGATCACCGTCTCGGTCCCGGTCATTCGCCGCTCGGCGGCGGCCGGCGCGCACGCCGGCGTGGGCGAATCCGCCCGTCAGACCGCGTAGGCTTCGCCGGACAGAGGCTCGGCTGGGCCTCCGTATCCGTTACTGAGAGAGGCACGTAACGAAGCCTGATGTTGGCACCTGAACGCCCCCATAGAGTCGTCGCACATGCCAGCGACACGTTTGCACAACGGCTCAACCAATCCGGGATCGAGGGTGGACGAGCCCACCGGCCATAGCCGACCGGCCGCCTCCGCGCCGATCACGATTGTCCTCGCCGACGACCACAAGGTCGTCCGCTCCGGGCTGCGGATGCTGCTTGAGTCCGAGGGCCGGTTCGAGGTGCTGGCCGAGTCCGGCGATGTCGCCGGCACCGTCGACGCGGTGCGCCGCACCCGGCCCCGCGTGCTGGTGCTTGACCTCAACATGGGCGGCGAGTCCAGCCTCGACTCCATCCCCCAGCTTCGCACCGAGGTGCCGGAGACTCAGATCGTCGTCCTGACGATGCAGGACAACCCGGCCTTCGCCCGGGCCGCCCTCCGGGCCGGCGCCGTCGGCTACGTGCTCAAGGACGCCGCCGACGCCGAGCTGATGAGCGCCGTCGAACTGGCCGCCGAGGGCCGCACGTACCTCAACCCGGAGCTGGGCGCCAAGCTCGCCTCCGAGCCCGCCGAGGCCGAGACGCGGCCGGACAATCTGTCGCCGCGGGAGATCGAGGTCCTCAAGCTCATCGCCCTCGGCCATACCAACGGCGAGATCGCCTCGTCGCTGTTTTTGAGCGTGCGCACGGTGGAGTCGCACCGCGCCCACATCCAGCAGAAGATCCGCCTGACGACGCGCGCCGAGCTTGTCGCCTACGCGCGCGATCACGGCCTGCTGGACTAGAGCCCTTCCCCGTCCGCAGGACGGCTCGTCCTCAGGACGGCTCGCCCGCCGGCACCAGCCGTCGGCCGGACACCGTCCGCGTCCGGATGCGAACCCAGTGCAACCGCGACCCGTCCGGCCAGGTGGAGAAGTGCAGCCGCGCCAGGCGGTCGATCTCGGCCGCCCGGGTGATGAGCTCGGCGGTGCCGATCACAATCACGCTCCAGCCGGAGCCGGCGTCCCGATCGTGCCCGTCGATCTCAAAGCCTGCCCGGCCGCTGTGGACCAGCGTGTGGAACTTGGAGCCTTCCACCGTCCGAAACACGATCGACTGGCTGGCGGCGTCGAAGCGGTAGGTGACCGGGCGGATCATGGGGATCTGCGAGCCCCCGGTGGAGACGACCACGCGGCCGAAATCGCCCTCCGATAGCAGCGCCATGCACTCGGCTCTCGTCAGTTCGACCAGTACCTGGGGCATCGTGACCTCCTCTTGCTGCGCGAGCGCCATGGTTCTCAGCCGACGGCGCTGCCCTGGTGGGCGCGCCACCGCTCCACGGTAGGGTCGTCAACGGCCGGGGTGATGAGCAGCGGGACCTCCGCGTGTCCGGCGAGGTAGCCGCTCGTGCTCCCGTCAGCCAGCCGCCGCAACAGTCCGTGGTGACGAGAGCCGCAGACGAGCAGATCGACGCGGGCGCAGAGCTCCAGCAGCCGCTCGCCGGTCAGCCCGTAGACGTGATCGACCGGGACACCGTCGATCTGGTGCAGCAGACGGCGCGCGGCGTCGACCTCTTCGGTGGGAACCTCGACCGGCACCGGCGTCATCCCGTAGCCGGGGGCGTAGTAGTGCGGGGTGACGACGTGACGGACGAGCAGGTCGCTGCGGCGCTCGGCGGCGAGCAGGCCGCCGTGGGCCAGCGCCACCAGGCTCTCCGGGGACGCGTCGCAGGCCACACCGATCCGCGCCAGGGGCGTCGGATGCTCGGCATGCTGCGCCGGGGCGATGGCAACCGCGCACGGGGTGTGGTGCAGCACCGACTTCACGTCGTCGCCCAACAGCACGCGCCACCATCCGCGCCGGTGGGTGGCCCCCACCACAATCACGTCGGCCCCGCGCGTCGCCGCAGCCCGCTCCAGCCCCTCGCCGACCGTGCGGGCGTTGACGCGCAGGACGCGGGCTTCGCCGCCACACAGGTCGAGCTCATGGGCAAACAGCTCCGGCAGGGCGCTCTCGTCGGCGAGGTCAAGCTCGCGCTTGGAGGCACGGCTGGCGTACGGGAGGCTGCTCACGTACACGAGCGCCATGAACGCGCCCGGGGAGGCCAGCTGGGCCGCCAGCGCCGCCGCGTCGGCGCCGCCCCGCCGGCCGTCGACTCCGATGATGAGGTTGGTGTACATCGTGCTGACCTCCTTGGCGCTGGCTCCGCACCACCCGCGTCACGGGTTGCGCGAGGCGCGGTCACGCAGCATCGAGCGGACGTCCGCGGCCCGCTCCCGTGACGTGCCGCCCGGCCGCGCCGGCATGTCGTCGTGCTGCTTGAGGGCGGCGAGGCGCCGGCGCAGGCGGGCGTTCTCGACGCGCAGCGCCTGCAACTCGGCCTCCATCCGCTCGACGGACGGGGTTGCGGGGGCGCGGTGCATCGTCGTCTCCTCGTCAGCTGTCCTCGCGCGCGAGGACCTCGGCGATGTCGAGCGTCGACAGGATGCCCATCGGCGTGTGCTGCTCCGGGTCGACGACGATGACATGGTGCGCGCCGTACCGCACCATCGTCTCCGCCGCCTCGGTGACCGACATCGTCGGCCGGACGGTGATCACGGGATCAGACGCGAGGTCGGCGGCGGTGGCGGGGGCCCCGGGACGGGCGGCGGCGGCGAGCACGTCGAGGTCGGAGACGATCCCCCAGATGCGGGGGGAGCGGCTCTCATCCTTCGACAGCCCCAGGACGGCGACGGAATGGACCCGGCAGCTGGCCATGATGCGCGCCAGCTCAGCCGCGGTGGCTCCCCCGCTGCAGGACATGATGCCGGGATGCATCACGTCGCGCACGGTCGCGGTGCGCATCGTCGGCGGGACGGCCGGGGAGGCGGGTCGCTCGGTGAGGGGTGTGTTCACGTGCGCGCTCCTCTCATCCCTTCGCGGCCACGGCGCCGGAGGGCTCGGCTTCCGTCGTCTGGGACCGCGCCGGGGGCACGGCCAGCACCGGGCGCTCGGCGACATGCAGCAGACGCTGCGCGACGCTGCCGATCACGGCCGAGACCACCGCCGAGTGTCCGCGCGTGCCGACGACGATGACATCGGCATCGGACTCGGCCGCGATCTCCGAGATCACGTGCGCGATCTCGCCCGCCCGGCCGATGCGGATGTGGACCTTGACGTCGATGCCCTGCTCGGACATCTCGTGGGCCTGGCGCTTGGCCTTTGCCTCCATCTCCGGTGCGTTCATCGACGCGTTCTGCCCGGCCACCCGGGGTCCCACCAGCTTCTCCACGACGTGGATGACGTGCAGGGTTCCGCCCTCGTGCTGGACAAGCTCGCGCGCGTACTCCAGCGCGCGATCGGCGTGGGGGGATCCGTCTGTGGCCCAGGCAACATTGCTGAACATGTCGGAGAGAGACCTCGCTTCGCGGATGAGTTGCTGTGAGTGCAGCCTCTCGCCAACCTCCCGGAGGGCCAACCCGGCAAACCCACACGCCCCGTCCGGATCCCTCACGGACTGGCCACCGGCGGCCCTTCCCGCGGTCCTGCGCTGGCGGCCTTCCCCGTCGCCCTTTCCGCAATCGGCACGGATGAACACGCCCCGCGGGCGCGACAGGATCGGCCCATGCCCGAGGCCGCCCCCATGTCCTCCGTGCATGTGACCCGCAGGGATGCCACCACGCCCACCCCCCGTCCCCTGCGCGTGGTCATCACCGGAGGCGGCGTGGCCGGCCTGGAGGGGGCGCTTGCCCTCCATGACCTTGCCCCCGGCCGGGTCACGATCGACCTGGTCGCGCCCAACCGCGATTTCATCTACCGCCCGGTGACGGTGCTGGAGCCGTTTGCGCCGGCGATCACCGAGCGCTTCGCCGTCGCCGAGATCATCGCCGGCACCGGGATCCATCATCGGCTGGCGCGCGTTGCCTGGGTGGACCGCGCCCACCGGCAGGTCCACACCTCCGGCGGCGAGTCGATCCCGTACGACGTCCTGCTGCTCTGCCCGGGAGCCGATGCCCGCCCGCGCTACCCCCAGGCGGCGACGGTCACCGGCGATCCCGCAGATCCCGTGGTGCGCTCGCTGGTCGCCGACATCGACAGCGGCGTCGTCAGCCAGGTGGCGTTCCTGGTGCCCGGCGCCGGCGCGTGGCAGCTGCCCCTGTACGAACTGGCGCTGCTCATCGCCGGGCGCGCCCGGTCCCGCGGCATCGCTGTGTCGATCTCGATCTTCACCCCGGAGGCCGCGCCCCTGGAGGCCTTCGGTGAGCGGGTCGGCCGGTACGCCGAGACGCTGCTGGAGGACGCCGGCATCGAGCTCGTCCTGCGGGCCCTGTGCCGGGTTCCGGACCCCAACTCGCTGGTCGTCGACGGTCCGGACACGTGGCACTTTCCGGGCCACCGGGCGCCGCGGCCGGCTCATCTGCGCGCCTTTGACCGGATCGTCGCCCTGCCTCGCCTCGTCGGCCCTCACCTGCGGGGGGTCCCGGCCGTCAGCGACGGCTTCATCCCGGTCGACACCCACGGCCGGATCCTGGGCGCCAGGACCGAGTTCGCCGCCGGTGACGCGACGAATTGCCCGGTCAAGCACGGAAGCGTTGCCGCCCAGCAGGCGGATGCGGCCGCCCGGGCGATCGCGGCCTTTGCGGGTGCGCCGGTGGCCGCCGCGCCGTTTCACCCGGTCATCCGCGGCCTCCTGCTCACCGGCGAGCGCAACGAGCAGCTGAGCGCGTCGATCGTCGGCGGCCACAGCCTCCACTCCGAGCTCGTCACCGCCACCTCCCAGGCGCCGGAGGAGAAGATCGACGCCCTCTATCTGGCGCCCCGGCTGACCTCGATGCGCCTCGCGGCCGCCGCCAGGCCCGCCGGGCCCGGGTGACGTTGTCACCTGGACGACATCTTGAGCCTGTGAGCCCTTTCGCGAGGCAAATCACGGATGACAGCGGCGCGATTGGGTGCCAGCCTGGGGGAATGGAGACAATCACCTACCCCACGATTCGCGTCGACCCCGACCGCCACGGTGACTGGGAGGTTGAGTTTCCGGAAACGGATCCACCGACGCCCCCCATCAAGTGCCGGACGCTCGACGAGGCCCGCCGCCTCGCCTACAGCCATGCCCGGCACGCGCAACCGTGCGAGCTCGTCATCTGCGACGCCTACCACCGCGTCGCTCACCACGAGCTCGTCGGCAGCCGCTGAGCCCAACCGGGCTCCGGGCTCAGGAGCGAAGAGCCCGGCCGCGGTCTTGACAGCCGCCGAGTCCCGGCTCGGCGGCGGTCGGCGCTGGCCTCTGAGGCCGCCGATGGCTCAGCCGCCGGGCGGCGGCGGCGCGCTGAGGATCCGGTGCAGCCGGGCCGCCTCGGCCTCGGCCCGGGTCCGCATGCGCTCGTCGGTGAGGCGGATGGTGCGAAACCCGGCCTGCAGCGTGCCCGTGGCGTGTGCGCCAAGCGATGCCCCGGTCGGCAAGACCGATGGCGATGAGCTGGCCCCGGGTGATGTCGCCGTGCTGGCGGGCGGCGACCGCGGCGATCGCTGCGTCGAAGCTTTGGAGATTTCTGCGTCTATATATGAGAAAGCTCCAAAGGCCCCCCGGTTCACCCCCCCTTCACCGCTGCCGTCTTCACGCTTCCGTGACGATCGCGGCAGAAAGACGCCGCACACGCCGACGGCAGCGGCGGCCCGGCACCATCGCGCCGGACCGCCGCCGAGCTTCCGGCTAGTGCTGCCCGGGCGCCGACTCGCCCGTCGCCGGGTCAAGGAACAGCGTCCGGTCGCCCCCACCGCCCCAATCGAACATGTTCGTCAGCGTCCCGGCGCTGGCATCGGCGGCTCCGTTGCCGATGCGCTCGCCGCCCAGCCAGTTGTCCTCGATGAACTTCACGATCGAGGTCTGGTCGGTGAACGTGTTGTCGACGTAGTTGCGCTTGGCGTACGGCGAGATGACCATCAGCGGGATCCGCGGTCCGACGCCGCACAGCGCCTGCTCCGGCGTGCCCGTGTCGGTCGTCGGCACCCGGGCCGGGTTGGTGCCGCATTGGCCCGGCGCCGTCAGGGTGTCGAGCGGCGTCTGGGACTGGGTGATGATCGGCCCCATCTGGTGGTCGTACCAGCCGTCGCTGTCGTCGTAGTTGATGATCACCGCGGTGCTCTTCCAGCTCCGCAGCTTCTCCAGGTGGTTGATCGTGTCGACAACGAACTGCTGCTCGTCGATCGGATCGCTGTAGCCGGCGTGTCCGTCCTGGTAGGCCGGCGCCTTCAGGTACGAGACCGCGGGCAGGTTGCCGTTATCGGCCGCCGCCCAGAAGTCGCGGATGTCGTATTGGTGGTTGGCCTGGTCCTGGCGGCCGATCATCGCGACCGAGGTCGGCGGCAGGTGCTGGGGGTTGGCGGTGGAGGCGTAATACTGAAACGGCTCGTGGTGGGGGCTGTAGTCGTTGACCGTCCCCCCGCCGACGTTCTGGTGGGTGCCGGTGCACACCTTGTTGAGATCGTCGGTGCTCGGCTGCCCGGGCACGTATCCGGGGCTGGCGAAGCCGCCCTGGAACCAGCCCCACGTGATGCCGGCCCGGTCAAGCAGATCGCCGACGTTCTGGCCGCCCATCTGGATCGTCCTGGACGCCGGATTGTGGTCCTCGGTCGTCGAGCAGACGTCGAAGTTGGGATCGGCGTCGCTGTAGACGGTCTCGGTGCCCTGCGGGGCCGTGGTGCCCGGAGTGGCCGGCGCCGACCCCGGCGCCGCCGTGCAGGGCGTCCCTCCGTAGACAGCGCTCGTCGGACCGCAGATCGCGCCGTAGTTCTGACCTGAGGTCACGTTGATCGCGCCCGGGGTCGACGGGCCGAACGTCGTCCCGTAGGAGTTGTCGCTCATCGCGAAGTGCTGGGCGTAGTTCCACAGGCCGGTGACCGTGTTGCCGTCGTAGTAGTCCATCACGGCGTAGTTGGGGCTCGTCCCCGTGGCCGGGGCCGGATTGCCCTCGCTGGCCAGGCACTGGGCGAGCGTCAGCCCGTGGCCCGTGTTCTGCACGAACTGGTCCATCAGCCCGTGGTCAAACGCGCTCTGCTCGGACGTGTACCCGTGGTCCTGATCGCAGGTCATCGCCTGCGAGCGGTTCAGGAGCTGGGGGTTTGACTCGTTGGGGTTGTTGGTGAGCAGCGCTCCGGTCAGCCCGTTGACCGACGGCGTGCCCGGCGCGGCGTGGAAGCTCGGCTCGCCGGACGGGTTGGTGGCGTTGGGATACGTGCCGAAGTAGTGATCGAAGGAGACGTTCTCGCCGTAGATCACCACCACGTGCTTGATCGGCGTTGCCGTCCGGCCGGATGCGGGGTTCTCGCCCCACATCTCGTGGCCCCGGGACCGGCCGCGCTCCTGGTGGCCGCGGGTCTCGCGACCACCATGCCGGTGGTGGGCATCGCGGGCCGGCCCGGCGGTGGCCGCCTGGGCTCCGATGACTGAGGCTCCGGCTGCGAGCAGCGCAGCCAGGATCGCCCGTGATGGGCGTCGTGCCATTGCTCGTCCTCTTTCGATTGATGGTCCGATCCCGCGCCGCGCAGTCTGGTCCGCCTCCCCCGGCGCCAAGTTGCCCGGCCGTGAACCTGTCGTGAACGAGCCGTGACCGCGGCCTCGCGCCTTGACCCCAACGGGGGCGGGGACTAGCGTCGGGCCCATGGGCGAACGCACGCAGTACACACCGGGGACGTTCAGCTGGACCGACCTGAACACCACCGACCAGGAGGCCGCCAAGACGTTCTACTCCCGCCTCTTCGGCTGGGAGTTCACCGACATGCCGGCCGGCGATGACGCCATCTACTCGATGGCCGCCGTCGACGGCCACTGGGTGGCCGCCGTCTCGCCGCAGCCCCAGCAGCAGCGCGACGCCGGGGTCCCGCCGACCTGGAATTCCTACATCACGGTGGAGGACGTCGACGCGGCCGCCGCCCGGGCGCGGCAGCTGGGTGCGACCGTGCACGCGGGCCCCTTCGACGTGCTCCAGGCCGGACGCATGGCGGTCGTCCAGGACCCCCAGGGCGCCTGGTTTGAGCTGTGGCAGGCCCGGGATCACATCGGCGCCGGGCTGGTGAACGCCCCGGGCGCCCTGTCCTGGAACGAGCTCGGAACGGCGGACCTCGAGGCCTCGGCTCGGTTCTACGGCGACCTGCTGGGGTGGACGACAACGCCGATGGAGGGCTCCGACCCGCCGTATCTCGTCATCCGCAACGCGGCCGGGCACACCAACGGCGGCATGCGCCCGCCGGCACCGGGAACGCCCCCGTTCTGGCTCGTCTACTTCGCCACCGCGGACATCGACGCCGCCGTTGCGCAGGCCTCGACGCTGGGGGGCAACGTCCTGCTCGCCCCCACCGACATTGGGATCGCCAAGGTCGCGGTCGCGCAGGACCCGCAGGGCGCGGTCTTTGCGCTGTACTCCGGCGCACTGGACGAGTAACCGCCGCCACCCCCGGGCGCGGTTCGCCATACTCGACGCCGTGCGAGCGCGCGGCGTGACGATGGCGGTGCTGGTCGCCGCCCTGTGCGCGGGCTGCGGCGGCCAGGCCCAATCCGGCTCCAGCCCGTCCGGCGGGGCGGGCGGGTCAAGCGGCTCTGGCGCGAGCGCCGGCACCGTGACCGCGGCCGCGGCCGCTGCGCCGGTCGCCCACCCCCAGGCGATCGAGCCCGTGGCCGGCGCCGCCGCCCAGGCGTCGTCCCCGGGGCCGGCGCCGTCGGCGGCGGGCGTCAGCGTCGGACCGCCCGCGCGTGGCCTGGCACAGCCGGTCTCGCTCTCGGTCGTGCGCCGGCAGCTGACCGAGAGCGGGATGACGGCCAACACCACGCAGGCGACCCTGACGCCGGGGGGACTGGCGGTGGCGCCGATCGACGCTCCCGCGGCGGTGCAGGCGGTGATCGCCGCCGGCAACCAGATCGCCCGGCTCCCCTACGTCTGGGGCGGCGGCCACATGACCTACGAGGACACCGGCTATGACTGCTCCGGCTCGATCAGCTACGTGTTCGCCGCCGCCGGCCTGCTTGACCGCACCGTCACCTCCGGGCAGCTGGAGAACTGGGGCGATCCGGGCCCCGGCAAGTGGATCACGGTGTTCGCCAACGCCGGGCACACGTTCATGTACGTGGCCGGCCTGCGGTTCGACACCGTGGCGCTCGCGGAGACCGGCTCCCGGTGGTCAAACCGGCCCGCCGACGAGTCCAATCTCAGCTCGTTCAGCGTCCGCCACCCGCCCGGCCTCTAGCGCAGCGCCTCGATCTCCCTGCTGCGAGCGGGTTTTTGCCGCCGCAGGCTGCCGTCCGAGGGCCTGTCTATCGTCGTCGGCGCCATGCAAGTCCGGGAACTCCAGGACGGCTGTCGCGTCGAGACCGCTCTGCTCGTGCGGAGCGTTGAGGCGCGCCGGCGACGGGAGGGTGGCGAGTACCTGAAGCTCACGCTCGGCGATCGCACCGGGAGCGTTTCGGCGGTGGTGCTGGAGGAGGTCGACGCGGCTCGCGGCGTCTGCTGCGCCGGCGAGGTGGTGCACGTCACCGGCAGCTTCACCGTGCATCCCCAGTTCGGCGCCCGCGTGCTGGTCGAGACGGTGCGCGCCGCCGGCGAGGACGATTACGAGCCGCACCACCTGCTCGACGGGCCAGCCCATCCGGCGGAGCAGATGGAGTCAGACCTGCGCGAACTGATCGCCACCGTCCAGCATCCGGACCTGCGCCGCCTGCTCGACGCCGTGCTGGGGGAGGGCTCACCGACCTGGCAGTGCTTCCGCGAGGCGCCGGCCGCCAAGCATTACCACGAGGCCTACCGTCACGGACTGCTGGAGCACTCCCTCACCGTCGCTCAGGCGGTGAGTGCCATCTCGGCCACCTTCCCGGGGATCGACCGGGATGTCGCCGTCACCGGAGCCCTGCTGCACGACATCGGAAAGCTTGATGTGTACGAGTTGCGGGGCGAGGCCATCGAGATGTCCGACCAGGGCAAGCTGTACGGCGAGATCGCGCTCGGCTACTACCGGGTGCGCAGCGCGATCGAGAGCCTCGGCGACTTCCGCTCGGAGGCGGCGCACGCCGTGCTCCACATCATCCTCAGCCACCACGGGTCGCTGGAGTTCGGCAGCCCGGTCGTCCCCAGCACGCGGGAGGCGACGCTGGTGCACATGATCGACAACCTGGGGGCGCGCCTGGGCAGCTTCGACCGCCTGGAGAAGGGGCTGCCCGCCGGAGCCCAGTGGTCGGCGTTCGACAAGGGCATCGGCGGCGGGGCCTATTTCGCCGCGGCGGGCGCGGACGAGCGCCGCGCCGCCTGACGGCCACCGTCAACCGCATCCGCCGCCCCGCCCACGCGCGCCCCGGCGCCCCGGCCGCCCCGGCCGCCCCGGCCGCCCGCGCGGCCTCGTCCGCCCACGCGCGCCCCGGCGCCCCGGCCGCCCCGGCCGCCCCGGCCGCCCACGCGGCCTCGGCGGCGAGATTGTCATCGATCTGTCGCACACCGCCCCAAAAGTGCGCAAATACCGCAGGCCGCGGAACATACGGATCCCCGGGTCAAGCCCCCCGGCTACAGTCCCGTGAAGGGATGGCAAAGGACACCGAGAAACTGATTCGTCAGCTCTCGTTGATCTCGTACCTGATGGCCGAGCGGCGGCCGGTGACCGCCCCGGAGATCAGGCGAGACGTCGAGGGCTACAGCGTCATGAACGAGGACGCGTTCGCCCGGCGCTTCTACGCCGACCGCTCGGAACTGGAGGCGCTGGGGATTGCGCTGGCGGTCGAAAAGCCCGTCGACGGCCTGGTGGAGCAGGAGAACTACTCGCTGCCGCCGGAGAACTTCCACCTGCCGGCGATCGCCTTCACCGACGAGGAGCTGGCCGCGCTGCACACGGCACTGCAGCTGCTCGACGGGGAGTTCGCCTACGCCGAGCCGCTGCGCCTGGCCCTCCAGCAGATCTCGTGGGGCCGCCCCAGCCCGCTCAACGCGCCGGAGCAGAGCACCGTCGCCCTCGGCATCACCGGCTCGGCCGGGGGACATGAGGTCTCCCAGCGCCTGGCCAAGATCGAGACGGCGATCTTTCGCCGCAAGACGATCGTCTTCGACTACCACACGATGGAGCGTGACGAGGTCTCCAGCCGTCGCGTCGATCCGTACCAGCTCCTGTACCAGGGCGGCCAGTTCTATGTCGTCGGCCGCTCGCATGAGCGCAACGCCATCCGCGTCTTCCGCCTGTCGCGCATCCAGGGCAAGGTGGGCTACGCGACCAAGGCCGAGCATGACTTCCAGCGCCCGGACAACTTCGATCCCCGCGCGTACGCCAATCGCATCGACTGGCAGTTCGGCGACCCCGTCGGCGTCGCCGAGGTGTGGATCTCCAGCCGCATCGCCTGGCAGATCGAGCGTCACTTCGGCCGCTACGGCGAGATCCGCGCCGCCGCCGAGGACGAGGATCCCGGCGACCGGCTGTTCATCACCCCGTACGCCAACGCCCGGCAGCTGATCGCCTGGACGCTCGGCCTCGGCGAGAACGCCCGGATCATCGGCCCGCCGGAGCTGGTCAGCGAACTGCGCGACCGGGTCGGCCTGCTGGTGGAGCGCCATTCCGGCGAGCCCCAGGTGGCCGAAGCCGTGAGCGGCGCCGACCCAGCCGCCGGTGCCGAGCGTGGCACCCCGCCCGGAGGCGCCGAGCGCGAGGAGGCCGCCGCCGCCCGCGCCGACGCGGCCATCCGGCCGGAGCGCTTCGCCCGGCTGGTGACGCTGGCCAGCATCCTCATCGACGCCGGCCGTGCCGGGCGGCTGCTGGACACCGGCGACCTGCAGGCGGCGCTGAAGGTCTCCGAGCAGGAACTCCGCGAGGACATCGCCGTCCTCAACGTCGTCAACTTCGGCGCCGGCACGTATGTCCTATACGCCGAGATCCACCCGGACGGCTCCATCGAGGTCGACCCGGAGCCCTACGGCGACTCGTTCGCCCGCCCCGCCCGCCTGCTGCCCGTCGAGGCCAAGGCGCTGATCGCCGCCATCGACCTCATCGGCGAGCACATCCCGGAGGGGTCGCTGAGCTCGGTCCGGGAGAAGGTGGTCGCCGCGCTGGGCGAGGACCCGGTCCACGAGGGGCTCCAGTTCGCCACCCCCGGTGTGGACAGCCCGGAGATCGCCGGTGTGGTTTCAAGCGCGATCGCCCGGCGGCGCATGCTGTCGTTTGAGTACTACAAGGAGAACGAGGACGAGTTCTCGACCCGCCTCGTCGAGCCCTACGCGCTCATCAACGGCCGGGAGGGCTGGTACCTGGCCAGCTTTGACCCCTCGCGCGACAGTGTCCGCCACTTCCGCCTGGACCGGATCAAGTCAGCGACGGTGACCGACCAGACATTTGAGGCGCGCCCGGACGTCGACCCGGCCGCCGACGTCGACGGCTGGCCGAGAACCGGCGAGGTGCCGGCCTCCAGTCGCGCCCGCGTGTGGATCTCCTCCGAGCGCGCCCGCTGGGCGCGGGAGGAGCGCAACGTCGTCGCCGAGCTCGCCGACGGCGCCGTCATCGTGGAGCTGGGATTTGCCGGTGTGGACTGGCTGGTGCGCGAGACGCTCAAGGAGGCCGGCGACGCCGCCGTGCTGGAGCCCGCGGCGGCTCGCGAGGCCGTCCGCGAGGCCGCGCTGGCCATCGGCTCCGGCGCGCAGCTCGTCTCCCATTGACGAGCCGCCGCCGCCAGATCACGCTGACCGAGGCGGAGATCGCCGCCTTCCTGGCGGAGCAGCGCACGGTCATCTGCGCCACCAACGGCCGCTCCGGATGGCCGCACCTCATGCCGCTGTGGTACGTGGTGCGCGACGGCGACCTGTGGGCGTGGACGTACGCCAAGTCCCAGAAGGTCCGCAACCTGGAGCGCGATCCCCGCGCCACCCTCCAGATCGAGGCCGGCGAGACGTATGACCAGCTGCGCGGGGTGATGATCGAGGCCGAGACCGAGATCCACCGGGACCGTGACGTCGTCGCCCGCCTGGGCGCCGATCTGGCGCAGCGGTACGGAGGGGGTGCGCTCCAGCCCGGGGCGATGCAGGCGATCGAGGCGCAGGCGGCCAAGCGGGTGGCGCTGCACTTCGTCGCGCGCCGCACCGCCAGCTGGGACCACCGCAAGCTCGCCGGCGCGTATTGATCTAGATTCTGCGCGCATGCCACCCCTCAAAGGCCTGATCCTCTCCGGCGGCAAGGGCACGCGCCTGCGGCCGATCACCCACACCAGCGCCAAGCAGCTGGTGCCGGTCGCCAACCGCCCGGTGCTGTTCTACGCCATCCAGGCGATGGCCGACGCCGGGATTGAGGAGGTGGGGATCATCATCGCTCCGGAGACCGGGGACGAGATCCGGGCCGCCACCGGCGACGGGGAGCGCTTCGGCGTCGCCATCACCTACATCGTCCAGGACGAGCCGGCCGGCCTCGCCCACGCCGTGCTCACCGCCGAGCCGTTTCTGGGCAGCTCGCCGTTTGTCATGTACCTGGGCGACAACCTGCTCCAGGGGGGGATCGAGGAGCTGGTGCGCCAGTTCTCCGACCACAGCCCGGACGCGCTCATCCTGCTGACGCCGGTGGCCGACCCGGAGAACTACGGGGTCGCCGAACTCAAGGACGGCGCCGTCGTCCGCCTCGTCGAGAAGCCGCCCTCGCCCCGGACCGATCTCGCCCTCGTCGGCGTCTACATGTTCACCCCGGCCGTCCACGACGCCGCCCGGGCGATCACGCCCTCGGCGCGCGGCGAGCTGGAGATCACCGACGCCATCCAGCACCTCGTCGACGAGGGGCGGCGTGTCGAGCCCCATATCGTCAAGGGCTGGTGGAAGGACACCGGCCGCCTGGAGGACATGCTCGCCGCCAACCGGCTGGTGCTCGACACCATCGAGACGCGGGTGGAGGGCGACCTCGTCGACTCCCAGGTCGACGGCCGGGTTGTTGTGGAGCCGGGCGCCCGGCTGGAGCGCTCGGCGGTGCGCGGCCCGGCGATCATCGGCGCCGGCGCCCATCTGAGCGACTGCTACGTCGGGCCCTACACCGCGGTCGGCGACGGCTGCACCATCAGCAACGCCGAGGTCGAGCACTCCATTCTGCTCGCCGGCTCCGAGGTCCGCGATCTCGACGGGCGCATGGAGTCGTCGCTGCTCGGCCGCAATGTCCGCATCGGCCGCGGCAACCGCCAGCCGCGGGCGTACCGGTTCATGGTGGGCGACAACTCCGAGATCGGCATCCTCTAGCCGCCGGCTAGC